>CANJKV010000086.1 GCA_947474855.1 Aurantimonadaceae bacterium | reverse complement strand
TGCGGTGCCTCCTGGATGGAGGGCCTGGGGGCGCCGCAGGCCGAACCTGCGACGTATGCGATGCGTCAGAAAGGGTCCGCCTGCGGCGCCCACCGCGAGGGACTGCGTCGCTTTTCCAGTACGGGGCCACCCCGCACCGCGCGCGTCGGAGCCGGAACACGGGCGGCTTCACCCGTCTCTGGCGGCGTCCTCCCGAGTTCGGGTCTGTCCCAACCGGGTCCCGGGTCTGCCTTCGGGGATACTCCACGGCGCGGACCGTTACGGCCCGCACCGCTCCTCGCGCGTCGCGCCGCCCGGCCGCCCGCTCCTCCGGAAGAAGCAAGCCGCACCGGACCTCGCCCGCCGGCCCCCTCGAACGATCCCGGTGATCATTCGCGCCCATCCGATCGGGCCGGCGGCGATGCGGACGATAAAGCTGATGGCTGGGGCGTGGAAAAGTTCAACGCGATGAGCATGTGGCTGGAAGATCAACGCGGGATGGTGCGGCGCACGATCTCCAGCAGGCCGATTCTGGTCCCAGATGAGATGAAAGTGCAATGATCTTCGCGCCCCTACGCGATGGCCGACAGTCACATCAACCGGAGCATGAGGGATTTCCGGCCGAGAAACTTAGGGCGGCAGTCGTCTTAAGTATTTTTTGCAAATCGGACTCATAGGCGTAATCCAGGATGAAGGGTATTCTCGTATATCTAATAGTCGCGATCTATTGTCCGGCTGCGTCGGCTTGTAATCCGCCGAATCATCTCTCGCGTGCCGATCGTGCTGCTGCCGATAGCGTCTTTATCGGCCGGATCATTGATTTGCGTCCGCCCGATAGGACCAAGAATTCGCTTGCAGGCCAAGTTTATACCGTCAAATTCGACGTGCTGCGTATGGAAAGCGGACAGCAACTCCACGGAGCGGTCGAACTCTACGCCATGGCCGGCTCGTATGCGGAATTTCCATCATCACGTGAGGATTTCGAAGCGCGGTACGGATCCCAAGTTAAAGTCGGGATCGTAACGCCGGAGCATATCCTTCGCGCGAAGGTTTGTGAAAGCCGCCACGTGACATGGGGAGCCGGAGAGCGTCATCTGGCTGTGGTCTGCAGATATGATGTTCCGGTCGGTTTCAACGTCTTCGACCCAGGCGACATTCCGCTAGATCGGCCGTGGATCATCGGGACCGCTTGCACGATTCCGTACATTTTTCGCATCGATCATGAGGAACTGCGACCTCAGCAACGAGGCGGGCGGCGTCCTCCCGCAGATCATCCGCCTCGACTTGGCTCTTCGGGGCGGCTCGATTAGCTTTTTCGAATGACACGGGTTGCATGTTCTGGACGACCGGCCTCGCCGCCCATCGACGTCGATGGCCTGGTACCTTTGACAAACCGCCCGACTTCGCCGATGACGGCGGCCTGATCCGCAACCGCGAGAACGGGAAGGGCGTGCGATGGCTGGCATCATGTCGTTCGGCGGAGCCGCGCGTCCCATTATCAGCGCCGGCGCCTGAGGCCCGGCGGGAGCAAATTCGCTTCTCCGATCATCTTCACGCGACCGGCACGGCGCTTCCCGATCGAGACGAATCGGGCCGGCGCCGTTTTGGCAAGATGCGACCGATGTTTTCCGCGCGGACCGGCACACACGCCGGCGCGCCCTGATCAAGACCGATCCCGATGTCCGATCTCGCCTTCCGCTCCCGCGTCGCCGCCGGCGAATACGCGCTCCGCCAGCTATTTCCCGAAACGCCGCTTCAGCTCAACGAGCACCTGTCGAAGAAGTACGGAGCGCGCGTATTCCTCAAGCGCGAGGACCTGACGCCGGTCCGCTCCTACAAGATCCGCGGCGCCTTCAACTTCATGAGGAAGCGCATCGAGGAGGGGGAGGCGGCGACGCACTTCGTCTGCGCCTCCGCCGGCAACCACGCGCAGGGCTTCGCCTTCGCCTGCCGGCACTTCGGGCTGAAGGGGCGGGTCTACATGCCCGTGACGACGCCGCTGCAGAAGATCGAGAAGACGCGCACCTTCGGCGGCGAGGCGATCGAGATCGTGCTCGTCGGCGACTTCTTCGACGACTGCTACGCCGCCGCCAAGGCCTTCTCACGCGACGAGGGGGCGGCGCTGGTGCCGCCCTTCGACCACGTCGACATCGTCGAAGGCCAGGCGAGCGTCGGGCTGGAGATCGAGCGGCAGATGGGCGGGGCGAGGCCGGACATGCTGGTGCTTCCCGTGGGCGGCGGCGGGCTCGCCTCGGGGCTGGTGCGCTGGTTCGACGGGGGGGCGTCGCCGGAGATCCGCTTCGTCGAGCCGATGGGGGCGCCGAGCCTTCGCACCAGCCTGACCGAGGGGCGCGTCGTGCGGCTGCCGCAGATCGACGGCTTCGTGGACGGGGCGGCGGTGGCGGAGATCGGGGCGCTGCCCTTCGAGATCCTCAAAGGCAGCGCGAGCCCCGAAGACGTGGTGCTGGTGCCGGAAGGGCGGCTCTGCGGCACCATGCTGGAGATGCTGAACACCGAGGGCATCGTCCTGGAGCCGGCGGGGGCGCTGACCGTCGATGCGCTCGCCGACATCGGCGAGGCGGTGCGCGGGCGCACGGTGGTCTGCGTGGTGTCGGGGGGCAACTTCGACTTCGAGCGCCTGCCGGACGTGAAGGAGCGGGCGCTGCGCTTCGCGGGCAAGAAGAAGTACTTCATCCTGCGCCTGCCGCAGCGGCCCGGCGCGTTGAAGTCGTTCCTCGGACTGCTCGGTCCGGACGACGACGTCGCGCGCTTCGAGTACCTGAAGAAGTCGGCGCGGGATTTCGGCTCGATCCTGCTCGGCATCGAGACGTCGTCGCCGGCGAACTTCGACGTGCTGCTCGGGCGCTTCGCGGCGGAGGGCATCCGCTATCAGGACATCACCAGCGATCCGATCGTCGCCGATCTCCTGATCTGAGGCGTCAGGCCTCGCCGTCGTACCCCGCGACGCCGCTGTCGAGGAGGCGGCGGAGTTGGGCGAAGCCGGCGGCGATGCTCTGGCGGTCGCCTGAAGAATAGGACATGCGGGCGCGGTGATAGCTGCGCTCCATGCGCTCCGGCTTGTACTCGTCCTCGTCGTCGACGAGGATGTTTTCCTGCGCGGCGGCGGCCTTGAAGGTGCCGGACAGCCAGGGCTCGGGCAGTTTCAGCCAGATGAAGGGCGCGTGGGCGTGGGTCGCGAAGTCGTGGCCGGCGAGCGCCTGCGCGACGATCGCCTGCCGCGCGGCGATCTCGGCGATCGAGCGGGCGCGCAGCTCGGCGGCGGCGCCCGACAGGACGAGGCGCGCGCCGGCTTCCGCGAGCACGAAGGACAGACCGCCGGTGAGAAGCTTGTGCGTGACCTTCACGCGCTGGGCGAGGTGCGGCGGGCAGGCGACCCAGCCGCCGCGAAGGCCCGCCGCCACCGATTTCGACAGGCCTCCGACGACGAAGGTGCGGTCGGGCGCGAACTCGGCGACCAGCGGCGTCGGATCGTCCGACATGCCGCCGTAGAGGTCGTCCTCGATCAGCCAGACGCTGTGCCGGCGGGCGATCTCGGCGATCTGCCGGCGGCGCTCCTCGGACAGGATCGCGAGCGTCGGGTTGTGGATGGTCGGCATGAGGAAGGCGAGCTTCGGGTGCTGCTGGGCGCAGACGCGCTCGAAGTCGTCCGGCAGCATGCCCTGTGCGTCGAGCTCGACGCCGACCGTGCGGCGGCCGGCGAGGCGGGCGCTGCGGGCCATGAAGCTGTAGGTGAGGTTCTCGAAGACGATCCTGTCGCCCGGCGCCGACATGGCGGTGATGACGGACAAGGCGGCGGCGGTGGCGCCCTGCGTCGCGACAATGTCCTCTTCCGCAGGGATCCAATCATTGCGCGACAGCCAGCGCGCGCCGGCCTGCAGCCAGGAGGCGGGGGTGGTGCGCGAATAGCTCGCGACCTCCAGCGGCATCTCGCGGGCGATGGCCGACAGGGTTTCGCCGATGATTGGACCCTGATCGACGTCCGGCGCGGCCGTCGTGTCGAAGCGCAGCTTGCCGAGCGGCGCCTCGACGTGGCGGGTGCCGTTGAAGGCGAGGGTGAAGCTGTCGGTTGGCTGGTCGGCGCCGGCTCGGGCATGGTCGAGGACGTAGGTGCCGCGGCCGATCTCGCCGCTGACGAGGCCGCGCTCGCGAAGAAGTGCGTAGGCGCGGCCGACCGTGCCGACGGTGACGCCGAGATCGAAGGCGAGGTTGCGCTGCGGCGGCAGCTTGGCGCCCGGCTCCAGCCGCCCGTCGGCGACCGCCACCTCGAAGGCGTCGGCGAGGCGCGAATAATAGGGGCTGTCCCCCTCGATGGGTTCGGGCCGGAAACTTGTCATCGTGACAATTCCCTAACTTGTCACTGTGTAGGTGTCAATCTTATGGATTGTACCTGCTAGGCGGAGAGAGGAAGGGATTCAATATGAGCGCGCTCGGTCACGCAAGCGGTACAATCGCGAATGTCACCCGGGCAGCCCTGCGCGGCAAGAGCCGCGCGCTGCCGTGGCACGTCGAGCTCGCGCGAGGCATGACCCTCCTGGCTCTGGCGATCGACTGGTTCCGCCACGACACGGCGCTGCGCCGCAGCCGCCGCGCGCTCCTCGACCTGTCGGACGAGCAGCTGCGCGACGTCGGGCTGACGCGCTCGCAGGCCCTGGCCGAAGGACGCCGTTCCCTTTATCTCGACTGACGCCGCCTCGACGCGGCGTGACGGGCGAGGGGGCGCCGTCTTCATGGTCGGTATCGCCGCGCTCGCGCTCGCCTATGTCCTGTCGCAGTTCTTCCGCTCGTTCCTCGCGGTGCTGGCGCCCGATCTTCGCGCGGAGCTGGGCCTGTCGGAAGCGCAGCTCTCGACGGCGGCGAGCGTCTGGTTCCTCGCCTTCGCGCTGGTGCAGTTTCCGGTCGGCGCGGCGCTCGACCGGCTGGGCCCGCGGCTGACGGCGAGCGCGACGCTGCTCGTCGCTGTGCTCGGCAGCCTCGTGATGGCGGGGGCGACGGGTCCCTCGGCACTGTTTCTCGCCATGGGGCTGATCGGCGTCGGCTGCTCGGCCGTCCTGATGGCGAGCCTCGTGATCTTCGCGCGCAGCTTCCCGCCGCGGCGGTTCGCGCTCCTGTCGTCCTGGTTCGTCGCCTTCGGGCTGATGGGCGGCGTCGCCGGCTCGGCGCCGCTCGCCGCAGCAGTGACGGTCTTCGGCTGGCGCTGGGTGATGCTGGGGCTGGCGGCGATCACGCTCCTGGCGGCGCTCGCCGTCTTCCTGCTCGCCCGCGATCCCGCGGCGCCGGCCGGCCAGGGCGCGAGCCGGGGCTCGCTGAAGGACATCCTCCGCCTGCGCGCGCTCTGGCCGCTGATGGCGATGGCGGCGGTCGCCTACGCGCCGGCCTCGAACCTGCGCGGGCTCTGGGCCGGGCCGTTTCTCGAGGACGTCCACGGCTTCTCGACGCCGGAGATCGGCGAGGTGACCTTCTTCATGGCGCTCGGCCTCATCATCGGCTCGATCGTCCACGGCCCGCTCGACAACGTCTTCGATACGCGCAAGTGGATCGTCGTGGTCGGCTCCGGCCTCACCGCATCCTGCCTCGCTGCGCTGGCGGCGTTCGGCGTCGGCTCCTCCTCGGCAGCCTCCGTTCTCCTGGTCCTCGCGGCCTTCGCGGGCACGAACTACTCGTTGATCATGGCGCATGCCCGCGGCTTCATGCCGCCGCACCTCGTCGGGCGGGGCGTGACGCTCATGAACTTCTTTTCGATCGGCGGCTCGGGTGTCGTGCAGCTCGCCTCGGGCGGGGTCTTCGATCTCGCGGCGAGCGCCGGCTCGCAGGACGCCGCCTATCGCGTCGTCTTCCTGTTCTACGTCGCCCTGCTTCTCGCCGGGCTGTCGGCCTACCTGTTCAGCCGCGACGCCAAGCCCTCGCGGCTCGCCAGCCTTCAGAGCTGAAGCGAGCGGAGCCAGTAGACGATGCGCTCGGCGATGCCGGCCGTCGTCTGCGGCGAGCGCGCATCGCCCGCCAGGATGTGCTGGAGCGGATCGCCGCTGTCGGCGATCTCGATCAGCCGGTGCGGACCCGCCCAGCGCGTCATGAGCTCGCGTGCCTTCGCCGACACGACGATGCGGTCGTTCGGCGCATAAAACACGAGTGCCGGAAGGGTCGCTGCGGCGTAGTCGGTGCCGCGCGCAGCCCGCACGAGGGCGGCCATCGGCAGCAGCGCGGCGGTGGGAACGGCGTTGTCCGCGTCGCCGCGCGGGTCGATGTCGACCGTCGGGTTCTCGACATAGGGCATGAGCTCGCGCGCCCAGGGCAGGTCGAGCATCCAGGCGCGGGAGTCGGCGGCGCCGAAATTCGGGGACAGCAGGACGACGGCGTTCATGCGGTCGCGCAGCTCCGGCCGCGTCGCGGCATAGGCGACGAGCGTTCCGCCCGTCGAGTGTCCCACCACGACGACCTCGTTGCCGATCGCGTGGCCGACAGCCAGCGCCTCGGCAAGATCGTTGAGCCAATCGTTGACCCTGGCGGAGGCGAGGGCGGATCGGTCCTGCCCGTGGCCGGTCAGGCGCGCGTAGTAGAGGTTGGCGCCCATCGCCTTCGCCACGTCGTCGGCGAGCGGCCGCGTCTCGCTCTTCGAGCCACCGAAGCCGTGGACGTAGACGATGGCGAGCGGCGTCCTGGCGCGCGATTCCGGATAGGCCCAGACGATCTCCTTCGCCGCGTCCGGGCGCAGGTTCGCAACGTCCGCTTCCGTTCGCGCGAGATAAGCGTCGGGATCCTCGCCGATCGCGCTCGCCTCGAAGCGGATCGTCGGGTCGGCCGGCTCGCGCGGGCCGGCGAACCAGAGCCCCGCGGCGCCGAGGGCGAGCAGCGGGATGACGACGAGGAGGATGCGGATCTTCAAGGATGGGGCTCGCGGCAGGACGATCGGGCGGCCAGCAATAGAACAGGCGGCGAGGGGATGAAACGCCCAGCCACCGCTGAAAGGGCCTGCGACATCAAAGCGTCATGCGGAAGACGAGGTAGCCTTCGGCGTCCGTGTCGCCGGGCTCGGCCTCGAGCTGCGTCAGCGCCGAGAGATGGCGGGCCGCGCCCGGGCCGGTGCGGAAGGTCACGCGGCTTCCCCCGGCCGGAGCGAAGCGCCAGTTGTTGTCCGCCGACGGATTGATGGTGTTCTCGTCGATGATGTAGCGCACCAGCACGTCGCGGTTGGCATCCGGCGCGACGAAGACGATCTTGTCCTCTGAGAGGCCGGGAAAGTTGCCGCCGCCGCCGGCCCGGTAGTTGTTCGTGGCGACGATGAAGAGCTGTTCCGGGTCGATCGGCCGGCCGTCATAGGCGAGGTCGCGGATGCGGCTGGCGCTCGCGTCGGCGATCGCGCCCTTCGCCGTGTACTTGGCGGGCTGCGTCACGTCGATCGCGTAGGTCACGCCGTCGATGACGTCGAAATTGTAGGACGGGAAATCCGCGGCGATCAGCGGCTGGTCGGGCTTGCCCGGCTCGATGCGATTGAAGATGCCGGCCGACATCTCCAGCCATTCCTTCACTTCGGCACCGCTTATGCGCACCGCCCGCAGCGTGTTCGGGTAGAGGTAGAGGTCCGCCACGTTGCGGATCGCGACCGGGCCGGCGGGAATGTCGGTGTAGTAGTCCGGCCCGTTGCGTCCGCCCGACTTGAAGGGCGCGGCGGCCGAGAGCAGCGGAAGCGAGGCGTGCTCCGAAGCGGCGAGGATGTCCTTCAGGTACCAGCTCTGCGCCTGGTTGACGATCTGGACGGACGGGTCGTCGGCGACGAGGGCGAAATAGGAAAAGAGCGGCGCCGCGGTCTCGCCGACCGGGCGGCGCACATAGGCGAGCGTCGCCTCGTGTTCTGCCTGGACCGAGGCGCGCACGCGCTCGTCGCTCGTCACCAGCGGCTTCACGCCGTCGTCGCCGCGCTCCGAGATCGGGCGCAGCTCCACCGCCGACTGCACGATCCGCCAGCCCGTGCCGTCGTGCTCCAGGTCGAGATCGACCACGCCGAGATGCGAGCCCCAGAAGCCAGGCATCACCGCGGGCTTACCGGCAAGGCGCCCTGCCTCGGCATCGACGCCGGCGATCGCCTCGAAGTCCTTGCCGGGAAACTGCAGGTGCTGGTGACCTGTGAAGACGACGTCGATGCCCTCGACGGCCGCGAGCTGCAGCGAGGCGTTCTCGCTCGCGCCCTCGCCCTCGGCGGCAATGCCGGAATGCGACAGGGCGAGCACGATGTCGGCGCCCTCGGCCTTGAGGCGGGGCACGAGCGCGCGGGCGGCGTCGACGATCTCGCGCGTCGCGGCCCTGCCGGTCAAATGCGCCGCGTCCCAGACCATGATCTGCGGAGTGACGAAGCCGATGACGCCGAGGCGGATCGCTCGCTTCGAGCCATCGCCGAGCGTCAGCTCGCGGTCGAGGATCACGTAGGGCGGCACGAAGCGCGCGTCGTCTTCGGGCCGGGCGGCGAGGGCACCCTTGGCGAGATTGGCGCAGACGACCGGATGGCGGACGCCGGCGAGCGTGCGCTCCATGAACTCCAGGCCGTAGTTGAACTCGTGATTGCCGAGGGCTCCCGCGTCGTAGCCGAGGACGTTCATCGCCGCGACGACCGGGTGGACGTCGCCCTCCTTCATGCCGCGTTCGTAGGCGATGTAGTCGCCCATCGGGTTGCCCTGGAGGAAGTCGCCATTGTCGAACAGGAAGGCGTTCTTCGCCTCGCGCCGGATCTCCTCGACGACGGCCGCAGTGCGGGCGAGGCCGGCGGTGTCGAGCGGCTTGTCGGCATAATAGTCGTAGGGAAGGACGTAGACGTGGAGATCGGTGGTCTCCATCAGCCGCAGGTGGGCGCGCCGCCCGTCCGCGCGCGCCGACCAGGGGTGCAGCGCCGTGGCGGCGCCGAGCGCTGCGGCACCGGCCAGGAAGCCGCGGCGGGAAACCAAGGACGCGTGGATCGGGCGGTCGGCCATGGGCTGATGTCTCCGGCGGCTCGGCAGGTTGCGCGAGCCTACCGTGTCGCCGCTTTCCATGTCGATCCCAGGACGGAGCGCGAGAGCCTTCAGGCGGTCTGCGACTTGTAGGCCGAGATGTGCGGCGTCAGCACGTCGCGCCGGGCGATCTCCCGGAAACCGTGCGCCCGGTAGAGCTGAAGGGCGGCGGGATGGTCGAGCGTGTTGGTCTCGATGATCAGCGTGGCGATGCCGTCGGAGAAGCCGAGGCGAATGGCGCGGTCCAGCAAGGGACCGGCCAGGTGCCGGCCGCGAAACCTCGGCATCATCGCGAAGTGGACGATGCGGGCGCGCCGATCATGCCGATGCGTCTCGATCTCGAACCAGCCGGCTGTCTCGCCGCGGAGCGTCAGGGTGTAGACCGCGATCTCCGGCGCGTGGATCTCGGAAGCGAGGCGCTCGTCGGGCAGGATGCGGGAGGTCCAGTGATGCTCGTGCCCGACCGCGTCGTAAAGCGCGCGGTAGCGCTCGATCGGGATCTGCGGCTCGGCCCGGACGACGGCGTCGTCGGCCTCTGGAGGCCAGGGGGCGCCTTCGCCCGGCGGGCGCTCCTCCATGGCAAGGGTGGTCACGACGGCGCGCAGAAGACCGGTCATGGCGCGGAACCCGCAGCCTCCCGGGCGGGTCCCGTCTCGATCGGGCGGTTCGAGCCGCCCCATTCGGTCCAGGAGCCGTCGTAGAGGCGGGTCGACCGGTTGCCGATCGACTCCAGCGCGAGCGTCAGGACGGCCGCGGTGACGCCCGAGCCGCAGCTCGTGATCACCGGGCCGTCCGGATCGACGCCCGCGGCTTCGAAGGCGCGGCGGATCTCGTCCGGCGACCTGAGGCGGCCATCCTGCGCCAGCAGGCCGAAGGGCAGGTTGCGCGAGCCGGGGATGTGGCCGGCGCGAATGCCGGCGCGGGGCTCGGGCACCTCGCCGCGGAAGCGGTCGGCGGCACGGGCATCGACGATCTGCGCCGAGCCGTCGCCGGACGCGGCCGCCACCGCGTCCGCGTCGGCCAGGACGGCGGCGTCGAGCCGCGCTTCGAAGCTGACGGGCTCGCGCGGCTCGGCCGGACCCGTCTCGACCTGGAGGCCCGCGGCCGTCCAGGCCGGGAAGCCGCCGTCGAGGACGCGGACGTCGCGGGCCCCGAAGGCCCGGAACAGCCACCAGACGCGCGGCGCGGAAAAGAGGCCGAGGCCGTCATAGACGACGATCGTGTCGGTCTCCCGGATTCCGAGCGCACCGGCGGCGGCGGCGAAGACGTCGGCCGGCGGAAAGGCGTGCGGCTGCTCGGAGACGGGATCGACCACCGCGTCCTGATCGAAGAAGACCGCGCCGGGCACGTGGGCGGCCTCGAATTCGGGCCGCGCGAAGCGCTTCTGCGCGGGCAGGTACCAGGAGGCGTCGACCACGGAGAGGCCGTCGCGGTGGAGGTTCGCGGCGAGGTCCGCGGGCGAGATCAGGAAGGGGTTCTGGGTCATGGCGGTTCGCGTCAGGCGGGCGGCAGGGGGCCGAAGCGGATGCGGAAGCGGCGGTTCTCGCGCCCCTTCTTTTCGATCTTGCCGATGTGGATCTCGCCGACCTCCTGCGTTTCGGAGACGTGCGTGCCGCCGCAGGGCTGGGCGTCGATGCTGGAATCCTCGCCGATCGTGACGAGGCGGATGCGGCCGGAGCCGCGCGGCGGCTTGACGTTCTTGGACTTGACCAGACCGGGGTCGGCGTCGAGTTCGTCCTCGGCGATCCAGCGGATGGCGATCGGATGGTTGGCGTTCACCAGCTCCATCAGCGCGGCGGTGATCGCGGCCTTGTCGGCGGCGGACTCGGGGATGTCGAAGTCGACGCGGCTTTCCTCCTCGCCCACCGAGGCGCCGGTGATCGGATACGGGCAGACCACCGACAGGAGATGGCAGGCGGTGTGCATGCGCATCAGCCTGTAGCGTCGCGCCCAGTCGAGGTGGAGGACGAGCGTCTCGCCGGGTTCGGGCAGGTCCGCGGAGCTTCCCGGTTTCATCACGACGTCGCGCTTGTCCGGCGACCAGACGGTGTCGACGATCGCGATGTGGCGCCCGTCCGGCAGCTCGACGGTACCGGTGTCGCCGGGCTGGCCGCCGGCGGTGGCGTAGAAGTTGGTGCGATCGAAGACGAGGCCGCCGTCCGGCTCGACGCGGAGGAGCTCGGCCTCGAGCGTGGACAGATAGCTGTCGTCGCGAAACAGCGCTTCGGTGCCGCCCATGGCGTCAGCCCGCCGCCGTCTCGAAGGGCACGTCGAACTGCGGCGTCCGGCCGATCCAGTCGGGAACGGGCAGGTTCTTGGAGCGCAGGAAGTCGGGGTTGAAGAGCTTCGACTGGTAGCGGTTGCCGTAGTCGCAGAGGATGGTCACGATGGTGTGGCCGGGTCCCATCTCGCGCGCCATGCGGATCGCCCCGGCGATGTTGACGCCCGACGAGCCGCCGAGGCAGAGGCCCTCGCTCCCCACGAGGTCGAAGACGATGCGCACCGCTTCCTCGTCCGGGATCTGGTAGGCGAAGTCGGGCTCGAAGCCTTCGAGGTTGGCGGTGATCCGGCCCTGGCCGATGCCTTCGGTGATCGAGGAGCCTTCCGACTTCAGCTCGCCGGTGGTGTAGAAGCTGTAGAGCGCGGCGCCCATGGGGTCGGCGATGCCGATCTTGATGTGGCCCGAATGGCGCTTGAGGCCCATGGCGGTGCCGGCGAGCGTGCCGCCGGTGCCGACCGCGCAGATGAAGCCGTCGACCTCGCCGCCGGTCTGCTGCCAGATTTCCTCGGCCGTCGTGACGACGTGGCCGTCGCGGTTGGCGAGGTTGTCGAACTGGTTGGCCCAGACGGCGCCCTGGGGATGGGTCGCGGCGAGCTGGGCGGCGAGGCGGCCGGAGA
This sequence comes from Aurantimonadaceae bacterium, assembly GCA_947474855.1. Taxonomy (GTDB): domain Bacteria; phylum Pseudomonadota; class Alphaproteobacteria; order Rhizobiales; family Rhizobiaceae; genus Antarcticirhabdus. The sequence goes on along the minus strand of CANJKV010000086.1, from coordinate 6,022 downwards.
GCTTCACGTAGTTGTTCGGGTCGCGATAGGGGACGGCGGGCACCTCGACGAGCTCGGCGCCCATGAGGCGCAGCGCGTCCTTCTTCTCCTCGCTCTGCGTCTCCGGGATGACGATCACGGTGCGGTAGCCGAGGGCGTTGGCGACGAGCGAGAGGCCGATGCCGGTGTTGCCCGCCGTGCCCTCGACGATGATGCCGCCGGGCTCCAGGAGGCCCTTCTCCTCGGCGTCGCGGATGATGAAGAGGCCCGCGCGGTCTTTGACCGACTGGCCGGGATTCATGAACTCCGCCTTGCCGTAGATCTCGCAGCCGGTCTCCTCCGAGGCGCGATGCAGGCGGATCAGCGGCGTGTTCCCGATGGCGTCGAGAACGGAATTGTAGCGGGACATGGGCGGCGACTCGGGATGGAAGCGACTGCCCGCAAACCTATTGGCGACCCGGCCCCTCGGCAAGGAGAGGCGATGCGTTCGTGGCGGACGGAAGAGAACAATCAACCCACGGCAAGGTGCCGGCAGAACAAGACATCACGGCGATGTGGGTGAAGGAAACTTGGCTCCCCGGGCCGGATTGGAACCCGCCGGCGCCCGAAGCTCAAAATCCAAACTTCGCAGGGCTTTGATGCGGCAGAGGAGCGCCGTCCGAACGGCCGATGTATGTTGATTTGTATGCCGATTTGTGACGATGGGAGTGTGCCCGGTTCGTTCTCATAGAAGCACGTTCGGCTAGGCGCGGAAAGGCCCGGCGCGCATCTCCGCACGGCCGGGCCCGCGGTCGTCTCCCTGGAAAAAGTCGTCGGCCGCTTCAATCGTCGGAGAACTCCTTCGGCAGCTCGCCGAACTTCGCGAGGAGGATCGGCTCGCTCTGGACGTCACCGCTCTCGTCGTCGACGTCCATCTGCAGCGCGATGAAGCCGACGATCTTTCCATTAAAGTTGTCCCGGCCGCGCTCGGCGCGTCGGCGCGCGTCGTCGGCCGTCTTGAACGGGAAGGGCGTGCCGGGACGGAAGCCCTTGCCCTTCTTCTCGAACCCCTGCGCCATGTAGACCGTCTTCGTGGGCATGTTCGAACTCCTGATCAGATGCCGGCAGGGCCGGGTGAGGTGAAGGGGGAGATCCGCACGACGAGGCGCCATTCGTCGCCGTCGCGCTCGATCTCGGGCTCGCCCTGCACGACGAAGGCGGGCTCGCCGTTCGGCGCCCGACGCGCGGACGGCGTGCGCGCCGGGATCGCGTCCCGCAGGAGCACGCGTGCGCCGCTTTCGAGATGCAGCCAGGCCGGTCCCGGCTCGAGGTCGGTCGACGCCAGCGCGGGCTCGTCGGTCGAAGCGGCGCGCTCCGGCGGCCGGCTGTTCAGCATCGGGATCAAGCGCAGCGGAGGGCCGGTGATCCACTGGCGCAGCGTGACGAATCCGTCGACGTGCTCGACGATCTCGGCCGGCTCGGCGAGCTGCCAGCCGGTCGTCTCGTCGTGAGTGAAGCGGAAGCCTGCCTCGCGGGCGCGCTGGCGCACCCATTCGGCCCTCTGATCTTCCAACGAAACCGGCGAGCCCTCGCTCGGCACGAACTCGGCCGGGCTCAGCGTCAGCTCGCGATCGGGGACATGGCGCAGATGCATCGGGCTCCTCCTCGTCATTGACCTACGGTCGGATGTGAACGAAACAAGAACAAAGCACAGGCGCGGGTGATTCGCTATTGCCTGATCGCGTGCCGTCCACACGCAAAAAGGGCCGCGCGAGGCGGCCCTACATCGAAGCTTCCATCATTCGGCCGGCGAGCACGGCGGCGCCTGCGGAGCAGCCCGGCCGTGCAGCGGGCAGCTCTCGGAGATCCAGAACTCGCCCGAGGCGCCTGGGCCGGCGCCGTGAGCGTTGTCGATTATCGGACAGCGGCAGCCGCGCATGACAGCGAGCGGGCTGCCGGGCGAGGGCGCCTCGTCGTCCTGCACATCAGTTTCCATGGCCGAACGCCTCGCATTGAGCGCGCACCTTTGGCGCCTCTTCGTTGTCGTCATAGTCGCAATCGCCGCAGACGGAGCACTCGTGGACGGCGAAGGAGCAACCAGGGGTCTCGCAGTCGTAGGCGCACCCGCCAACGAAGCGCCAGCGGTGACCGACCTCGGCGCACGACGCCGAGGCGACCTCGCGCTCCAATCGTGCCACCTCGACCCGCGCGGCTTCAAGGCGGGCGAGCGGACTGCCGGGCGAGGGCCCCTCGCCGACCTCATTCATCGGCGTCTTCGTCGTCGTCGAGCTCGCCCGGGATGAACTCCTCGTGCCGCATCTCCGTGAAGGCCCACGGCGTGACGAGGATCCCGTGGAGTTCCTGCCAGCGTCGGATCTCCGCCTTCAGCATCCCTTCGAGGGAGTGCAGCTCGGCCGGCGTGGGGTCGAAGATCGCGCCGTCCCCGTCCGGATCGGCATGGTCGTCGTCAATGGTCTCGGACATGCGGTCAACGAGATCGGCGATGTTCGCATGGTCTGCGACCTCGATCGGGCGCTTCCTCGCCTCGATGATGTGGAAGCTTTCACCGCAGAAGTCGCCGCGCCCGACCTGGATGATCGCCTCGCGAGTCGCTTCGGGACCGGCGGTCATCTCTTCCTCGTGCCGGCCGGCGTACCAGCCCCATTCCTCGGACATGATGCCCTCCCGATCAGTTCGGCGGCAGGTCGGCGATCATGCCGAGCGCCTGGAGGTAGAGCTCCAAAATCGAGTCCTGCTCGGCGCGCTCGTTCGCGTCGATCTTCCGGAGCGCGACCACCTTCCTAAGGACCTTCGTGTCGAAGCCGTTGCCCTTGGCCTCGGCGTAGACGTCCTTGATGTCGTCGGAGATCGTCTGCTTCTCTTCCTCGAGACGTTCGACTCGTTCCACGTAGGACCGCAGCTGGTCCTGCGCTACTTCCTGCACTTCGCTCATGGGTAGGCTCCTGATGGTGCGCCAGCGGCGCGGGGATGAAGGGGGAGAGGGCTGGCGGCGCTACGGCGCCGGCCTTGCCGGGAAGCCATCGTGCAGCACCCCGTCGAGGAGCCGGCCGGCGACCTTCTTGCCGACGCGCTCCAGCCGCGTCCGCGCGCCGAAGGCGTCGAGTTCGCGCGGGTAGTGGTCGACCACGTGGATCATCGTGCGATCGAACACGTAGTCGCCGAAGGCGAAGCGGCCGGGCTCTCCGGAGCGACGCGACCCGGCCGGCGCCCACTCGCCCCACTGCTTGAACATGAAGGCGACGTCGGCCTCGGCGCACTGATCGCGCAGCTCGCGGAACCACTGAATGCTCGACGGGCGCGCGTGCGGCCCGCTCTCACCACCGGCTATCACCCAGTCGAAGAGCAGCGCGCTCTTGGAAAGGTCGAGGGGCCCGAGGAGCGGCTCCGCACTGGCGAACAGCACGGCCGGATAGAAGCGCTCGGAGAAGCTACGCTTCAGCGCCGCGGCGCGCCGCTCGAGCTCCCCCTGATTTTCCGTCGAGATCCCGATGCTGACGTGCCGACGGATCTCGCCCCAGAAGGCCGGGAGCATCGTCTCGATGTTCTGCGGGCGCTTCGTCAGGAGGAGCCAGTCGAGGTCCGGCGTCTCGCGAACGAGCTGCCAGAGATCGTCGCGCGCGCCGGCCGGCGCCTTGTTGTCGAAGACGTCGGCGAGGCTGGCGCAGAAGACGCGCTGGCGCCGGCCGTGCTCGGCGAGGAACGTCGTGGCCTGCCGCTGCCAAGCGCGCGGCTTAGACCAGTTCGCCGGAGCGGTGCGGACGCGCTCGCCGTGCGGGCCCCACTGCACCCGGCCATAGCGATGATCCATCAACACCTCGGCGTAGCAGTGGTCGCAGGCCGGCGAGAGCGGCGTGCAGCCGATCCAAGGGTTGAAGGTGTGGTCGCACCATTCGATGGCGGTGTTCTCAGCCATCGTAGCGCACCTCCGCGCGCAGGCCGGCGCAGGTGTTCACCGCCAGCACGATGAGGCTGACGATCGTCGCGACGTCGGTGTCGTCCATGACGTTCTCGACGTCGACGACGAGGATCTCTTCGCCGTTGGCGGCAAGGATCGCGCCCACCTCCTCGGCGCTCTCGCGCAGGGGCAGCGCGACGCCGATCTCGGCGAACATCGCGGCGAAGCGCTCGCTGACGGTGGGGTTCTCGATGCGGAGATCAGGCACCGGCGGCCTCCATGGAATCGATGTTGCAGCGATGGACGGTGAAGGTGACGGCGCAGACCCACGGGTTCGCCGCCCAGCCGAAGCCGCGCTTGGCGTTGATCAAGTCCCAGAGCTTGGCGAAGGACCGCTCCGCGTGGCGGCCGCCGAGTTCTTCGACGCCGACCGCCGTCAGGCTGTGCGGGTGGATGCCCGGGACGTAGTAGAAGGGCGGGTCGGCGCTCTCCATCTCGACGCCCTCGGCGAGCGCGTCGGCCCAGCTGATGTCCTGCAGGCGCTCGACGCGCATGTCGGTGACGATCAGCGTGAGGCGGGAGAACTCCCGCGGCATGTGGATGGACGGCCAGAATTGCGCGTGCGGGGCGCGAGGGTTCTTGTCGGCCGCGTAGATGACGCCGCCGCGACCGACGAGGCGCGCCTGAGCGATCTCGAAGACGCCCTGGCCCGTATGCGACCAGGCCTCGCGGACCCACAGACGGTCGCCCACGGCGAAGTTCGGCCAGAACTGATACTCGACCAGGCCTTTCCCCGCCGGCCGGGTAAGGTGCGAGCCGTCGCGCCCCTTCATTTCGTAGACCGGGCGGCCGATCTCATCGACGGCGACGCGGACGAAGTCGATCACTTTCTCGACGCCGGGGAAGGCGATCACGCGGCGCGTCTGCGTCTTCCTGCCGGCCAGAAGCGCCTGGATCATCGGCGCCGAGAAGAGGATGGGGCGGTCAGCCATCACGCCGCCTCCGCCGCACGCTCGGCGCCGAAGTTGACCCGCAAGCCGTCCGGCCCGATCGCGACGAGGATGTCCTCGTGGCTGCGCACGTGACGCTCCACCTCGTCGAAGGTGTAGCGGCCGGCGGCGATGAAGTCGGACGTGTAGCCGCTGTAATCGGGGCCGTAGTAGGCGTCGCGCTTCTTCGACCAGATCCGGAAGGTCGGCGCCTCGCCGAAGAGGATGCGGCGGAGGGTGTCCGCCCGGCCGAACGCGTCGGCCCGCATCGCCTTCGTCAGCTCGGCCTCGATCCGCTTCCGGCGCTCGCGCCCGTTGCGCTTGCGGCGCAGATCGTCCGGCTGCTCGCAGAAGAGCTCGAAACAGGCCTGGTTGCGGAGCGTGTAGCGGCCGGCCTCGACGAACCACATGTTGTTGATGTGGTAGAAGGCGCGACCGCGGCAGATGCGGCCCTTCCGATCCTTGAACCAGACGGTCTGACCGTCCTGGATCAGGTGGCCGTCGCCCGACCTGCGGTAGGCTTCCGTCCGGCAGACGGGGCGCCCGAGCGCCTCGTCCTTGTGCCGGCTTTCGGACCAGCTGCGCTCGATCGACCGCATCGCGGTCGACCCGCCTGGACCGAGCTCGGCTCGATCGCGGTTTTTGACCGTCACCGTCGCGATCGTCTCCAACCAGGCGATGATGCGTCGGCGATCGAGGTCGAGGCGCAGGCCATCAAGGAAGCCCATGCGCTTGCGCTTGTCGAAGTCGTACTGGCGGCCGTTGTGGTTGTCGATCGGCCAGGTCTCGGCCCAGACCTCCATCTCTACGACGCGGCCAGACACCCGGATCTTGGCGCGCAGATCGCCGCGATGGGCCAGCCGGTGGTCGGGGCTGAGGATGCGATGACGACGGTGGATCTGGGGGTCCTGCCCGACCGTCCAGCCATGCCGGCGCAGGAGGCGGATGAGCCCGCCGTAGATCTCCGCGCGGAAGGTCGGATCGTTGGCGTTGTCCTGCCAGATGCCGAAGGAGGTGTCGTGGAGGTTCACGTCGACCTTGCGCATCGTCGACTGCGGAACGTCAGCCATCGGCGCGGCCCTCCGCTTCCAGCTGCGCACCGCTGCCGGCGACGCCGACGATCTCGCCGATGGCGAAGTCGCGCTCGGCGCCCTTGTCG
>CANJKV010000085.1 GCA_947474855.1 Aurantimonadaceae bacterium | reverse complement strand
TTCACGATCTGGCGCGAGGTCACGCCGTAGGAGGGCACCTCGTCGTCGAGCGAGAAGGCGCGGGCATTGTCCTTGAAGGCCGCCGAGCCCCCGGCATTGATGCATTTGACGCCGAGCGCCTTCGTGGCCGAGGCGGTCCAGGCGACGTAATCCTCGACCATCTCGGCCGAGGCCCCGTCGCGGATCATCGAGAGCAGCATGTCGTCGTTGCCGAGAACGACGAGGGTCGCCTTGTCGATAATCGGAATGTCGGCGAGTTCGAGATGGGCGTGGAGCGCCGCGGACGGCCCCATGGCCGGCTCGACTACGGTGGTGAAACCCATGCGGGCGTAGCCCGTGCCCGTCTCCTCCGTCGTCCAGCCCGTGCGCGACAGCGCCGTCGCCTTCGGCCGGACGGCGAAGGCGCGATGACTTTCGGGCAGCAGCAGCCGCGCCGTGTTCACGTGGCCGCCGGCGATGTGGCTGTGGATGTCGATCGCACCGGCCATGACCACGAGGCCGGTGCAGTCGACGACCTCGGCACCGGCCGGCGCCCGATCGGCGATGCGTCCGCCGACCACCACGACGTCACCGATGCCGTCGCGCCCGCTCGCTGGATCGACGACGTGCCCGTTCTTCAGGATGGTCGCGCTCATGACACAACGCTCCCGAGCCGCTCGGCGAGCGTCGCCAGGATGCCGGCCGTGCCGTCCGCCCCGCTCTCCTCGGCGACGAAGCCGCCGAAGCGGGGCTCCCAGACGATCCGTCCACCCGCGCGCCCGTCCGGCGCCAAGGCGATGCGGGGCGGGTTCGTCCAGTCGCCGCCGCCGCCGATCCGGATCACCGGCAGGCGTCCGGACCAGTCCGGCTCGAAGGAAGCCGGTCCGCCGACATGCAGCGCCAGCGTCGCCTCGCCGCTCGCGACCCGCCGCGACGCCGCGTTCAGCACCGGCTCGAACTCGGGATATCCGCAGCCGAAGGCGGTGCGCAGGGGAAAGCCGGTCCGCCAGGTCGCGACCTGCGCCGCGGCGAAGGCGCCGCCCGCTCCGCCCTGGACGGGCAGGCAGGCGAAGCGCGTGTCACGGTTGAGGTCCTCCACGAGCCCGCAAAGAAGCTCGACGTCGAGGGCGCCGAAGGCACAGGGCGCGAAGACGACGCAGCCGAAGGCCGCTCCCTTGAGGAAGGACGCGGCCTCCTCGACGCGGGCGTGCGACAGCGGCGCGCCGCGGTGCCGCCGCCCGTTGAGGTCGGCCCGGAGCTGCGCGAGGCCGTCGCCGATCTCGCGTTCCGCCAGTTCGAAGGGGCCGGTGCCGCCGAGGTGCAGCACCTCGCGCGGACGCCCCGCTCCGCGGCCGAGATCCGGTCCGTTCGGCTCGAAAAGCCAGTCCCGCAGGTCCTCGGCGCCCGCGAAAGGATCGGCGCCGACGAGCAGCCAGCGATCGGCACGGCGGCGCATCTCGGCCGGCGCGCCCAGCATGATTCCGGCTTCGCGCAGCGCGGAAAGCATCGAGGACGTCGCCTCGAAGCCGTCGTGATCGACGATCCCGCCGACGATCTCGCCGAGCTGCAGGAGGGCGCGCACCGTTTCCACGTCGGCCGCCGCGCCCGTGAGGACCGTCAGCCGGCTTTCGCTGAGGAGCCGCGCCGCCGCGTCCAGCGCTTCGCGCTCGTCCGCCGCCCGCCCCTCGATCCATGCCATTCCCAAGAGGTCCCCCTCCCGTGCCCGACGCCGAGCCTAATCCTCGTCGTCGGGGATGGAAAGGGCGCCGTCCGACCTCACTTGTCGTACTTGATGTAGGCGAAGCGCGGGTCGTCCGGCGTGCCGGTCAGCGGTCCGCCCTCCTGGCCGGGCTGCCAGGTCACGACCTCTTCGATCTTCCTGGCCAGAGCGAAGTCGAGGTCGGTCACGCCCTTGGCGGCGTGGTTTATCAGGCGCACCTCGACCCAGGCGTAGGATGCGGTGATGTCGGGGTGGTGGAAGGCGGCCTCGGCGAGATGCCCGACGGTGTTGATCACCATCAGCGTGCCCTTCCAGGAATGTGTCTTGTAGGTGCGGCGGATCCAGCCGTCCTCCAGCCGCCAGGTCGGCAGCTCGGCCTTCAGCCGCTCCTCGATCTCGGCTTCGGAATAGGTGCACGCGGCCATGCTGTTCTCCCTTGGCTCCCGGCTCGGGGCAGGCAATAATAGCGCCCGGGCACGGCATGGACACGGGAATGATGGTGACGGAACAGGTCGTCCGCGTCCGCGCGCCCGCGCGCCTCCATCTCGGCTTCCTCGATCCCGGAGGTCGTGGCGCGCGCCGCTTCGGCGGCATCGGCCTTGCGCTCGATGCCCCAGCCACCACGCTGACCCTGCGCCGCGCCCACGCCTTCTCGGCCGAGGGCGCGGAAAGCGAACGCCTCGCCCGCCTGCTTCCGCAAGCCGCGGCCGCGCTCGGCCTCTCCGGCACCTTCGCCGTCCACGCCACGGAAGCGATTCCGGCCCATGCCGGCCTCGGCTCCGGCACGCAGCTCGCCCTCGCGCTCGCCGCCGGCCTTCGCACCCTCGCCGGACTGCCGCTCGACGTCGGCGGCGATGCCGTGCGCCTCGGCCGCGGCGCGCGCTCGGGCGTCGGCGCGGCCTTCTTCACCGGCGGCGGCGTCGTCGTCGACGGCGGCCGCGACGTGGACCGGGACCGGCCCGCGCCGGTCGTGGCGCAACTGCCCTTTCCCGAGGCCTGGCGCGTTCTCCTGATCCTTCAGCCGTCCGCGGCCGGCTTCCACGGCGCCGACGAACTCGCGGCCTTCGCCGCGCTGCCGCCGTTTCCGCGCGAGGCCACGGCCGAGAACTGCCGCCTCGTCCTGATGCAGGCGCTGCCCGCGCTCGCCGAGCGCGACGTCGCCGGCTTCGGCCAAGCGGTCGAGACGATCCAGACCGCCGTCGGCACCCATTTCGCCCCGGCCCAGGGCGGGATCTTCGCGAGTCCCGCCGTCGCCCGCCTCGCGGCCCGGCTGAAGAGCCTCGGCGCCCACGGCGTCGGCCAGAGCTCCTGGGGCCCGACCGGCTTCGCCTTCGCCGAAAACGAGGCGGAGGCCGCGCGCATCGTCGAAGCGGCCGGCGGCCAGGCGCGCGACGAGGGTCTCGTTCTCGCCGTCGCGCGCGGGCGCAACGAGGGCGCGACGATCGAGGCGCCGCCCGCCGGCGCCAGGCTCGCCCGCGCCGTCTGAGTTCCGCCGCTTCGGCACCCCGCGATCGTTTCTCTTGGGAGAGGAAACCCGTCCATGGCGAAGAAGAACATCCTGCACATGCTGACCCCCCACAAGCATGTCAGCCCCTTCGACGTGAACATGGCGCTCGATGCCGGCTACGACGCAGTGCTCCCTTACGAGGAGGTCGGGCTCGACGAGGTGGCCGACCTCGTCCAGGACGTCATCTTCTCCCGCCCGCCCGACCACGGAACGGCCTCGGCCGTGTTCTTCGGCGGCGACGACGCGGTGCTCGCGCTCGACATGATCGACGCGGCGAAGAAGGCCCTCGTGCCGCCTTTCGGCACGAACATCGTCGCCGATCCCGCGGGGTCCTTCACCACCGCCGCGGCCATGGTCGCCTGCGCCGAAAAGGTGCTGAAGACGAGCGCCGGGCGCAACCTGAAGGGAACGCGCGTCGCCGTGTTCGGGGCGACGGGCGTCGTCGGCTACTGCGCGGCGGTGATCGCCGCCCTCGAAGGCGCCGAGGTCACGCTGGTCGGCCACAGCGGCGCGCCGCGCGTCCAGAAGCGCGCCGACGAGATGAAGAGCCGTTTCGGCGTCGCGGTCGCCGCCGCGGATGGATCCAGCGACGAGGCCAAGCGAGCGGTGCTCGCCGACGCGCAACTCGTCTTCGCCGCCGCCAAGGCCGGCGTGCGGGTGCTCTCGGCCGAGCAGGTCGCGGGCGCCGCGAACCTCCTCGTCGCGGCCGACGTCAACGCCGTGCCGCCCGCCGGCATCGAGGGCGTCGACGTCTTCGACATGGGCAGGCCGATCGGGGGAGCCGCCGCGCTCGGCATCGGCGCGCTCGCCATCGGCAACGTCAAGTACGGCACCGAATCCGGCCTGTTCAAGCGGATGATCGAAGCCGAGGAGCCGCTCGTCCTCGACTTCCGCGACGCCTTCGCGCTCGCCCGGACGCTTGTTCCGTGAGGGGCGACGGCGCGCGACCGGCGATCCTCGTCGCCGCCTTTTCGGCCCGGCAGATGGCGGAGAGCGCGCGCCGCGCCGGCATCGACGCGCTCGCCGTCGACTTCTTCGGAGACCTCGATCTCCACGACACCGCCCGCGCCGCCCGGACCCTGCGCGGCCATTATCCCGACGGCTTCTCCGCCGACGAACTGATGGCGGCGCTGGATGAGCTCGCGGGCTCCGCAACCATCCTCGGCTTCGCCCACGGTGCCGGCTTCGAGGATCGGCCCGAGCTTCTCGACCGCATCGCCGCGCGCTGGCCGATCCTCGGCTCCGACGCCGCGACGCTGCGGTTCCTGAAGGACCCCGAGCGCTTCGCCGCGCTCTGCGCGTCGGCCGACGTCGTTCATCCAGCGATCCGCCGCGACGCACCGCCCGATTCGGCCGGCTGGCTGTCCAAGGCGGTCGGCGGTGCCGGCGGCAGCCACGTCCGGCACGCGGGGAACGCCCCGCCGGAGCCCGGCCGCTACCACCAGCGCCTCGTGGCAGGTCCCCGGTGGTCCGCCGCCTTTCTCGGCACGCCGGCAGGCGAGACGCGCGTTCTCGGCTTCACCCGGCAATGGTGCGACCCGTCGCCCGAGGAGCCCTTTCGCTACGGCGGCGCCGTCGGCCCGCTTGCTTCCCCCGAGCCGGCGGGCGCCCTCATGCGCGCCGCCGTCGCCCGCCTCGCCCGCACGCTCCCGCTCGTCGGCCTCGGCAGCGCCGACTTCGTACTCGCCGAGGATGGGCCGGTGCTCCTGGAGATCAATCAGCGCTTTGGCGCGACCGTCGACGTCTTCGACACCGAGGCGGCGCCGCTGATGGCGCTGCACATCGCCGCCTGCCGCGGGGCGCTTCCCGCCGCCTGGTCGCCGCCCGGCGCGATCCGCGCCTGCGGCCTTGCTTGGGCGGGCGAGCCGTTGAGCCTCATGCCCGGATTCCGCTGGCCCGACTGGACAAGCGACCGCAGCCGCCCGCCCGCCGCCTTCCCCGCCGGTGCGCCGCTCTGCACGGTGCGGGCGGAGGGCGACACCGCGGACGCCGCAGAGGCCCTGTTCCGCGACCGCACCCGATCCATCCTTCGTTCGGCATCGAGGAGAGCCGCATGAGCCGAACCCATCATCTCAGCGTGAACAAGGGCGCCGCCCGCATAGTCGAGCACATGAAGCGTTGCGCCGCCGAACTCGGCATCGCCGCGTCCGAAGGCGCGGCGGGCGAAACGCTGATCGACTGCGGCGGCGCCTCGCCGGGCGGCATCGAGGCCGGACGCCTCCTCGCCGAGGCCTGTCTCGGCGGCCTCGGTCACGTCTCGGTCGGTCCGTCCGCCGCCTTTCCGCGCTGGCCGTTCGGACTGACCGTGCGCTCCTCGCAGCCCGTCGTCGCATGCCTCGGCAGCCAATATGCCGGCTGGCAGCTCGCCTCCGGCGAGGGCGAGGCGAGCTACTTCGCCATGGGGTCGGGCCCGGCGCGCGCGCTCGCCGGCCTCGAGCACATCTTCGCCGACATCGGTTATGCCGACCGCTCCGACGCCGCCGTGCTCGTTCTCGAGACCGGCACCGCGCCCCCTGCCGAGCTGGTCCGCCGCGTTGCGCAGGACTGCGACGTCGATCCCGCCGATCTCACGATCCTCTTCGCCCCGACCCAGAGCCTCGCCGGCACGGTGCAGATCGTCGGCCGCATCGTGGAGGTCGCCCTTCACAAGGCGCACACCCTCCACTTCGACCTGGCCCGGATCCGCGAGGGGGTCGGCACGGCGCCCCTGCCCCCGCCCCATCCGGACTTCGTCACAGCCATGGGCCGCACCAACGACGCCGTAATCTACGGCGGCGAGGTCATCCTCTACGTGTCCGGGCCGGCGGCCGAGGCGCGGGCACTTGCGGAGGGTCTGCCGAGCAGCACCTGCGCCGATCACGGTCGGCCCTTCGCCGAGATCTTCCGCGCCTACGAGGGCGACTTCTACAAGATCGACGCATCGCTGTTCTCGCCCGCGGCCGTGTCCGTTGTCGCTCTGGAGACCGGCGAGACCTTCCGCGGCGGCCGGCTGGAGCCCGCGCTCGTCGACGCGTCCTTCGGAGCCTGAGGCTTGGGCGCCCGGCCCCGCATCGCGCTCCTTTCGGCCGACGGCGACGGCCACGAACGTCAGCTCCTCGCCGCCTTCGCCGATCTCGGAGCGGAAGCGAGGCCCGTTCGCCTCGCCTCCGTCGCCTTCGACACCGGCTCGCCGCTCGGCGTCCGCGTTCCCGGCTTCGACGACGTAGCGCCCGACGCCGTGCTCGTGCGCACGATGGACGGCGGCAGCTTCGAGGCGGTGACCCGCCGGCTCGGCGTCCTTCACGCCCTCGAAGCGCGCGGCCTCCTCGTGTCCAACGCGGCACGCGCGATCGAAATCTGCGTCGACAAGTCGGCGACGAGCGAGCGCCTCGCGCAGGCCGGCCTGCCGACGCCCCGCGCCTGGTGCGTCGAGAGCCTCGACGAGGCCCGCCGCATCGCGGCCGCGGACGGTGGCCCTCTCGTCCTGAAACCCCTCTTCGGCGCGCAGGGCAAGGGCCTGCGCCTCATCCATGGCCCTGGCGACCTGCCGGAGCCAGCCGCCGTGAACGGCGCCTACTACCTCCAGCGGTTCCACGACCACGGGCGAGCTGGCCGCTACTCGGACTTTCGCTACCTCGTGTCGAACGGCGCCCTCGTCGCCGCGATGCGCCGCGAATCGCCGGACTGGATCACCAACGTCCACCAGGGCGGCACGCCGCTGCCCACGCCCGCCGATCCCGAACTCGAAACCCTCGCCATCGCGGCCGCCCGGGCGGTCGGCGCGGACTTCGCCGGGGTCGATCTCCTGCGGGACGCGAGCGGACGCGCCCTCGTGATCGAGGTCAACTCCATGCCCGCCTGGACGGGCCTCAGGCGCGCGAGCGGCATCGACGTCGCCCGCCGCCGCGCCGAAGACCTCCTTGCCCGCCTCGCCGAGCGCCGGGCCCTCGCGTCTACCATGGCGGCGGAATGACGGAGCGGCGCATCGCCGAGGCCTTTCTCGCCGCCTGCCGGGCGGAGATCGAGGCGCCCAAGCCCGGAAACGTCCACCGCTTCGCGCCCGGCCACGGCATGACCGTCGCGACCTTCGAGGCCGCCGCCGCGGCTGCCGTGTCACACGTCGCGACACCGGGCGCGCGCCTCGGCCCGCGCGTCCTCGGTGCCGTCCGGGCGAGCCTCGACGCGGTCGGCGTCAACGCCAATCTCGGCATTCTTCTTCTGTGCGCGCCCCTTGCCATGGCCGCCGAGACGTCGCCGGGCGACCTCGAAGCCGGCGTCGCGGCGGTACTCGCGAGCCTCGACGCGGCGGACGCCGCCGACGTCTTCGCGGCCATCGCTCTCGCCTCGCCCGGCGGCCTCGGCGCCGCGCCCGAGGCGGACGTGCGCGCACCTCCCGCGATCCACCTCGTCGAAGCCATGCGCCTCGCCGCCCACCGCGACCTCGTCGCCCGGCAATATGCCGATGGTTTCGCCGACATCTTCGGCACGGGTCTCGGCGCCCTCGCGACGGGCCCCTCCGGCCCGGAGCCCTGGCGGCCCGCGACCGACGTCTTCCTCGCCTTCGCGAGCCGCTTTCCGGACAGCCATGTCGCCCGCAAGTTCGGCCCGGCCATCGCCGAAGCGGCGCGCGTTCGGATCGCCGCTCTTCGCGCGCGAATCGCGGGCGGGCCGGAGCGCGAAGCGCTCGCGGACCTTCTGGCACTCGACGCGGCGCTGAAGTCCGAGGGACTGAACCCGGGAACCAGCGCCGATCTCACCGTGGCGGCGCTTTTCGCCCATTATCTCGGCGCTCATGGTCCGTCTCCCTTGCGGAACCGGTGCGCCGATGGTTGACTGTCCGCCATCGGGGCCTCGCAAGGGCCCCGCTGCTATCTGGCCAACCGGTCCCGCTCTCAAGGGATGCCGCCAACAAGGGTAGCCGTCAGTCGGGCGCGATGCACGTCCGGCGTTCGGGGAGGAGAGCCTGATCGCGGCGGCGCATTCCAGTTGCACGGCCGCGCCCGCTCGCCTCGTCCGAACCCGATCGATCGAACCACCCCCGCCCCGGGAGAGGGCGGGCTCGTCTCGGAACAAGAACGGAGGATAGTCCATGGCGACAATCAACAAGGTGATGGTCGGCGAGTCGCTCGTCGGCGACGGCAACGAGGTCGCGCACATCGACCTGATCATCGGCCCGCGCGGCTCGGCGGCCGAGGCGGCCTTCTGCAACTCGCTGACCAACAACAAGGACGGCTTCACCACCCTCCTCGCCGTGGTCGCGCCGAACCTGCCCTGCAAGCCCAACACGGTGATGTTCAACAAGGTCACCATCAAGGGCGCCAAGCAGGCGGTCCAGATGTTCGGGCCGGCCCAGACCGCCGTCGCGCGCGCCGTCGCCGATGCCGTGGAGAAGGGCGTCATTCCGGCTGCCGAAGCCGACGACCTGTTCATCTGCGTGGGCGTCTTCATCCACTGGGAGGCCGAGGACGACGCCAAGATCCGCGACTACAACTACCAGGCCACCTACGAGGCCCTGGAGCGCGCGATCAAGGGAACGCCGACCGCCGCCGAGGTCGTCGCCAAGAAGGGCACAGCCGCCCACCCCTTCGCCGGCGCCTAGACACGGAACCATCCCGGGGAAGACCAGAAGCCGGCGATGCCCGCCGGCCTTCTCCGGCGATTGGCCGCCAAGTTCGGCTTCCAGTAGGACGCCGCCGCGCGATGCGGGAAAGGGGCTCCGGCCCCTTTTTCGCGCTTTCGGGCCTGTGCGGCCGTGCGCTTATTCCGCCTCGTCCTCGTAGCCCACGAGATGGAGCGGCTGGGCTCGGATCTGGCGCAAGCCGCACCAGCGCACCAGCGCTTCCTCGCGCCCGTGCGTCACCCAGACCTCCTGCGGACCGATCTCAAGGATCGTCTCGATCAGCTCGTCCCAGTCGCAATGGTCCGAGACCACCAGCGGCAGCTCGACGCCGCGCTGGCGGGCGCGCTGGCGCACGCGCATCCAGCCGCTCGCGAAGCAGGAGACCGGATCGGGAAAGCGCCGCGCCCACTTGTCGGCGAAGGCGGACGGGGGACCGACGACGATCGCACCGGCGAAGGCGCTCTTCGCCTCGCCCTCCTCCGTTCTGCCCCGGGCGATCGTCGCCGGGCGCAGCTCGCCCAGATCGATGCCCTCGCTCTCGTAGTAGTCGCAGAGCTTCTTCAGGGCGCCGTGGATGTAGATCGGGCGGTCGTAGCCCTCCTCGCGCAGGTGCGCGATCACTCGCTGCGCCTTGCCGAGCGCGTAGGCGCCGACGAGGTGCGCCCGCTCGGGGAACTGCTTCACCGAGCGCATCAGCTTCTGCACCTCCTCGTGCGTTTCCGGGTGGCGGAAGACGGGGAGCGCGAAGGTCGCCTCGGTGATGAACACGTCGCAGGGGACCGGCTCGAAAGCCTCCGCCGTCGGGTCGCGCCGCCGCTTGTAGTCGCCGCTCGCGACGATCCGCACGTCGCCCTTCTCGACGAGAATCTGCGCGGACCCCAGAACGTGCCCCGCCGGATGGAAGCTCACCGTGACCCCGTTGATCGCGATCCGCTCGCCCCACCCGGCCGCCTGCCGCTCCTGCGCGAAGTCCGCGCCGTAGCGGATGCCCATGATGTCGAGCGTCCGGCGCGTGGCGAGGACCTTCCTGTTGCCCGGCCGCGCGTGGTCGGCGTGGCCGTGGGTGACGAGCGCCCGTTCCACCGGCCGCACGGGATCGATGTAGAAGTCGCCGGGCGGGCAGTAGAGGCCCTTGGGCGTCGGGCGGAGAAGGTCTTCGAAGCGCATGGGCGACAAGATAGGCTTGTCCACCGCGCCCCCAAGGCGCATGGGAGCGGCACGTTCCCGCAGCCGAGCCGCCGCCCGCCATGCCCGCCGACCGTCACCGCCCCGACGATCCCCTCGCCGACCGCCGCGCGGCCTATGCGGAAGGCCTCGCCACCGACGGCGACTTCGCGGCCGCCGCCGACCTCATGCGCCAGGCGGTCGAGATCGCGCCCGGCTGGCACGCCGGCCGGATGCGCCTCGGCGAATGGCTGGAGCGTGCGGGCGAACGCGAGGCCGCGGCCGGCGAATACGAGACGGTGCTCGCGAGCGACCCCGCCGACCCTTACGGCGCCGGCCTGAAGCTCGCGGCCCTCGGCTACCGCGAGGCGCCCGCTGCGCCGCCGCCCGCCTTCGTCGCCGGGCTCTTCGACCAGTACGCCCATCGCTTCGAGGATACGCTCGTCGGCAGGCTCGGCTACCGCGCGCCCGACCTGCTCCTCGACGCCATCCGTGCCGCCCGGCCCGATGCGCGCTTTGCCGCCGCCCTCGACCTCGGCTGCGGCACCGGCCTCATGGGCGAGCGCCTGCGTGGCGCTTGCGACCGCCTCGTCGGCGTCGACCTCTCGGCCGGCATGCTGGCCGAGGCGCGCCGCAAGGGGATCTACGACGCGCTCCACCTCGGAGACGTCGCCGAGCCGATCGAGAGCGAGCCCGGCCCCTTCGACCTCGTCGTCGCCGCGGACGTCCTGACCTATCTCGGCGACCTCGCACCGGTCCTCGCCCGCGCGAGCGCCCTGCTCCCGCCCGGCGGCCTTCTCGCCTTCACGGTGGAGGCCTCGGCCGGAACCGAGCCCTTCGAGCTGCGCCCGTCGCTGCGCTACGCCCACGCGCCCCCGCGGCTCGTCGAGCAGGCGGCGGAACACGGTCTGCACCTCCTCTCCGACGCGCGCGAGCCCCTCCGCCGCGACCGCGGCGAGCCGGTCGGCGGCGCCGTGATGGTCTTCGCCAAGGCATAGCTGCCCTGCCGAGCGGCGCTTGCGCCGCCGCCGCGCCGCGATATCATCTTCGCATCTGCGAGAAGGACGAAGCATTGGTGTCGATCAGCACCGAGGACGCAGCGCGGGCGACGCCCGTCGCCGGGCCGGACGCGAAGGAGGTGGCCGAGCTGCGCGCCACGCGCCGCGCCCACCGCTTCGGCAACTGGGCCTCGACCGCCACGCGCCACAGCCCCTGGGAGGACGCCCTCGGCGTCGTCGCGGGCGTGACGCTGACCGCCGTCGGCATCGCGATCCTGGGCTCGCTCGGCTTCCTCACCGGCGGCATGGCGGGCCTTGCCTTCGTCGCGCACTACCTCACGGGCTGGAACTTCGGCCTCGTCTTCTTTGTCCTCAACCTGCCGTTCTATGCCCTGGCGATCGGGCGCATGGGCCGGGCCTTCACGATCAAGACCGCCTTCGCCGTCGCGCTCCTGTCGCTGATGACGGGTCTTTCCGCGGACCTCTTCCGCCTCGCCTACATCGACCCGCTGTTCGGCGCCTGCCTCGGCGGCCTTCTGCTGGGCTTCGGCCTTCTCGCCCTTTTCCGCCACCGCTCCTCGGCCGGCGGCGTCGGCATTCTCGCGATCTTCCTCCAGGACAAGTTCGGCTGGCGCGCCGGGCTGACGCAGCTCGCCGTCGACATGGTCGTGCTCGTCACCGCCTTCGCCGCGGTGTCGCCGACCGCCGTCGCTTATTCCGTGCTCGGCGCGCTCGTCCTCAACTTCTTCCTCGCCATAAACCATCGCACCGACCGCTACGTCGCGGCTTGAGGGCGGGCACCCAGCGACTTACTTCTCGTCGCGTGAACGTCCTCGACCGCCCCCCGTCCCCGGCACCCGCCTCCGACTTCCTGCCGCCGCGCTTCCGCGCCTGGTTCGAGGCGAAGGGCTGGGCGCCGCGGCCGCATCAGCTCGACCTTCTCGCAAGAGCCGAGGCCGGGCGCTCCGTGCTCCTCATCGCGCCGACGGGCGCCGGCAAGACGCTCGCCGGTTTCCTGCCCTCGCTCGTCTCGCTCTCGCGCCGCAAGCGCGCCGCGCCCGGCACGCGGCCGCGCGGCGTCCACACGCTCTACGTCTCGCCGCTCAAGGCCCTCGCCGCCGACATCGAGCGCAACCTTGCAAACCCGATCGACGGCATCGGCCTCAAGATCAGCGTCGAGACGCGCACCGGCGACACGTCCCAGGTTCGCCGCCAGCGCCAGAAATTGAAACCGCCGGACATCCTGCTGACCACCCCCGAGCAGCTCGCGCTGCTCATCGCCGCCAAGGACGCCCGCGACTTCTTCGCCGATCTCGAAACGGTCGTCTTCGACGAGCTGCACTCGCTCGTCGCCTCCAAGCGCGGCCACCTCCTGGCGCTCGGCCTCGCGCGCCTGCGCCGCCTCGCGCCCGGCCTCAAGACCGTCGGCCTTTCCGCCACCGTCTCCGACCCCGACGAGCTGCGCGCCTGGCTGGTGCCGCAGGTTTCGATGGCCGAGACGCGCGAGGCCGACGAGCACGGCGAGCTGATCCAGCCGCTCTCCGACCTCATCACCGTCGAGGGCGGCGCCAAGCCGGACATCTCGATCCTGGCCTCCGAGGCGCGCGTGCCCTGGCAGGGGCACATGGCGCGCTACGCCATGCCCGAGATCTACGAGGCGATCAAAGCGCACAGGACGACGCTGCTCTTCGTCAACACGCGCTCACAGGCCGAGCTCCTGTTCCAGGAGCTGTGGCGGATCAACGAGGACACGCTGCCGATCGCGCTGCACCACGGCTCGCTCGACCTCGCGCAGCGAAAGCGCGTCGAGGCCGCCATGGCGCGGAACGAGCTGCGCGCGGTGGTCGCGACCTCCACCCTTGATCTGGGCATCGACTGGGGCGACGTCGACCTCGTCGTCCATGTCGGCGCGCCGAAGGGCGCCTCGCGCCTCGCCCAGCGGATCGGGCGCGCCAACCACCGCATGGACGAGCCCTCCAAGGCGATCCTCGTGCCCGCCAACCGCTTCGAGGTCATGGAGTGCCAGGCGGCGCTCGACGCCAACTACCTCGGCCACCAGGACTCGCCGCCGATGCGCGCCGGCTGCCTCGACGTTCTCGCCCAGCACGTCCTCGGCATGGCGGTGGCCGAGCCCTTCCGCGCCGACGATCTCTTCGCGGAAGTGCGCACCGCGCTCCCCTATCGCGACCTCGACCGCCAGACCTTTACCCAAGTCGTCGACTTCGTCGCGACCGGCGGCTACGCGCTGCGCGTCTACGAGCAGTACGCCAAGATCCGGCTCACCGAGGACGGCACCTGGCGCGTCACCCATCCGCGCATCGCGCAGAACTACCGGATGAACGCCGGCACGATCATCGAATCGGAAACGCTGTCGGTTCGCCTCATCCGCCGCAAGACCAGTTCCGCGATCAAGCGCGGCGGGCCGGTGCTCGGCAAGATCGAGGAGAACTTCCTCGAAACGCTCTCGCCCGGCGACACCTTCCTCTTCGCCGGCCAGGTCCTCGCCTTCCAGGGCATCCACGAGATGGAATGCCTCGTCACCAAGACGCAGGACGACGAGGCGAAGGTGCCCTATTACGGCGGCTCGAAGTTCCCGCTGACGACCTACCTCGCGGCTCAGGTCCGCGCCATGCTGGCCGACCCGGCGCGCTGGCGGGCGCTGCCGGATCAGGTTCGCGACTGGCTGGCCATCCAGAGCCGCAAGTCCGTCATTCCCGGTGCGGACGAACTCCTCATCGAGACCTTCCCGGTCGGCAACCGCTTCTTCATGGTGGCCTATCCCTTCGAGGGCCGCCTCGCCCACCAGACGCTCGGCATGCTGCTTACCCGCCGGCTGGAGCGCGCGGGCGCCAAGCCCCTCGGCTTCGTCGCGACGGACTACGCGCTGTCGATCTGGGGCCGCGGCGACATGGGCGCGATGATCGCGGCGGACCGGCTCTCCCTCGACGCGCTGTTCGACGAAGACATGCTCGGCGACGACCTGGAAGCCTGGATGGCGGACTCCTGGATGCTGAAGCGCTCCTTCCGCCAGTGCGCCGTGATCGCCGGCCTCGTGCCGAAGCGCTTCCCCGGCCAGGAAAAGACCAGCCGCCAAGTCACGGTCTCCTCCGACCTCGTCTACGACGTGCTGCGCGCCCACGAGCCGACCCATGTCCTCCTCAAGGCCACCTGGGCGGACGCGGCGACGGGCCTCCTCGACGTCGCCCGCGTGTCCGACCTCCTCGCCCGCATCCGCCACCACATCCGCCACCAGGACCTCGAGGAGATCTCCCCCCTCGCCGTCCCGATCATGCTGGAGGCCGGCCGCGAGCGCATCGACGGCGAGGGCTCGGACGAGCTCCTGTCCGTCGCCGCCGAAGCGGCGCTGGTCGAAAAGGCGCTGTCGGAGAAGAACAAGTTCTACTCGACGAAGTGGACGTGAGCCTGCGGCCGTCCGTCGCCTTGCCGTCGCCATGAAATCGCGATTCCGGTACACGGAACAAAAGCGGAATCAGAACGGACCGGCATGAGCGGCTTGCGGCGGCGCTTCCTCGCGGCGGAGAGGAACTGCGTGGAGACCGAGATCAACGGCGAGGCGGTGCGGCTCGACCCGTCGGGCGTCCTGTTCGCGCCCGACCAAGGCCTTCTCGTCGTCTCGGACCTGCACCTCGAGAAGGGCGCGGCCTGCGCCCGGCGCGGCGCACTCATGCCGCCCTACGACACCCTGGCGACGCTCCAACTCCTCAAGGGCGCCGTCGAGCGCCACGCGCCGCGTGCCGTCCTGTGCCTGGGCGACTCGTTCCACGACCGCCGCGGCGCCGCGCTGATGCCGCCGGTGTTTCTCGACATGCTCGCCGACCTCATGCGCAACCGCGCCTGGATCTGGATCGCCGGCAACCACGATCCCGAGCCGCCGCCGGAAGGCCTCGGCGGCGAGGCCCTGTCCGAGGCCGTCCTCGGCCGCCTCGTCTTCCGCCACGAGCCGACGCCGGGCGCCTGCCCCGGCGAGGTCGCCGGCCACCTCCACCCCGTCGCGCGCGTTACCGGCGGCGGGCGCGGCGTTCGCGCGGCCTGCTTTGCGGGCGACGGCGCGCGCATGGTGATGCCCTCCTTCGGCGTCACCACAGGCGGTCTCAACGTCCTCGACAAGGCTTTCGCCGGCCTCTTCCAGGAGGGGGCGGCGCTCGCCCACGTCATCGGGCGCGAGCGGATCTACCCGATTCCCTTCTCGAGCCTCAGCCGCGGCTAGAAGGTCCGCGCCGCGGCGACGAGCATCGCGAGCACCGCGCCGAGCGTCAGCACCAGCCGCAGCCGGCCGAACCAGTGCGGCAGCGTGCCCCGGCGCGCGGCGGCGATGTCCCAGGCGCCTTGGAGCGCGAAGGCCGCGGCGAAGGCGAGGAAGCTCCAGGGCGCGGGCGCGAAGAGGATCAGCCAGCCGGCGAGCGAAGGCAGCACCGACAAGGCGAGGACGCCCCCGCCCGCGGGCCGTCCGGTCGCGATCGCCGCGCCCCAGCGGATGCCGCCGAGAAAGGCGAGGATCGTCGCGCCGTAGCCCGACAGCGCCAGCACCAGTTGCGGAAAGGCGATGAAGTCGCGGCCGGCATAAAGCAGCAGCCCCGCCATCCCGAAGAAGGGGATCAGCCCCGCGAGGCCGAGCCACCAGGCGGCGCGCTCCAGGCCCGGTCGCGGCGCGGCCGGCTCCCCGGACCGCGCTTCGTCCAGGATGCCAGTCGCGCGTGAAGCCATGGGGTCAGTCCCGCTTGAAGATGATGCGCCCGAACCACCCCGTGACGATGGCGAGAAGAACGGCCGCGACGCCGTAGAGATAGCCCTGGCGCAGCGCGAAGGTAGAGAGGACGCTCTCGAAGCCCGTCTTCACGACGAACAGGGTCTCGGAATCCTCGCGGATCAGCGCGCCCTGGCGGAACAGAAAGGCGCGCGCCGTGTGCTGCCCGGTTGGCAGGTCGGCCGGCAGCGACAGCTCGGCGCGAAACAGGGTCGAGGAAACGAACTCGATCGTGCCGCTCGACTGGTTGTAGAGGCCCGTCGAGCGGTTCACCCGGCGCAGCGCCTCGGCGTAGCGGTCGCGGTTCGTGCGGTCGACCTCCTCGCCGTCCGGATCGATCTGCAGGCGCAGGTTGTCGATGCCGAGCCCCAGCCGCTCCAGGACGATGCCCGGCGCGATGTCGCCGAGCGGCCGGGAGGATGCGAGCGCGTAGGACATCGGCGCGGCGTTGAACGCTTCCGAGCCGCGGTTCAGCCACAGGCCGAAGAAGCTCTCCTTCTCGCGCACCACGACGGGCCGGCGCGGCCCCACCAGCACCACGACGATGTCGTAGCGCTGCTCGCGCAGGATACGCGAATCGACGTTGTCGAGGGCGCCGAAGATCACGAGCCGCGTGCCGGTGAAGGCGGAGTCGATGCCGATCCGATCGGTGGACAGGCCGATCTCGAAGGTTTCGGTGTTGTTGACGACCGGGGCGACGGGCGCCGCGGGGGCATTGGGCGCGGGTACCTGCGCGAGCGCGCCCGAAACGGCGAGGACGGCGAGCGCCGTCGCGGCGCCGAGAAGGAAGCCGCGCTTCACAGCGCCACCGGTCGGGTGATCGAGAAGGGCTCGTCGGGCGGGATGAACAGCTCGAAGCCGAGGCGCGCGCCGACGCCGAGAACGAGAAGCGCCAGGAGCAGGCGCAGCTGGTCGCCGCGCAGCTTGCGCCCGGCCTGCGCGCCGAACTGCGCGCCGACGACCCCGCCCACCATCAGGAGGAAGGCGAGCACCATGTCGATCGTCATGTTGGTGCCGGCCTGGAGGATGGTGGTCGCCGCGGCGGTGAAGATGATCTGGAACAAGGAGGTTCCGATCACGACGTTGGTCGGCACGCGCAGGAGGTAGATCATCGCCGGGATCATGATGAAGCCGCCGCCGACGCCCATGACGGCCGCCAGCATGCCGATCAGGAAGCCGAGCCCGAGGACGGGGATCACCGAGATGTAGAGCTTGGACGCGTGGAAGCGCATCTTCAGCGGCAGGCCGTGGATCCAGTTGTGCTTGCCCGGCCGGCGCACGTCTCCCGGTCCGCCGTTCTTCGAGCGGCGCATGGACTGGATGCTTTCCACCAGCATCAGCCCGCCGACGCCCCCCAGGAAGACGACGTAGGTGATCGACACGACGAGATCGAGCTGGCCGATGCGCCGCAGCGCCGAGAACACCCAGACGCCGACGCTCGAGCCCGCGAGCCCCCCCGCGAGCAGCACCGACCCCAGGCGGAAGTCGATCGCCCGGCGCTTGTAATAGGCGAGCGCGCCCGAGAAGGAGGAAGCGATGACCTGGTTTGCGCCCGTCGCCACCGCGACTGCGGGCGGGATGTTGTAGAAGATCAGGAGCGGCGTGATCAGGAAGCCGCCGCCCACCCCGAACATCCCAGACAGGAAGCCGACGGCCGCGCCCATGCCGATGATGACGAAGACGTTGACCGACAGTTCCGCGATCGGGAGATAGAGGTTCACGGGCGATCTCGGCTTCCGGCGAGGCAGCTTCCGATTGGCCCGAAGCGTCGCGCCGAGTCAAACGAAAGAAGGGCCGCGAACCGAGATTCGCGGCCCTTCCCTGCATTCGGGCAATCGCTCCAGCCGTCAGGCGTCCTTGCGGGCGAGAAGCGCGCGGATCAGCGTCTCGTCGATCTCGCCCGTCGCCTCCAGGCCGCTGTCGGACTGGAAGGAGCGGATCGCGTCCGTCGTGCGGGCGCCGACCTTGCCGTCCGGCGCGCCGGCGTCGTAGCCGAGCTTGCCGAGGATGATCTGAATGTTGCGAACCGCCCGCGTCATGTCGACGGAAGCCGTGGTGTCCGCCGAGCCCTCGCTCCAGTCCTGCGGCACGTCCACCGTGTTGGCCGATTCGACGCGGCTCTTCGGCGACCAGGCGGCGACGGCCGCCTCGGCCTGCGTGCGCTGCTCGGGGCTCAGCGACTGG
>CANJKV010000084.1 GCA_947474855.1 Aurantimonadaceae bacterium | reverse complement strand
TTCGATGCAGGCACGCGCCGTGCTGCGCGACGTCGGCCGCGTTCTGGAGATGAGCTACGGCCACGTCGACAAGCTCTGCAAGATGGTGCCGGCCAACCCCGCCAATCCGGTGACGCTCGGCCAGGCGCTCGAGGACGAGCCGCGGCTCAAGGAGGCGATGGAGAAGGAGGAGGTCGTCGACCGGCTGATCAAGATCGCCCTGAAGCTCGAAGGCCTATATCGCCACGCCTCGACCCACGCCGCCGGCATCGTGATCGGCGACCGGCCGCTCTCGCAGCTCGTGCCGATGTACCGCGATCCGCGCTCCGACATGCCGGTGACGCAGTACAACATGAAGTGGGTCGAGCAGGCCGGCCTCGTGAAGTTCGACTTCCTCGGCCTCAAGACCCTGACGACGCTCCAGACGGCGGTGAAGCTCATCGCCCGCAAGGGCATCGACATCGACCTTTCGGCCGTGCCGCTCGACGACGAGAAGTCCTATCAGCTGCTCACCCGCGGCGAGACGGTCGGCGTGTTCCAGGTGGAATCGGCCGGCATGCGCAAGGCGCTGATCGGCATGCGGCCCGACCGCTTCGAGGACATCATCGCCCTCGTCGCGCTCTACCGTCCCGGGCCGATGGAGAACATTCCGGTCTACAACGCCCGCAAGCACGGCGAGGAGGAGGTGGAGATCATCCACCCCAAGATCGAGCCGATCCTGCGCGAGACCCAAGGGGTCATCGTGTACCAGGAGCAGGTGATGCAGATCGCCCAGGTGCTCGCCGGCTACACGCTCGGCGAAGCCGATCTCCTGCGCCGCGCCATGGGCAAGAAGATCCGCGCCGAGATGGACAAGCAGCGCGTCCGCTTCGTCGAGGGCTCGATCGAGAACGGGCTGAAGAAGGAGCAGGCGAACCTCATCTTCGACCTCTTGGCCAAGTTTGCCGACTACGGCTTCAACAAGTCGCACGCGGCCGCCTACGCGCTCGTCTCGTACCACACGGCCTATCTCAAGGCGAACTACCCGACCGAGTTCCTCGCCGCCTCGATGACGCTCGACGTCGGCAACACGGACAAGCTCAACGACTTCCGCCGCGACGCCATGCGCCTCGGCATCGAGGTGGTGCCGCCCTCCGTCCAGACCTCGCACAAGGCCTTCGAAGTCGAGGAGAAGCGCATCTTCTACGCGCTGTCGGCCGTGAAGGGCGTGGGCGAGCAGGCGGTGGAGCACATCGTCGAGAAGCGCGGAGACAAGGGCTTCGCCAGTCTCGAAGACTTCTGCGCCAAGATCGACCCGAAGATCGTGGGAAAGCGCACGCTCGAGCAGCTGATCCTTGCAGGCGCGCTCGACTGCTTCGGCCACGACCGGGCGCGCCTCTTCGGAAACGTCGACAAGATGACGGCTTATGCCGCGATGGTGACGGGCGGACGGACCTCCGGCCAGCACGACATGTTCGGCAGCCTCGCGGGCGCCGGCCCCGAGCCGCTGCGCCTTGCCGAGGTCGAGAGCTGGACCTCAACCGAGAAGCTGATGCGCGAGTTCGGCGCGATCGGCTTCTACATCTCGGCGCATCCGCTGGACGACTACGCCTCGGCGCTGAAGCGCCTGAAGGTACAGAGCTACGCCGAGGTGTCGGCTTCGGCCAAGAAGGGTGCCTCGGCCGCGCGAATCGCCGGCACGGTGATCTCGCGCCAGGAGAAGAAGACCAAGACCGGCAACAAGCTCGGCATCGTCAACCTCTCGGATGCGAGCGGCCAGTACGAGGTGGTGCTGTTCTCCGAAACGCTCTACGCCTTCCGCGACATGCTGGAGCCGGGCACCTCGGTGATCATCACGGCCGGCGTCGAGGAGCGGCCGGAAGGCATCTCACTGCGCGTTTCCAACGTCCAATCGCTGGAGGAGGAGGCGGCGCGCATGCAGAAGGGGCTGCGCGTCGTCATGAAGAGTGCCAAGCCTATTCCGAGCGTGCAGAAGTTCCTCGTCGACGGCGGCGACGCGGAGGTCTCCGTCGTGCTGCGCGGCAGCGACGGCGACCGCGAGATCGAGATCGCGCTGCCGGGTCGCTACCGCGTCTCGCCCCAGCTCGCCAGCGCCATGCGCGCCGCGCCCGGAATCGAGGAAGTCCACCTTCTCTGACCGCCGCCGGATTCAGCCGACAGCGGCGACCGCTCGCGCGGACACGGAGCAATGGTCGACGCGATCGATGAACGACTTCACGATACGGCGCGTAGTTGTGGAAGTCGGCGAAGCCGTTGGCCGGAATGATCCGCTCGGGTCTGAAATCCGACCAGGATGGACGCGGGAGAAGGGCGCCGGCGAGGATGGGGCAGACGCCTCAGCCGAAGACGATGCGGTCCGGCAGCGCCCGGCGGCGAGCGGGATCACGCTTGATGCCGGGCTTCAGCGGAGACATGCGTCGCGCCTTCCGGGTCTCACAGCGGCAGCGCGAGCTGGTCCAGGACAGGCGAACCGTCCTCCTCGAAGGCGGAAAGGGTGACGCCCAGGAGGCGGACGCCCTTTTCGACGGGGAGAACGCCGTCCAGGAGCTGGAAGGCGGCGTCCTCCACCGCCTCGAAGGAGGCGAAGGGCAGGGCGCCCGAGCGGCTGCGGGTGATGATCCGGAAGTCGGCGAACTTCACCTTCAGCGTCACCGTTCGTCCGAGGAGGCGGTGCGTCTCGCAATGCCGGCGGACCTTGGCGACGAGCGGACGGATCGCCTCGCGCATCGCCTCGCGCTCGTAGAGGTCGGCGAAAAATGTGTTCTCCGCTCCCACCGATTTGCGGATGCGGTCGGGCCGCACCGGGCGCTCGTCGATGCCGCGCGCGATGTTGTGGTAATGCCCTCCGGCCTTGCCGAAATGCGCGTTGAGGAAGGGGAGGCTACAGGCACGCAGGTCCGCGCCGGTGCGGATGCCGAGCGCCGCCATGCGCTTTTCCGTCGCCGGCCCGACGCCGTGGAACTTGCCGACCGACAGGGTCTCCACGAAGCCCGGCCCCATGGCCGGCGTCACGACGAAGAGCCCGTCCGGCTTCTTCTGCTCGCAGGCGAGCTTGGCCAGGAACTTGTTGTAGGACACGCCCGCCGAGGCGGTGAGGCCGGTGCGCTCGCGGATCGCCGAGCGGATGCGCTCGGCCACCATCGTCGCCGTCGGCAGGCCCTGCCGGTTCTCGGTCACGTCGAGATAGGCCTCGTCCAGCGACAGCGGCTCGATGAGGTCTGTGTGCTCGGCGAAGATCTCGCGAATCTCTCCGGAAATCGCCTTGTAGACGTCGAAACGCGGCTTGACGAAGACGAGATCCGGGCAACGGCGCCGAGCCGTCACCGAGGGCATGGCCGATCGCACTCCGAAGGCGCGCGCTTCGTAGCTCGCTGCCGCAACGACACCCCGCTGACTCGAACCGCCGACGGCAACGGGCTGCCCGCGCAGCCGGGAATCGTCGCGCTGCTCGACGGAGGCGTAGAAGGCGTCCATGTCGACGTGGATGATCTTGCGCAGGCGCGGACGCTCGGCCGCCGCGGCCGGTTGGCCATGGTCGATCGCCTCGTCACCCATTGTCGGCCCGACGGCCGCCGCGCCCCATGCCATATCGACTTCGCGTCCGTTGCTTCGCTCGCCGACTCAGTTCGGAAGAACGAAAGAGAAACGGATGATCGGCCGATCCGACCCGCTGATCAAGCCGCGGATCCAGGAACGCCCTCAGCTCAGCGTCAGGCGAGCCTTGTCGGTGACGATCGTGCCGCCCGCGCCCTGCGGCTCGATCGCAAGGATCGTGCCGAGCCCCGGCGCAGTTGAGCCGACCTTGACGCGCAGCAGCATGTCGCGGGCGGCCAGGATGGCCTCGTCCTCGAACAACGAGACGACGGCATAATCGGCCGGGCTCACCGGCGTCGGCGGCACCACCAGGGCGACGGGCATGACACCCGGATAATCGGCGCCCTCCGGGCGGATTTCGGCAGGCGTCGCCGTGGCCCACCAGAACAGAAATCCCGCGGCGGACGCGAGAATGGTCAGGCTCGCTCCCAGGATCGGGACGAGGCGCCGGACACCGCGCTTGGGGCTGTAATCGTCGACGAGCTCCGTGTTGGCGGCGGTGATCGACATGGCCATGGCGCGGGTCCCGTTTTGCGGATGCGAAACGGGAGCGACCATGCGGTCGGCGCGTGCAGAAACGGTCGCGCCGTGCTCTGCAAGTTTAACGATCCGGCGATTTTTCCGGTTCGCTCCCGGTCGGTTCCCGGCCGGCGAGGAGTTCTGCGAGCATCGCTTCGGCATGGGGCCAGTCGCGCGCCGAGAAGGCGCCGGGCGGCAGGGGCGGCAGGTGCGGACGGAAGCCCTCATGCGCCATGAGGTGCACCAGCCGCGCCGTCGGCGCGCTGCGATGAACGGCAAGAAGGTTGGGCGGCAGATCGTCGACGAAGACGGCCGGGCCGCTTCGCGCCTTCATCAGATCGTCGACCACGCCGCCCTTGGAGCGTTCCGTCGCGATCATCGGGAAGTGCAAGCCCGCCGAGTCGAGAAGAGCCCTGCGCGCGTCGTAGAAGCTCGGCGTCATCGCGGTCAGGAAGACGATGTCGGCGCGAGCGGCCAACCGGACGAGCGCTTCGGCCGCACCGCGGACGACCGGCTGGCGCTGCGCCTGCTCCGCGTAGATCCGCTGCGTGAAGCCTTCCAGAACGCCCCCGCCGATCGCCTCGCCGGTCGCCAGGGACCGCGCGTTTCCCGTGAGGCGGAAGGACTCGAAGTGGAGCCGCGCACCGTTCTCGCGCAGGAGCGCGTCGAACGGACCGATGAACTCCAGGACCACCTCGTCGACGTCGAGAACGAGCAGCGCGTCGTGCCGACGCTCGATCGCCTCAGGCTCGGGGCCGCGGCTGCGTGGCGAATGCTTCATCGCGGACCGGCCGCGAAGCTGGCGCCCAACGCTTCGCGCGCCGCGGCCACGCTCTCGCCGGTGCGCCCGCTCGCCTGCGAGAAGGCAGCGAGCGTGCCCTCGTGGGCGAGCAGGAAGTCGAGAAGCCCCGCGAAGAAGGCCGGGTCGGAAATGCGGGCGCGCATCTCCATCGGCTCGATGCTCGACAGGTCGAGGAACCGGGACAGAAGCTTCGGGTCGCCGGCGAGGAAGCTCAGCGCTTCGACGCCGACCGCGTCGGCCTCGTCGCGGCCCATCGGGCCGGCGGGCTTGCGTTCACGGATCATTGCAATTCCACCTCGGCGATACCGGACTCGCGGGATTCCGGAATCTTAAATAAAAGAGGTCTAGAACCGGTGCGGTATCGAAGCAAGGAAGCGGGTGTCGAGGCTCGTCGAGGAGTGGCGTCGTGGCGAAGACCGTGATGATCGTGGAAGACAACGAGCTCAACATGAAGCTCTTCCGCGATCTTGTTGAAGCGCATGGTTACCGGACGGTTCAGACACGCAGCGGGCTGAAGGCTGTCGAGCTGGCTCGGGCGGAGATGCCCGATCTGATCCTGATGGACATACAACTTCCCGAGGTGTCCGGCCTCGATGTCACCAAGGAGTTGAAGGCCGACCCGCAGCTGTTCCGCATCCCCGTTATCGCCGTCACCGCCTTCGCGATGAAGGGGGATGAGGAGCGCATCCGGCAAGGCGGGTGCGAGGCCTACATTTCCAAGCCGATCTCGGTGACGAAGTTCATCGACACCATCAAATCCTTTCTGGGCGACGGTTGAGCGAGCGAAGTCCCAACGCGCCGGCGAAAGCCGGCTCAGTCGTCTTGAACAGGACGTGACTGGCCCGACGCCCCGATCTCCGTCATGGATCCGTTCGGCGTCACGTTCTCGCATCGCAGCCGTTCGCATCCTTTGAAGACAACGTGTAGGGGCATTTCGTGACCGCGCGGATCCTTGTCGTCGACGACAACGAGATCAATCTTCGGCTGCTCGAAGCGCGCCTCGGTGCGGAATTCTACGAGGTCGTACTGGCCGTCAACGGACCCGAGGCGCTCGCGCTCGCCGCGACAGGCGGCATCGACCTCGTGCTTCTCGACGTCATGATGCCCGGCATGAACGGCTATGAAGTTTGCCGGCGTTTGAAGGCCGATCCGCAGACTACGCACATTCCCGTGGTGCTCGTCACCGCGCTCGACCAGCCTTCGGACCGCATCGAGGGGCTCAATGCCGGCGCAGACGATTTCCTGACCAAGCCCGCGCGCGACATGCAGCTGTTCACGCGCGTCCGCAGCCTGACCCGGCTGAAACGGGTGACTGACGAGCTGCGGGAACGCACGGCGACGGCGCTCGCGCTGTTCGCGGACGAGGAAGACGTGTTCCGCGCAGCGAGCGGGAGGGACCGAATCTTGATGTTCGGCGACGACCCCCGCGAGGCGACGCGGCTTCTGGCCATGCTCCACGACCGCTTCGTGATCGACGCCACGGCCGAGCGCGGCGCCTTCATGGCGCAGATGGCGGAAGGACCCGAGCCGGAAGCCGCGCTCCTCGATCTCGGCACCGCCGAGGGAAGCGCCCTAAGGCTCATCGCCGCGCTGAGGACGAGCGATGCCGGCCGCCACCTGCCGATCATCGCCATGGGCCGGCCGGAACAGGAAGCGGCCCTCGCCAAAGCCCTGGAGATCGGAGCGACGGACTACATCCTGAAGCCGATCGACCGGAACGAGCTGCGCGCCCGGCTCGCGACGCAGGTGCGGCGCCGACGCTACGAAAGCCGGCTTCGTCGCTCGCTCACCGACACCGTGGCGCTTGCCGTGCGCGATCCGCTGACGGGCCTCCACAACCGCCGATTCTGCGAGGCGCGGCTCGCAAAGGCCATCGACCAGGCGCGCGCCGGGCGCCGCCACCTGTCAATCGCCGTCGCCGACATCGACCACTTCAAGCGGATCAACGACAGCCGCGGCCATGCGGCGGGCGACGAGGTCCTCCGTCAGTTCGCGACCCGGCTCCAGGACTCGCTCCGCGGCAGCGATCTCGCCTGCCGAATCGGGGGCGAGGAGTTCGTCGTGCTGATGCCGGACACGGATGGGGAGGACGCGTTGCGTGTCGCGGAACGCGTTCGCGAGCGGATGGCCGCCGCACCCTTCGCCCTGTCGGGCGGAGACATAGCCGTCACCGTCAGCGCGGGACTGGCGATCTATGCGGACGGGGACGACGCGGCATCGCTCCTGTCACGGGCGGACAGGAGCCTCTACGAGGCGAAGCGGACCGGCCGCAACCGGGTGCTGGCTCTCGCCGCCTGAGTTGACTCGGCCGGCGAATCGGCCGACATCTTAACCATGTCTTAAGACGTCACCGGCGGTGTGCCGCCACAACATTGCTTTCCACGGAAATCTCGTTCAGTTTCGACGTCACGGGATCAAGGGAGCCGCCAGGGCTTCCATCGAGATCCCCATGGATGCTCAGGTCCGCCGCATCTCCTGGGCTCGTGGGGCGGCCGGCCGGCATTCGGGCAGCAGCGGTTTCCTCGTACCGCGTCCGGATTGCCGGTCGGCCACTTTCTTCCGCTTCTCCTTGTTCGAACCGCACCGTCCCGCCGCCGCCGGCGCGCGCACTCACGTCCTGAGGCGTCCGCGAGGAGCGCACACGAAAAACCCCGGCGCGGAAGAACCGGCCGGGGCGGATCGATCGGTGAGGGGACGGCGGCTCGAGACCGCCTCGGCCCTACTTGATCTTGGTTTCCTTGAACTCGACGTGCTTGCGCGCGATCGGGTCGTACTTGGTCTTGGTCATCTTGTCGGTCATCGTGCGGCTGTTCTTCGTCGTCACGTAGAAGAAGCCGGTGTCGGCGGTCGACAGGAGCTTGATCTTGATGGTGGTCGCCTTGGCCATCGATTCTCTCCGCCCTTCGCGGGGCCTGTTCGGTGCGAACCCAGCCGGAAGCACGGCTTCCAGCGACGGGCGCGCGGTTGTTTCAGGAACTACGGACCGAGCCGGGACGGAAAAGTCTCGAACCGCGAGCCGCATCGACGCCAAGCGTCAAAGCGCCGTCGAGGACCGGCGGCGCGTTTGGCCGGACACTATTCAGGCCGCCGCAGAAGTCAAGCCGCCTTGCGCCCCGCGGTCAGCCGAGCGACCGTCAGGGCGAGGTAGGCGGCGAAGAACAGACCCAGGCTCCAGGCGAAGCCGTCCGGGCCGAAGATGTCCATCGAGGAGCCGATCACCTGCGGCCCCAAGAGCATGCCGAACGCGTAGCAGAAGATGAAGGCGGCATTGGCCGCCGCGAGGTCGGAGCCGGTCAGCCGCGAGCCGAGATGGGCCAGCCCGACCGTGTAGAGTCCCGCGACGACGCCGCCCCAGACGAACAGGACCGCGGCCATGGTCCACCAATCGCCGGCGATCAGCGGCAGGCCGAGCGAGCCGGCAAGCCCGATCAGCGCGAAGGCGACGAGGAGGTGGCGGCGGTCGCGCATCCGGTCGGACAGGAGGCCGATGGGGATCTGCAGAAGGACGTTGCCGAGACCGATCGCGGTGAGCAGCAGCGCCGAATTGCCCTCGGCAAAGCCGATCCGCTCGCCGTAGACCGGAAACAGCGCGAAGCCGCCGGACTCGACCGCGCCGAAGACGAGCACGGCGGCGGTCGCGGTGGGCACCAGAACGACGTAGCGCCAGAAGGCGCCGCCGCTGCCGGCCTCGGCGGGCGCCATGGCCGGCTGGTGGCGCCAGGCCGCGAGGATCGGCAGCGAGGCCGCCGCTAGGATGCCGGCCGCGAGATAGAAGGGCAGGGACCCGACCGATCCGACCTGGGAGAACAACCAGGGCCCGGCAGCGAAGCCGAGCGAAAGAAAGGTCGCGTAGAGGCCGAGAACGAGGCCGCGGCGCTCCGGCGGCGCTGCGGTGCTGATCCAGAACTCGGACAGGATGAAGAGGGTGGTTACCGCGAAGTGGAACACGAGGCGCAGGCCGAACCAGGCGGCGATGTCGTCGAAGACGTAGAAGCCGATCGCGGCGAGCGCCGACGCAAGGATCGCGAGAAGCATGGTCGTCGCGACGCCGAGCCGCCGGGCGATCGGCGTGACGAGCGGGGCCGCGATCAGCGATGCGATGCCGGCAAAGGCGGTATTCGCGCCGATCATCGAGGCGCTGACGCCTCGGCGCTCGAGGATGACGCTGAGGAGCGGCAGGCCGAGTCCGAGCGCGATACCGACGGCACTGATCGAGGCGATCGCCGCACCGACCGCCCACGGGTCGATCCGCGTCGGTGCGGTGGAATGCCCGAATGTCAAACGAGATCGCGCCGGAACCGGCCGCGCTCCGCTCGGTAGAAGGGCATGGCAACCGAGGCGTCCAGCCAGCTTCCGTCCTCCAGCCGGCCGCGAAGGTCGGCGAGGATCTGGCGCGTGATGCCCGCGAGGCTCAACTGCCCCGCCGCCTCGAAGGTGAACCAGTCGACTGCGTCGAGCTCGTCCGTCGGACGGTTCTGGAAGCGCGCCTCGATCTCCGCCGCGGAGCCCTCCATCGCGAAGAAGCGCGTGTCGTAGCGCCGGACCGCCGCCGGCGGCGTGATCGCGCGTGCGATCGGCACGAGCCGCCCGGGATCCGGAACCAGCCCCGCTTCGCCGAACTGCGCCCAGCCCGGACCGGCCGACAACCCGCCATCGCTCGGGCGGCCGATGCGGATGCCGACCTCCTCGAAGGTTTCGCGGATCGCGGCGAGCGGAAGTGCCGCGGCGTGCCGCTCGGCGAAGCGCGCGGTGGTCATACCGGTCAGGCGCGCGAGGGCATCCGTTCCCAGCGGATGGTGGCGGCCCAGAGCGACGTCGCCGGGCTCGACGCGTCCGCCGGGAAAGACGTAGCGGCCGGGCATGAAGACGTGCCCTGCCGCGCGGCGCCCCATCAGGATGCGCGGCTCGGATCCCGAGCGATCGACGATGATCAGCGTGCCGGCGTCGCGCGGTCGCAGCCGCCGAGCGGGTGCGACCCCGTGCTCGGTCGGAATCGCGCGCTCCAACGCCGCCAAGCCATCGGTCGTCAAGCGATGCGGTCCTCTTCCGCCATCCCGCCGAAGCCACCCATGCGCATCGCCCATTGCAAGCCGATCGTCGCACCCTTCAAAGGCTTCAGGAGGACGATCGACAAGATGGCCGTCACCGGCACCCAGATCGCGATATGCGTCCACATCGACCAATCCACCGTTTCCTCGGCCGCCATGAACAGGGCGACGACGATGTGGCCGACGATGAAGACGGTGAGATAGGGCGGCAGGTCGTCGGCGCGATGGTGGTGGAACTCCTCGCCGCAGGTCGCGCAGGCGTCGACGCTGGTCAGATAGCCCTTGAACAAGGCGCCGCGGTTGCAGTTGGGACAGCGGCAGAAGAACCCGCGCTTTACCGCCTGCCAGATCGAGCGGGGCGGCAGGTCCGCCTTGTCGGTCAGCGTCGTCATTACCGTCTCCTCACTTTCGCGGACACGTTCTTGGGGCGCCCGCCGGGCCGCCCCGGCCGGCGCAGGCGGGATTTGTGGAAGGACGCCGAGCCGCGCGGCAACTCTCGCGGTTCCGTCAGCATCTCGAAGCGCATGGCGCCGGCGAGCGGCAGGGCTTCGACGAGCCTGACCTCCACGGTGTCGCCCAGCCGGTAACCATGCCCGTCGCGGTCGCCCACGAGCGCGTGCCCGGCCTCGTCATGGACGAAGAACTGGCGGCCGAGCGTCGAGATCGGGACGAAACCGTCGGCGCCGTAGACCGGCAGGACGACGAAGAGCCCGGCCTTCGTGACGCCGGTGATCCGCCCCTCGAACTCGGCGCCGACCTTGTCGGCGAGGTGGTGGGCTATGAGGCGGTCGATCGTGTCGCGCTCGGCGGCCATGGCGCGGCGCTCGGCGCGGCTGATCTCCTCGGCGGTCTGGACGAGGTTCTCCTCGTCCTCGCGGCTGAGGCCGCCCGCACCCAGCCCCAGGGCCGTCACCAGACCGCGATGCACGATGAGGTCGGCGTAGCGGCGGATCGGCGAGGTGAAGTGGGCATAGCGCGCGAGGTTGAGGCCGAAATGGCCGATGTTCTCGGGGGTATAGACGGCCTGGCTCTGCGAGCGCAGTACCACCTCGTTGACGAGGCTCTCGTGCTCGCCCTCGCGCACGAAGGCGAGAATGCCGTTGAAGTGCTGCGGGCGCAGCGTG
This sequence comes from Aurantimonadaceae bacterium, assembly GCA_947474855.1. Taxonomy (GTDB): domain Bacteria; phylum Pseudomonadota; class Alphaproteobacteria; order Rhizobiales; family Rhizobiaceae; genus Antarcticirhabdus. The sequence goes on along the minus strand of CANJKV010000084.1, from coordinate 7,111 downwards.
CCGGCGCTGGCAAGCGGGATCTCCAGCGTGCGCAGAAAATCGCGCAGCGCCTCGAGCTTGGCGAGCGAGGGCGAGTCGTGGGTGCGATAGATCAGCGCCTGCCGCTTCTGCTCCAGCGTTTCCGCCGCACAGACGTTCGCCTGGATCATGAACTCTTCGATCAGCCGGTGCGATTCGAGGCGTTCGGGGACCACGACCTTGTCGACGCTGCCGTCCGGCTTCAGGCGGATCTTGCGTTCGGGAAGATCGAGAGCGAGGGGCTGGCGGCGATCGCGCGCAGCGGCAAGCTTCCCGTAGGCCTCGTAGAGCGGCTTGAGGACCGTCTCCAGGATATCCGGCGCGACCTCGGTCGGGTCGCCGTTCACCGCGCCCTGCGCCGCCTCGTAGGAGAGTTTGGCGCGGCTTCGCATCATGATTCGGTGGAAGGAATGGGCCCGCTTGTCGCCCCGCGCGTCGAAGATCATGCGCACTGCCAGCGCCGGGCGGTCGACGCCTTCACGCAAGCTGCAAAGGTCGTTGGAGATGCGCTCGGGCAGCATCGGCACGACGCGGTCTGGGAAATAGACCGAATTGCCGCGCAGCCGAGCCTCGGCGTCGAGCTTCGAGCCGGGGCGCACGTACCAAGAGACGTCGGCGATCGCGACGGTGACGACGACCCCGTCCGGGTTGGACGGATCCTCGTCGGGCCGCGCATGCACCGCGTCGTCGTGGTCCTTGGCGTCGGCCGGGTCAATGGTGACGAGCGCGAGGTCTCGCCAGTCCTCACGATCCTCGTCCGACACAGGGCCGGCGGTGTCGGCCTCGTGGAGGACGCCGGGCGGGAAGACGTGCGGGATCGAATGGGCGTGGAGTGCGATGGTGGAGATGGCGCGCTCGGATTTCATCGAGCCGACGATCTCGACGACACGCGCCGTCGGCAGGCCGAAGCGCGAGCGGCCGAAGGGCTCGATCTCGACGAGATCGCCATCGCCCGCGCCCTTCTCGTCGCCGGCAGCGACGCGATACTCGCTCTGGCGCCTCTCGACCGGATCGACACGGCCGCCGCCGGCGGGATCGGGGCGGAAGACGCCGAGTTCGACGGAGCGCTCCTTCTCGACGAGACGAAGGACGCAGGCGACGCGCTCGCCGTCGTCGGTCTCGGCGATGCGGGCGAGGAAGCGGTCGCCGATGCCGACCGTCGGACCCTCGCCGCGACGCTCGCGCACCGGGAGACGCGGACGCGGGCCGCGCTCGGCCTCGTCCCAGCCCGGCGGCTCGGCGACGAGGCCGCCGTCCTCGTCGCGGGCACGCACCTCCAGGACGAGCACCGGCGGAAGGGCGCCGGCCTGGTGGAAGCGCTTGCGCGTGCCCTCGATCAGGCCTTCGTCGGCCAGCTCGCCGAGGAGGCGCTTCAGGTCGATCCGCTCGGCGCCCTTGACGCCGAAGGCCTTGGCGATGTCGCGCTTGGTGGCGCGCGACGGGTTGTCGGCGATGAAGCGCAGAACCGCCTCGCGCGTCAGCTCCGGCCGCGCCTCGGTCTCAGTTCCACGCTTCCTTGCCATTCTTGCCCGTCTCAGTCCGCGTCCCAGGGGAGGCCCTCGCCGTCGGCGATGGCCTTCTTCGCTTTCGGCGCGGCCTTCGCCTTCGCCGCCGTCTTCGTCGTGGCGGACTTGGCGGCCGTCTTCTTCGCCGCCGGCTTATCGCCGTCCGCCCCAGCCGTCTTCTTCTTGGCGGCCGCCGCCTTCTTCGGCGCCGCCTTGCCCGTTCCGGTCTTCTCGGCGCGCTCGGTGAGGAGGGCGATTGCCTCCTCCAGAGTGACCGACGCCGGCTCCTTGCCGCGCGGCAGCGTGGCATTGACCTTGCCGGTGTTCACATAGGGCCCGAAGCGGCCCTCGCGAACGGTGATCGTGCCCCCGAGCGTCGGATGCTCGCCGAGCGTCGCGAGCGCCGCGGGAGTGCCGCGCGATCCGCGTCCGCCGCGCTCCTTCTTCTCCGCGATGACGGTCACGGCACGGTTGAGGCCAACGGTGAAGACGTCCTCGATGGTTTCCAGGTTGGCGTAGGCGCCGTCGTGCTGGAGGAACGGCCCGTAGCGGCCGAGCCCGGCGAGGATCGGCTTGCCCGATTCGGGATGGATGCCGACCTCGCGCGGCAGCGACAACAGCCGCACCGCCTTGTCGAGATCGATCTCGGTGACCTGCCAGCCCTTCGGCAGCGAGGAGCGCTTGGCCTCCTTGCCGTCGCCGCGCTGGACGTACGGGCCGAAGCGACCCGAGCGCAGCGTCACCGGCTCGCCGGTGGCCGGGTCGGTGCCGAGGTCCTTCGGCTCGTCGAGGCTCGAGCCGTCGCCCGACGCGTCCGCCGAGAGCGAGGAGCCCAGCTGCTTGGTGTAGCCGCATTCGGGATAGTTCGAGCAGCCGACGAAGGCGCCGAACTTGCCGAGCTTCAGCGACAGCTTGCCGTTTCCGCAGCGCGGGCAGGCGCGCGGGTCGGTGCCGTCCTCGCGCTCGGGGAAGACGAGCGGCGCCAGCTCGACGTTCAGCGCGTCGAGAACGTCCGAGACGCGCAGCTCCTTGGTGCCGTCGACGTGGCCGGAGAAGTCCTTCCAGAACTCGCGCAGCACGTCCTTCCAGGACAGTTCGCCGGCCGAGATGCGGTCGAGCTTCTCCTCCAGCGCGGCAGTGAAGTCGTACTCCACGTAGCGCTCGAAGAAGTTGTGGAGGAAGGCGGTGACGAGCCGACCCTTCGATTCGGGGATGAGCTTGCGCTTGTCCTCGACGATGTATTCGCGGTCGCGCAGGGTCTGGAGCGTCGCCGAATAGGTGGAGGGGCGGCCGATACCGATCTCCTCCATCTTCTTGATGAGCGAGGCTTCGGAATAGCGCGGCGGCGCCTCGGTGAAGTGCTGCGTCGCCTCGATTGCGCGGCGGGCGAGGTCCTCGTTCGGGCGGATCTCCGGCAGGCGGGCCGAATCGTCGTCCTCGGCAGCGTCGGTCGGCGCGCGGCTGTCGTCGCGGTGCTCCTGATAGGCGCCGAGGAAGCCGTCGAACTTCACGACGGAGCCGGTGGCGCGCAGCATCGCGCGGCCGTCCTTGCCCGTCGCCTCGATGTCGACGGTGGTGCGCTCGATCTCGGCCGAGGCCATCTGGCTGGCGATGGCGCGCTTCCAGACGAGGTCGTAGAGCCGCAACTGGTCGCGGTCGAGGTACGACTCGACGCTCTTCGGGCTGCGCGCGAAGCCGGTCGGGCGGATCGCCTCGTGGGCTTCCTGGGCGTTCTTCGCCTTGGTGGAGTAGTGGCGCGGCTTCTCCGGCACGTAGTTCGGGCCGAAGGAGTCGGCGATCGCCCGGCGCGCGTCGGCAACGGCTTCCGGCGCCATCTGCACGCCGTCGGTTCGCATGTAGGTGATGAGGCCGACCGTCTCGCCGCCGAGGTCGATGCCCTCGTAGAGTCGCTGCGCCACCTGCATGGTGCGCGAGGACGAGAAGCCAAGCTTGGCCGAGGCCGCCTGCTGCAGGGTCGAGGTGGTGAAGGGAGGACCCGGATTGCGCTTGGTCGGCTTGGCCTCGATCGAACCGACGCGGAAGCTGGCGCTCTCCAGCATCGCCTTGATCGCGCCGGCGCGATCGCCGTTGTTCACCGTCAGGCGCCCGATCTTCTCGCCGTCGAAGGCGGCGAGGCGGGCGAGGAACTCCTCGCCGCGCGGCGTCGCGAGGCGGGCGGCGACCTGCCAGTACTCCTGCGGCTTGAAGCGCTCGATCTCGGCCTCGCGGTCGCAGACGAGCCGCAGCGTCACGGACTGGACGCGGCCGGCCGAGCGCGCGCCCGGCAGCTTGCGCCATAGGACGGGCGAAAGCGTGAAGCCGACGAGATAGTCGAGGGCGCGGCGCGCCAGATAGGCGTCGACCAGTGGCTCGTCGATCTGGCGCGGATTCGCCATCGCGTCGAGCACGGCCTTCTTGGTGATGGCGTTGAAGACGACGCGGCTCACCGGCTTGCCGCCGGCAAGCGCCTTCTTCTGCCGCAGCACGTCGAGGACGTGCCAGGAGATCGCTTCGCCCTCCCGATCCGGGTCGGTGGCCAGGATCAGGCCGTCGGCCGACTTCACGGCCTGCGCGATCTCGTTCAGGCGCTTCTGCGACAGCTTGTCGACTTCCCAGTCCATGGCGAAGTCGTCGTCGGGCCGCACGGAGCCGTCCTTGGCCGGCAGATCGCGCACGTGCCCGTAGGAAGCCAGCACCTTGTAGTTGGAGCCGAGATACTTGTTGATCGTCTTCGCTTTGGCCGGCGACTCGACGATGACAACGTCCATAAGCGATTTTCCGAAATGTCGATGGATGAACCCGATCCGCCAAATGGCGTTCTCCGGCGCACAATGCAACAGCCGCGTCCGTTCGCGGCACCACAGCCCCGCTGCCGAGCATTACAACCACCGAGAGATTGACGCTGGTCGTGCAACCGCTAATAGGCTAGACGGCAGATGCGGCCGTGCAGCGGAAGATGGCATGATCGACAAAGAGGAGAGCATGCCGGGGGATCGGCTCCGCTACGTGGCGGCCATGCTGAAGGAGTTGGCGCAGATGCTGCCTCCGCCCCGGCGATCGATGCTCGCCTATCTCGTCCACATGGCCTGTCTGGAGGCGGAGAGCGAGATCGCGCGCCGCGAGTCGTCTCAGCCCTGAAGCAGGGAGATCCGGCCGTCCGGGTGGCGTTCGATGCGGCCGGCAAGGTCGAGTTCCAGAATTGCGAGATGAGCCGAGCCGAGCGACGATCCGGCATGTGCGACGAGGTCGTCCATCGAGATCGGCGCGGCACCGAGCGCCTCGACGATCCGCTCGCGCTCGCCCGCAGCGGGCTCGTCCGGAATTTCCGCGAAATCCTGATCGTCGCCGATCTCGGCGAGGGGGGCAGGCGGGCGCCCGACGATCGGCCGCAGCGCGTCGAGAATGTCGTCGACCTCGGTCACCAGGATCGCACCGTCCTTCAGGAGGCGGTTCGTGCGCGCCGAGCGCGGATCGAGGGGCGATCCCGGCACGGCGAAAACGAGACGCCCCATCTCGCCGGCAAGGCGCGCCGAGATCAGCGAGCCCGAGCGCGCCGCGGCTTCCACCACGAGGAGGCCGAGCGAAAGCGCCGCGACGATGCGGTTGCGCCGAGGAAAATCCACCGCTCGCGGCTCCCAGCCGAAGGGCATCTCGCTGACGAGGCAACCGCGGGCATCGACCATTCGGCGCATCAGCGGACGGTTCTCGCGGGGGTAGGGCTTGTCGAGACCGCCGGCGAAGACGCCGACGGTGCCGAGATCGAGCGTCGCGGAATGCGCGGCGGCGTCGATGCCGCGGGCGAGGCCCGACACGACGGCGAAGCCGCCTTCCGCCGCTTCGCGCGACAGGGTGGCCGCGAACTTGGCACCGGCAGCGGACGCGTTGCGCGCGCCGACCACGGCGAGGGCCGGTCGCTGCAGCTGGCTCGCATCGCCCATGACGGCGAGAACCGGCGGCGCCTGCGAATCGCTGCGCAGAATGGCGGGATAGTCGGCCTCGCCGCGGCATACGAAGCGCGCGCCCATCTTGGCCGCCACGCGCAACTCGGCCTCGATGTCCGCTTCGGCGGCGACGCGCACGCGCCGGCCGCCGCGCGCGGCGAGGTCCGGCAGGGCGCGTAGCGCCGCTTCCGCCCCGCCGAAGCGGTTGACGAGCTGGCGGAAGGTGACCGGGCCGACGTTCTCGGAACGGATGAGCCGGAGCCAGGCGAGCCGCTGGTCGTCGCCGAGGACGATCGCGCCGTGACCCGAGCCCGGGCCCGAGCCCGTCACCCCTTGGCTCCGATCCGGCCTTCCGTGCCGGCCAGGAGGCGGCGGATGTTGGCGGCATGCTTCCACCAGACCAGCACCGAAAGGATCGCCGTCAGGATCGCAGCTTCCGGAAAGGGCCAGAGCGCGTAGGCGATCGGCACGCCCACCGTCGCGACGAGCGCGGCGAGCGAGGAGAACCGGAAGAGGAAGGCGGTGCCGAGCCACAGGACGGCGAAGACCAGCGCGCCGATCGGGGCGAGCCCGAGGAGGATGCCGAGATAGGTCGCGACGCCCTTGCCGCCCTTGAAGCCGAGCCAGACGGGGAAGAGATGGCCGAGAAAGGCGCCGAGGCCGGCCAAGCAGGCCGCGACCGGGCCCCAGTTCCAGGCGATCAGAATGGGGATGGTGCCCTTCAGGACGTCGCCGAGAAGGGTCAGCGCGGCCATCGGCTTGTTGCCGGTGCGCAGCGCGTTCGTGGCGCCGATGTTGCCCGAGCCGATCTTGCGGATGTCGCCGAGGCCGAACAGGCGGCCGAAGACGAGGCCGAAGGGGATCGAGCCCGAAAGGTAGCCGCCGAGGATGGCGAGAAGCGCCACCGTCCAGTCCAGTCCAGCGATCACGCCGTCCGCTCCCGGTTCTGGTTCAAGGGGCCGACGCGTCGAAGACGCAGCGGCCGGCGACGAAGGTCTTCACGACTTCACCCTGGAAGCGCGCGTTCTCGAAGGCCGTGTTCTTCGAGCGCGACCGGATGCGATCCTTGCCGAAGATGAAGGGCGCGTCGAGGTCGACGAGCACGAAGTCGGCCGGCGCGCCGGGCGCGAGCGTTCCGCAGGGCAGGCCTAGGAGCTTCGCCGGCGCGGCCGTCACCGCGTCGACGACGCGGGCGAGCGGTACGGCACCGGAATGGAAGAGTCGCAGCGCCGCCGGCAGCAGCGTTTCGAGGCCGATCGCGCCGGCCTTCGCCTCGGCGAACGGGCGGCGCTTGTCGTCGGCGTCCTGCGGATCGTGCGAGGACACGATGATGTCCACCGCGCCCTCGTTCAGCGCTTCGATCATGGCGAGGCGGTCGTCTTCGCGGCGCAGCGGCGGCGACAGGCGGAAGAAGGTGCGGTACTCGCCGATGTCGTTCTCGTTGAGCGCCAAATGGTTGATCGACACCGCAGCGGTGACGGAGGCGCCGCGATCCTTGGCGGCGCGCACGGCCTCGGCCGAGCGGCCGAGCGAGATCTTCGCCGCGTGGTAGCGGCAGCGCGTCAGCTCGGCGAGCCGCAGGTCCCGCTCCAGCGGAATGAGCTCGGCTTCGGCGGGAACGCCGGGCAGGCCCAGCCAGGAGGCGAG
>CANJKV010000083.1 GCA_947474855.1 Aurantimonadaceae bacterium | reverse complement strand
GCCGCGCGGCGGCGTCTTCCGGCACGTGAACCTCCTCGTGCCGCCGAAGGACCCGCGCGCGAAGATGGGCTGGATCATCATGGAGCCGGCCGACACGCCGCCGATGTCCGGCTCCAACTCGATCTGCGTCTCCACCGTCCTCCTCGACACCGGCATCGTGCCGATGGAGGAGCCGGTGACGCGCATGGTGCTGGAAGCCCCGGGCGGCCTCGTCGAGGTCGAGGCGGACTGCCGGAACGGCAAGGCCGAGCGCATCAGCGTGCGCAACGTCCCCTCCTTCGCCGACCGGCTCGACGCCAAGCTCGAAGTCGAGGGCCTCGGCACGATCACCGTCGACACGGCCTATGGCGGCGACAGCTTCGTGATCGTCGACGCCGCCTCCATCGGCGTCGAGATCGGGCCGGATCAGGCCCGCGACATCGCGCGGCTCGGCGTGCGGATCACGGCGGCCGCCAACGAGCAGCTCGGCTTCCGGCACCCGACGACCGACTGGAACCACATCTCCTTCTGCCAGATGACCAATCCGGTCGAGCGGCGCGACGGCGTCCTGTGGGGCAAGAACGCGGTGGCGATCCGGCCGGGCAAGGTCGACCGCTCGCCGACGGGCACGGGCTGCTCGGCCCGCATGGCCGTCCTTCACGCGCGGGGAGAGATGCAGGTCGGCGAGCGCTTCGTCGGCACCTCGATCATCGACACCGAGTTCCACTGCCGCATCGACGCGGGCGTCGAGGTCGGCGGCAAGCCCGCCATCAGACCGATCATCTCGGGGCGTGCCTGGATCGTCGGGACCCAGCAGCTCATGGTCGACCCCGCCGACCCATTCCCCGCCGGCTACCGCCTTTCCGACACCTGGCCGATGGACCTCTGACATCCGGCGCCGCGGTGGCGTTGCGATCCGCGCGCGTCGCGTCCACAGCTTGTAGACAAGTACGAATCGACGCTTTACCGGCGCCGGCACAGCCTTGCTCTTCGAGACCCTATGACACCGACATCCGCCCCGACCGCCGCGAGGCCGCCCGCATGACCGAGGAACCGGAAGCCGCTCCGCCCGAGCGCAAGCGCGGCTCGGGCGCGCGGATGGTGTACGATTCCTTGCGCGACGAGATCCTCGACCTCGTCCTGCCGCCCGGCAGCGCGATCGACGAGGTGCAACTCGCCGAGCGCTTCGGCGTGTCGCGCACCCCTATCCGCGAGGCGCTGGTACGCCTCGCCGGCGAAGGGCTCGTCAACACGCTGCCGAACCGCTCGACCATGGTGTCGAACATCGACTACCTGAACCTCCACACCTACTTCGACGCGCTGGTGCTGATGTACCGCGTCACGACGCGCCTCGCCGCCGAGCACCACCGGCCGGCCGACCTCGAGCCGATCCGCGCGGCGCAGCTCCAGTTCGCCGAGGCCGTCGCCGCGCAGGACGCGCTGGCGATGATCGACACCAACGCCGCCTTTCACACGGCGATCGCAGAGGCCGGGCGCAATCCGCATTTCCTCGCCTTCTTCAACCGCCTCCTCGACCAGGGGCGGCGGATCCTGCGCATCTACTACAACGCCTACGAGGACCGTCTGCCCCAGGAGTTCGTGGACGAGCACGAGGCGATGATCGCCGCGGTCGAGCGGCGCGACGTCGCCTCCGCAGATGCCTTGGCAAAGGCCCATGGCGAGCAGATCGCCCACAAGGTCCAGTCCTTGTTTCTGCGCGGCGGACGCCTGGACATGGAGCTGTGAGAACCCCGCATAAATCTTGTCGACAAACATAATGCAGTAAGAGATAGTGCGCCTCGTCCGGCTCCGGCGCGGCTTCGTGCCCCCGCAGCCCGTTTCGACGATCGACGAGGAATCGCGATGAAAGCTGAGATTTTTTCCGGCGTCATTCCGGCGCTGATGACACCCTGCCGCGCGGACCGCACGCCCGACTTCGACGCGCTCGTCGCCAAGGGGCGCGAGCTGATCGCGGCCGGCATGTCGGCCGTGGTCTATTGCGGCTCGATGGGCGACTGGCCGCTCCTCACCGACGCGCAGCGCATGGAAGGCGTCGCCCGCCTCGCGGAAGCCGGCGTCCCCGTGATCGTGGGCACCGGCGCGGTGAACACGGCCTCGGCCGCGGCGCACGCCGCCCATGCGCAGTCCGTCGGTGCCAAGGGCCTGATGGTGATCCCGCGGGTGCTCTCGCGCGGCCCCTCGCCCGCGGCCCAACGCGCCCACTTCAAGGCGATCCTCGCGGCCGCCCCCGAGCTGCCGGCGGTGATCTACAACAGCCCCTATTACGGCTTCGCGACCCGCGCGGACCTGTTCTTCAGCTTACGCGCCGAGCACCCGAACCTCGTCGGCTTCAAGGAGTTCGGCGGTCCGGCCGACCTGCGCTACGCGGCCGAGAACATCACCAGCCGCGACGACGACGTGTCGCTGATGATCGGCGTCGACACGGCCGTCTTCCACGGCTTCGTCAATTGCGGCGCGACGGGCGCGATCACCGGCATCGGCAACGTTCTGCCGCGCGAGGTCATCCAGCTCTGCGAGCTGTCGCAGGCCGCGGCCAAGGGCGACCCGGTCGCGCGCCGCCGGGCGCTGGAGCTGGAAGCGGCGCTCGCCGTCCTGTCCTCCTTCGACGAAGGGCCGGACCTCGTCCTGTTCTTCAAGCACATGATGGTGCTGAAGGGCGCACCGGAATACGCGCTGCACTTCAACGAGACCGACGCCTTGTCGGAAAGCCAGCGCGGCTACGTCGAGGCGCAGCTGAAGCTCTTCGAAGCCTGGTACGCCAGCTGGAGCCAGGCCGAGGGCCTCGCGCCGAAGCGCGCCGCCGCCTGAGCGATCAGGAGACCGCGTCGAGGCCGCGTTCCAGGAGCCGATCGAGGAGCGCGGTCTCGGCCGCGCTCAAGACGATACCCTCGGAGCGCGAGCGCTCGCGCGCCGCGAAGCGCCGCTGGGACGGCAGCCGGGCGCCCTGGCCGAGGATCGCCTCGAACAGAACCTCGGCGCGGGCGAAGGGATCGCCCGGCCGCCCCTTCGCGAAGGTTTCCGGCGAAAAGGCGAGGATCAGCTCGCCGTGGGCCGGCGCCAGCGTCGTCGTGCCGAGCTGCTCCAGCGATTCCGGGCTCGTCAGGTCGCCGATCATGACGCCCGCGAGGAGCTCGATCATCGTGCCGATGGCCGAGCCCTTGTGTCCGCCGAAGGACAGCATGGCCCCGGCGAGCGCCGCTTCCGGATCCGTGGTCGGCCGGCCCTGCGGGTCGATCGCCCAGCCCTCGGGCAAGGGCTCGCCGGCGCGGCGCTTCAGCTCGATCTCGCCGCGCGCGGCAACCGAGGTCGCGAAGTCGAAGACGTAGGGCGTGCCGTCCTGCCGCGGCCAGGCGAAGGCGAGCGGGTTCGTGCCCAGAAGCGGGCGCGTGCCCCCCGTCGGCGCGACGGAAGCGTAGCTCGGGCACATGGCGAGACCCGCCAATCCGTGTCCCGCGATCGCCTCGACTTCGGGCCACAGGGCGGCGAAGTGCGTGCAGTCGTTGATCACCAGGGCGGCGAGGCCGAGCTTGCGGGCGCGCTCGGCGAGGCGCGGTAGGCCGAGCTCGAAGGCGGGATTGGCGAAGCCGCCGCGCGCATCGACGCGCAGGATCGCCGTGCCGTCGTCGGGCAGGAGTTGCGGCACGGCGTCCGGCACGACCTTGCCTGCCTTGACGGTACGTAGGACGCCTTCGATGCGATAAATGCCGTGGGACTTCGCCCCGTCGCGCTCGCCCGCGACGATCACGGAACCGAGCGCCTCGGCCTGCACGCGGTTGAGGCCGGCCTTGGTCAGGATCGCCACGACGCGGGCGTGCAGGTCCTCGATCGTGAGGCGGGTCGTGTCGATCATCGTCTTCGGCTCCGGGCAGGCAGGATGGAAATGGGCGCGACGCGCCGTCGCGAATGGTGGGACGGAGACGGAATCGGCGTCAACACTCTTGCACACTAATTGTATTTTTTGTTTGATCAGGCATGGCCGCCGCGTCGCAGGGGACTCGGCGCCGAATCATCCCGGGGGAGTTTCCACTATGAAGATCAAGGCCATCACCATCGGCCTCATGGCCGCGGCGGCGCTCGCCGTCCCGGCCAAGGCCGACAAGCTCGACGACATCATCGGGTCCGGCACGCTGCGCTGCGCCGTGGTTCTCGACTTCCCGCCGATGGGCTCGCGCGACGCGCAGAACAACCCCGTCGGCTTCGACGTCGACTACTGCAACGACCTCGCCAAGGCCCTCGGCGTCACCGCCGAGATCGTCGAGACGCCCTTCCCCGAGCGCATTCCGGCGCTGATGTCGGGCCGCGTCGACGTCGGCGTCGCCTCGACCTCCGACACGCTGGAGCGCGCCAAGACGGTCGGCATGACCATCCCCTACTTCGCCTTCGAGATGGCGGTGACGGCCAACACCAATTCGGGCGTCACCTCGTTCGAGACCATGAAGGGCAAGACCGTCGGCGCCACCGCCGGCACCTACGAGGCGATCGCCCTCGAGGAGCAGGTCAAGGCCTGGGGCGAGGGCACCTTCCGGCCCTACCAGACGCAGGCCGACGTCTTCCTGGCGCTGAGCCAGGGCCAGCTCGACGCCACCGTGTCGACCTCCACCGTCGCGCAGGCCAACGTGAAGACGGGCAGCTACCCGAACATAGCGGTCGTCGGCAAGGCGCCCTTCGACACCGACTACGTCGCGCTCTTCACCAATCGCGAGGAGTACGGGCTGATCAACTACCTCAACCTCTTCATCAACCAGCAGGTCCGCACCGGCCGCTACGCCGAGCTCTACGAGAAGTGGGTCGGCGGCGAAGCCCCGGACCTCAGGGTTCCCGGCGTCTACCGCTAAGCTTCGAACCGATCCGGGTGGCGCGCGGCGGCGGTCGTCGCGCGCCGCTTCCTTCTCCACGGGCGAGAGCGAATGTTCGGCTATACCTTCCGCTGGAACCAGGCGCTGCAGGCGCTGCCGCAGATGCTGGACGGGGCGCTCGTCACGCTGCAGGTCGCCATCCTGTCCATGGTGATCGGGCTCGCCCTCGCCATCATGCTGACGCTCTTCCGCCGCTCCGACAGCCGCATCCTTCGCGGCTTCGCCGTCGCTTGGGTCGAGGTGGCGCGCAACACGCCGGCGCTGTTCCAGATCTACATGGCCCATTTCGGCCTCGGCAATTTCGGCATCCACCTCAGCCCCTTCGCGGCGCTGCTCGCCGGCATCGCCTTCAACAATGCCGGCTATCTCGCCGAGAACTTCCGCGGCGCGCTGAAGGCAATCCCCGAAACGCAGGCGCGGGCCGGCCGCTCGCTCGGCATGGGCTCGCTCCAGGCCTTCCGCCTCATCGTCCTGCCGCAGATGCTGCGCATCGCCTTCCTGCCGATGACCAACCAGATGGTCTGGGCGATCCTGATGACCTCGCTGGGCGTCACGGTGGGCATGAACACCGACCTCGCCGGCATCACGCAGGAGCTGAACGCCCGCTCCTTCCGCACCTTCGAGTTCTTCGCCATCGCCGCGGTGATCTACTACCTCATCGCCAAGGCGGTGACGCTCGGCGCGCGGCTCGTCGCCCGCCGCCTGTTCCGCTACTGACCGAGGGCTCCCGATGTTCGATACAGCCCTCACGCTGAACGACCTCCTGTTCCTCGCGCAAGGTGCGGGGATGACGCTCGCCGTCACCGCCGTGTCCGTCACGGTCGGCACGATCCTCGGCATCCTGTTCGGCGTCCTGCGATTCCAGTTCGGGCCGATCTGGTTCGCGCCGCTGACCTTCCTCCTCGACATCTTCCGCTCGGTGCCGCTCCTCATCCAGCTGGTGCTGGGCAACGCGCTACAGTCGATCCTGAAGCTGGGCTGGGGGCCCTTCACCACCTCCTGCGCCGTGCTCTCGCTCTACACCGCCGCCTACTGCACGGAGATCGTGCGCGGGAGCATGGAGTCCGTGCCGATGACGACGCGCCGGGCGGCGCGGTCTCTCGGCATGACCTGGGGCCAGGACATGCGCGAGATCGTGGCGCCGCTCAGCCTGCGCATCGCCCTCCCCTCCTGGATCGGCCTGACGCTCGGCGTCATGAAGGATTCGGCGCTCGTCCTCTGGCTCGGGCTGATCGAGCTCCTTCGCGCCTCGCAGATCCTCGTCACCCGCCTCCAGGAGCCGCTCTTCATCCTCCTGATCTGCGGGGCGATCTACTTCCTCCTCAGCTTCCCCATCGCCCGGCTCGGCGGTCATCTCGAGAAACGCTGGTCCCCCCATGATTGAGATCCGGAACGTTCGCAAATCCTTCGGCCCGCTGGAGGTTCTCAAGGGCATCGACCTGACCGTCGACAAGGGCGAGGTCGTCTCGATCATCGGCGGCTCGGGCTCGGGCAAGTCGACGCTCCTCACCTGCATCAACGGGCTGGAGCCGATCAATGCGGGCTCGATCCGCATCGACGGCATCGAGGTCCATGCCAAGTCGACGAACCTGGACAAGCTGCGCCGCAAGGTCGGCATCGTGTTCCAGCAGTGGAACGCCTTTCCGCACCTCACCGTGATCGAGAACGTCATGCTGGCGCCCCGCAAGGTGCTCGGCCTCTCCAGGCGCGAGGCCGAGGAGATCGCGGTCAGGCAGCTCGGCCATGTCGGCCTCGCCGACAAGCTCAAGGTCTATCCGAGCCGCCTGTCGGGCGGCCAGCAGCAGCGCATGGCCATCGCCCGCGCGCTCGCCATGTCGCCGGAATACATGCTCTTCGACGAGGTGACCTCGGCGCTCGACCCGATGCTGGTCGGCGAGGTGCTGGACACGCTGCGCATGCTCGCATCCGAGGGCATGACGATGATCTGCGTGACGCACGAGATGAAGTTCGCCCGCGAGGTGTCGGACCGCGTCGCCTTCTTCCACCAGGGCGTCATGGCCGAGATCGCGCCGCCGGCCGAGCTCTTCGACGCGCCCAAGCGCCCCGAGACGCAGAAGTTCCTCGCGGCGACGCACTGAGATGGCGGCACGAACGCAGAGCCGCCCGGACGTGGCGGTGATCGGGGCCGGCGTCGTCGGCCTCTCGGCGGCGCTCGCGCTCCAGGCGCGGGGCTTCAGCGTCGTCGTCCTCGACCGCGAGGGTCCGGCGGCCGGCGCCTCGGCCGGCAATGCCGGGGCCTTCGCCTTCACCGACATCCTGCCGCTCGCCTCGCCCGGCATCCTCCGGAAGGCGCCACGCTGGCTCCTCGACCCGCTCGGGCCGCTCAGCCTGCCGCCGGCCTACGCGCATCGCATCGCGCCCTGGATGTGGCGGTTCTGGCGGGCCTGTCATCCGAGCCGCGTCGAGGCCTCGACGGCGGCGCAGACCGCGCTGATGGACCTGTCCAAGGCCGAGCTCGACGGCTTTCTCGCCGCCACCGGCACCGCCGGCATGCTGCGGCGCGAGGGCAACCTCCAGGTCTACGAGGGCGAGGCGGAGTTCGTCGGCTCGCTGCCCGGCTGGGCCGCGCGCGAGCGCCACGGCATCGAGTTCCGCCACATGGGGCCGGACGAGATGGCCGAGGTCCAGCCCGGCCTGTCGCCCCGCTTCACCCACGGCACCTTCACGCCCGGCTGGTTCTCGATCGCCGACCCCAAGGACTATGTCCTGGCGCTCGCCGAGCGCTTCCGCGCCAAGGGCGGGACGATCGAGCGCGCCGAGGTGACGGCTCTGCGAGCCAAGGATACCGGCGTCGAGATCGCGACGGCCGCCGGGCCGCTCCAAGCGGACAAGGTCGTCGTCGCGGCCGGAGCGCATTCGCATAAGCTCGCGGCGACGCTCGGCGAGCGCATTCCGCTCGAGACCGAGCGCGGCTACAACACGACGCTGCCGGCGGGTGCCTTCGACCTGAAGACGCAGGTCACCTTCGGCGGCCACGGCTTCGTCGTCACGCGACTCACCTCCGGCATCCGCGTCGGCGGGGCGGTGGAGCTCGGCGGCCTCGACCTTCCGCCCAACTTCAAGCGCTCCGAGGCCATGCTGAAGAAGGCCGCCGACTTCCTGCCGGGGCTGAAGACGGACGGCGGCAAGCAATGGATGGGCTTTCGCCCCTCGCTGCCCGACTCGCTTCCCGCCATCGGCCCGGCCCGCGCGACGCGCCGCGTGGTCTACGCCTTCGGCCACGGCCATCTCGGCCTCACCCAGTCGGCCGGCACCGCCCGGCTCGTTTCCGAGCTCGTCGCGGGCGCCCGTCCCGCCATCGACCTCGCGCCCTTCTCGCCCCAACGCTTCTGACCGGAGCCGACCTCATGGCCAACCACACCTTCTCCTGCCTCGACGGCCACACCTGCGGCAATCCGGTCCGCCTCGTCTCGGGGGGCGGCCCGCGCCTCGAAGGCGCCAACATGCTCGAAAAGCGCGCGCATTTCCTGCGCGAGTTCGACTGGATCCGCACCGGCCTGATGTTCGAGCCGCGCGGCCACGACATGATGTCGGGCTCGATCCTCTACCCGCCGACGCGCCCCGACTGCGACGTCGCCGTGCTCTTCATCGAGACGAGCGGCTGTTTGCCGATGTGCGGCCACGGGACGATCGGCACGATCACCATGGCGATCGAGAACGGCCTCGTCACCCCGCGCGAGCCGGGCCGCCTGTCGATCGACGCGCCGGCAGGCAAGGTCGACATCACCTATCGCCAGGAAGGCCGCTTCGTGGAGGAGGTGCGCCTGACCAACGTGCCCGGCTTCCTTCATTCGGAAGGCTTGAGCGCGGAGGTCGAGGGCCTCGGCGAGATCGTCGTGGACGTCGCCTATGGCGGCAACTTCTACGCCATCGTCGAGCCGCAGCCCAATTTCCGTGACATGGCCGACTTCACCGCCGGCGAGCTGATCGGCTTCTCGCCCAAGCTGCGCCGCGCGCTGAACGAGAAGTACGAGTTCGTCCATCCCGAGCATCCGGAGATCCGGGGCCTCAGCCACATCCAGTGGACCGGCGCCGCGCGCCACCCGGAGGCGCACGCCCGCAACGCCGTGTTCTACGGCGACAAGGCGATCGACCGCAGCCCCTGCGGCACCGGCACCTCGGCGCGCATGGCCCAGCTCGCTGCCAAGGGCAAGCTGAAGGTCGGCGACGAGTTCGTCCACGAATCGATCATCGGCTCGCTGTTCCGCGGCCGCGTCGAGGCCGAGGCCCTCGTCGGCAACAGGCCGGCCATCGTCCCCTCCATCGCCGGCTGGGCGCGCCAGACCGGCATCAACACCATCTTCATCGACGACCGCGACCCCTTCGCCCACGGCTTCGTGGTGGCATGAGCGGGCTCGGCACCGCGTTGTCGATCCTCGGCGGCACCGCCGAGGGTTCGGTGGTCCACCTGACGGAGCCCCTGAGCTTCTGGGGCGGAGTCGATCCCGCGACCGGCCGCGTCATCGACGCGCGCCACCCCCAGGCCGGCGCCGACCTCGCGGGCGCGATCGTCGTCGTGTCGTCGACGCGCGGCTCCTGCACGGGCTCGGGCGTCCTCCTGGAACTGGCGCTGGCGGGCCGCGCGCCGGCCGCGCTCGTCTTCTCCGGGTCGGAGGACGTCGCGACGCTCGGCGCGCTCGTCGCCGCCGAGATGTTCGGCCGCGAGCTTGCCGTGCTGCGCCTGTCCGAGCCCGCCTTCGCGGCACTGGCAGCGGCCGGCTCGGCGCGGATCACGGCGGAAGCGATCCTGGCCGGCGACCTGACGATCCCGGTCGCCCCCGCCCTCGAGGCCGCGCTCGCGCTCAGCGAGAGCGACCGCGCGATTCTCGCGGGGGCCAAGGGCGAGGCCGCGGCGCAGGCCATGCGCATCCTCGTCGCCATGGCGCGCCAGCAGGGCGCGGGGCGGCTCACCGACGTGACGCGCGCCCATATCGACGGCTGCATCTATGCGAGCCCGGCCAACCTCGTCTTCGCCGAGGCGATGGAAGCCAAGGGCGCGCGCGTCGTCGTACCGACCACCATGAACGCCATCTCCGTCGACCATGAGAACTGGCGCGCCCAGGGCGTCCCCGCCGATTTCGGCGCCCCCGCCGCGCGGCTCGCCGACGCCTACGTCGCGATGGGTGCCCGGCCGACCTTCACCTGCGCGCCCTACCTTCTCGACGAAGCGCCGGACACCGGCGAGGCGGTCGGCTGGTCGGAGTCGAACGCCGTCATCTTCGCCAACAGCGTGCTGGGCGCACGCACGGCCAAGCACCCCGACTTCCTCGACCTCTGCATCGCGCTGACCGGCCGCGCGCCCCTCGCCGGCCCCTATCTCGACGCCGAGCGGCGCGCCCGACTGATCGTCGATGTCGAGCGACCGGAGAACGCCGACGCCGCCCTCTGGCCGTTGATCGGCTACCTCGCCGGCCGGGCCGCACCCGACCGTATCCCGCTCCTGACGGGTCTCGCGGCGGGCACTCCGACACGCGACGACCTCAAGGCGCTCTGCGCCGCCTTCGGCACGACCTCCGCCGCGCCCATGCTCCACGTCGAGGGCGTGACGCCCGAGGCCACGGGCGCCGCGGACGCGGACACGCCGCGCGTCGCGATCACCCGCGCCGATCTCGCCGCGGGCTGGCGGCGGCTGAACGAGGGGCCGGAGGCGGTGGATCTCGTGGCCGTCGGCAGCCCGCACGCCTCGCTGGCCGAGTGCCGGGCGCTGGCGGAAGCGCTGGGCGGCCGACCGCGCGACCCGCACGTCACGGCGATCGTCACCGCCGGCCGGCAGGTCATCGCCGCAGCGAACGCCGACGGCACGCGGGCGCGGCTCCTCGCCTCCGGCGTCGAGATGATCCCGGACCTGTGCTGGTGCTCCATCTCGCGGCCGGTCTTCCCCGTCGACGCCAGGACGGTTCTCACGACGTCGGGCAAGTACGCCCACTACGGCCCCGGCCTGTCGGGCTGTGCGGTGCGGCTCGGCACGCTCGACGACTGCGTCGAGGCGCTCGCCACCGGCAGAGCGCCGCCGCGCCTGCCAGGCTGGCTGGCCTGAGCCGCAGCAGCCTCCGTCCCGAGAACGCATCCTCGATGTCCGAAGCCCTGGCGCTCGCTTCCGCCCTTTGCCTGGCCCTCGGCACCATGCTGATCGGCGAGCTGAAGGGGCGGATCTCGCTTCTCCAGCTCGCCCGCTGGCAGATGGTGGCGACGCTCGCCATGACGGGCGCGCTCTCGGTCGCGGTCGGCGGGTGGCGCGGCCTCGAAGCCTGGCAGGTCGGCTTCCTCGCGGCATCCTCGCTCTTCGGCATCATGATCGCGACGACGACCTATTTCGCCGCGATCGACGCGGTCGGATCGCGCATGACCGCCCTCCTCTTCTCGCTGACGGCGCCCTTTGCACTCCTTCTCGGCTACGTCGCGCTCGGCGAGACGATCTCGGGCGTACAGGGGTTCGGCATCGCGCTGGTGCTCGTGGGCGTCGTCCTGGCGATCGGCGTGCCGCGCCGCTTCCTGAAGCGCGGCGCCAAGGCCCCGCCCATGCCGGCCCTCGCGCCCGCCACCCTGCCGCTCGCGGTGGCGCCGGCGCCGCCCGTGACCGGCCCGCCCTGGCGCGGCATCGCGCTCGGCACCGTCACGGCCTTTGGCCAGGCGCTCGGCAGCCTCTTCGCGCGTCCCGCCATGGCGGCCGGCGTCGAGCCCTTCACGGCCATGGCCGTGCGCTCGGGGCTCGCCGCCCTGTTCTTCCTGGCGCTCCTCGCGCTGCCGGTCGGCCGGGCGGGCGCCGCGCGCCTGTCACCCGGCGCGATGGGCCTTGCCGTCGCCTCGGCCTTTATCGGCACGACGCTCGGCATGTCGCTCCTGATGGCGGCGCTGACGACGGGCGACGTCGGCGTCGTTTCGACGCTCGCCTCGACGACGCCGGTCCTCATCCTACCGCTCGTCTGGCTGCGCGAGAAGCGCCGCCCGCCGGCCCCTGCCTGGGCCGGCGCCGTCCTCGCCATCGCCGGCACCGCGCTGATCGGTCTCGGCTGATCCGCGACACGCCTCAGGCGGCGACGGGCGCCCAGCCGCGGGCGGCACGCGCCATCGTGCATTCCGGATCGCCGGCCACGCAGGTGCGGCAGACCTCGGGGCGCTGGGCGTAGATGCGGCAGCTCACCGCCTCGCCGAGGGTGCCGTCGAGCGCGACGCAGCGCTCGTTCTCGCAGCGCATCCCCGACAGGTCCGCCGAAACGAGCTCGGGAGGGATCGCGTCGAGCGCCTCGTCGCTTTCGGTGGAGAAGCGCGGCCAGTCGGCCGAATAGGCGCAGCAGGCGCCGCAGCTCCGGCAGTCGAAGCCGGGATCGATGTCGGTCATGCCCGGCCCATAGCACGAAAAACGTCGGCGAGGGGCGCGGAAGTTTTCCCGTGGCCGGGAAAGCTCCGGGGCCCTGCCGATTGAGACCATGGGCGGCGCCCCTATCTGGAACCGCTCCAAACGCGTTTCGTCGCCGCGGCAAGGCCGGACAGGCATGGCGGCGCCTCGAACACCGCAGCAACGGAGACATCGATGGGCACGAACGGAAACGGCGCGGGAGCGTCCGGCGGTTCGGACAAGGTCCTCACCAACCGCCAGGGCCATCCGATCACCAACAACCAGTCGCAGCGCACCGTGGGCTCCCGCGGGCCGGCGACGCTGGAGAACTACCACTTCCTCGAGAAGATCACCCATTTCGACCGCGAGCGCATCCCCGAGCGCGTCGTCCACGCCCGCGGCTTCGTCGCCTATGGCGAGCTGGAGGTGACGGGCAAGATCGGCGACGAGCCGGCCTCCAAGTACACCCGTGCCAAGCTCTTCCAGACCGCCGGCAAGAAGACGCCGCTCGCCATCCGCTTCTCCACCGTGATCGGCGGGCGCGACTCCTCGGAAGCCGCCCGCGACCCGCGCGGCTTCGCGGTGAAGTTCTACACAGAGGACGGCAATTGGGACCTCGTCGGCAACAACCTCGCGGTGTTCTTCATCCGCGACGCGATCAAGTTCCCGGACGTGATCCACTCGCTGAAGCCCGACCCGGTCACCTTCCGCCAGGAGCCGAACCGCATCTTCGACTTCATGAGCCAGACCCCTGAGTCGATGCACATGCTGACGCATCTCTTCAGCCCGCGCGGCATCCCGGCGAGCTATCGCCACATGGAGGGTTTCGGCGTCAACACCTACAAGATGGTGAACGCGCAAGGCGAGACGGTGCTGGTGAAGTACCATTTCCACCCGCGCGCCGGCATCGCCAGCCTCACCGCGGCCGAAGCGGCCAAGGTGCAGGGGCAGGACCTCGGCTCGGCCTCCAAGGACCTCTACGGCGCGATCGAGCGCGGCGAGTTCCCGCAATGGGACATGTTCGTGCAGATCATGGAGGACCACGACCATCCCGAGCTCGACTGGGACCCGCTGGACGACACCAAGATCTGGCCGGAGAAGGACTTCCCGCTGCGCCACGTCGGCACCATGACGCTGAACCGCAACGTCGAGAACTTCTTCAACGAGAACGAGCAGATCGCCATGGGCACGGGCGTGCTCGTCGACGGACTCGACTTCTCCGACGACAAGATGCTGGTCGGGCGCACCTTCTCCTATTCCGACACGCAGCGCTACCGCGTGGGCACCAACTACCTGCAGTTGCCCGTCAACAGCGCCAAGAACGCCAAGGTCGCCACCAACTACGACGGCGGCCAGATGAGCTTCGGGCGCGACCTCGCCCCGGGGCAGAACCCGCACGTCAACTTCGAGCCCTCGATCCACAACGGCCTCGTGGAATCGACGCGCGACGCGCCGAACGAGCAGCCGGAGATCCGCGGGCGACTCACCCGCTCCGTGATCGAGCGGCGCAACGACTACGTCCAGGCGCGCGGGCGCTTCAACACCATGATGGACTGGGAGCGCGACGACCTGATCGCCAACATGGTCGACCTCCTCGGCCAGTGCGAGCGGGACGTCCAAGAGCGCATGGTCTGGCACTTCCTGCTCGTCCACGACGAGTACGGCAATCGCGTGGGTCAGGGCATCGGCATCTCGGCCGACGACGTCCGCCACCTCCAGCCGCTGCCGAAGCAGGTCCTCACCGAGGAGGACAAGAAGCGTCTCCAGAACCTCGGGCGCAACGGCGACGGGATCGACCCGAACGTTTGGGGCCAGTGGACGAGCTCGGTGAAGAACTACCGGGCCAGCGCCGAAGAGGTTCTGAAGGGCCTCGGCAGCGTCAAGGATGCCGAGGGCATGAGCCAGGCCGCCGAATAAGGCCGGGTTCCTGGCCGGCTTCGTCGAGGCCCGGCTCGTCAACGAGCCCTTCTCCGACCCGGGCGTCTTCCTCGACGTCCGGTTCGGCCGCCGCGCGATCCTCTTCGATCTCGGCGATGTCGCGGCGCTGTCGGCCCGCGAGATCCTGCGGGTGGGAGACGTCTTCGTCTCCCACCTCCACATGGATCACTTCGCCGGGTTCGACCGGCTCCTGCGGCTGAACCTCTACCAGGATCGATGCGTGCGCATCGTCGGGCCGCCCGGCCTCGTCCGCGGCGTCGAAGCGAAGCTCGCGGCCTATTCCTGGAACCTCCTCGGACCCCATTCCGCCGACTTCTCGATCCTCGCCCTCGACTGGGACGGGGCGGCCTTTCGCGCCGCCGCCGTCTTCCGGGCTCGCGACGCGTTCCGGCGGGCCGATGCGCCGCTCCCCGGCCTGCCGCCGGGCATCCTTCTCGACGAGCCGGAATTCGCGATCGAGGCTACCGTGCTCGACCACGGCATTCCCTGCCTCGGCTTCGCGCTGCAGGAGCGCCTGCGCGTCAACGTTCACCGGGCGCGGCTCGACGAGATAGGGTTCGCGCCCGGTCCCTGGCTGACGCAGGCCAAGCGAGCAGTGCGCGCCGGCCTCGGGCCCGAGACGCGCTTCGAGGCGGCGCCGGGCCGGACGATCTCGCTCGGCAAGCTGCGCGAGGCCGGCGTCCTCCACGTCGGTCCCGGCCAGCGCGTCGCCTATGTCACGGACATGGCCGCGAGCGCGGCGAATCTCGACGCCGCCGCCCGGCTGGCGGCGGGCGCCGACCTGTTCTTCGTGGAAGCCGGCTTCCTCCCCGACGACGAGGCGCTCGCGCGCGCCAAGCACCACATGACCGCGGCCGATGCCGGCGCCCTGGCACGGCGGGCGGGCATCCGCCGGTCGATCCCATTCCACTTCTCCGCCCGCTATCTCGAGCGCGAGGCGGAGCTTCGCGCCGCCTTCGAAGCGGCTTTCGCCGGACATGGAAAGGGCGCGGCGCCGATATGACGCCGCGCCCTCGTTGCTTCGACGAAGGGAGCGATCAGGCCGCCGCGCGCGAGCCGCCGCCCTCGATGCGCTTCTTGACCTGGGCGCGCAGGGCGTCGAGGTCCTTGGCGAAGGAGCGGATGCCCTCGGCGAGCTTTTCCGTCGCCATGGCGTCCTCGTTCATCATCCAGCGGAAGTGCTTCTCGCTCATCTCGATGCGCTCGACCTTGCCGACCGTGTCGGGCGAGAGCTTGCGCTCCAGCGTGCCCTGGGCGGCGTCGAGCTCCTGGAGAAGAGCCGGGGAGATGGTCAGGCGGTCGCAGCCGGCGAGGGCCTCGATCTCGCCGGCATTGCGGAACGAGGCTCCCATGACCACCGTCTTGATGCCGTTGGCCTTGTAGTAGTTGTAGATCTCGCGCACCGAGTGGACGCCCGGATCCTCCTCCGGCCCGTAGGTCTTGCCGGTGGACTTGGCGTACCAGTCCATGATGCGGCCGACGAAGGGCGAGATCAGGAAGACGCCCGCATCGGCACAGGCGATGGCCTGGGCCTTGGAGAAGATGAGCGTCAGGTTGCAGTCGATCCCTTCCTTCTGAAGCTGCTCCGCGGCGCGGATGCCTTCCCAGGTGGAGGCGAGCTTGATCAGGATCTTGTCGCGCGACACGCCGCGCGCCTCATAGTCGGCGATGATCGCGCGGGCGCGCTTGAGCGAACCCTCGACGTCGAAGGACAGGTCGGCGTCGACCTCGGTCGAGACGCGGCCCGGCACCAGCTCCGCCAGCGCCACGCCCACCGACACGGCGAGACGGTCGGCGACGGCGTGCGTGACGGCGTCGCTCGCGCCGTTCTGCGAGGCGCCCCACTTCAACGCCTCGGCGAAGGCGTCCTCGAACATGGGCGTGCCGAGCGCCTTGAGAACGATGGTCGGATTCGTCGTGCAGTCGGTCGGCTTGAGCTTGCGCACGGCCTCGATGTCGCCGGTGTCGGCGACGACGGTCGTCATCTGTCGCAGCTGTTCGAGCTTGGAGGCCATTGTCGTATCTTTCGTTCCTGGAAACACCGCCCACGCACCGGCCGGCGATGAGGTTTCGACGATCCCCGACCATCCTCCCGCGCAAACGCCGTGAGAACGAAAACGGCGCGGAATCGCTTCGGGCTTGGCCTCAATGTGGCGAAGTCCAGGACGAACGACAATAGTGCGGGGTGAATTCGCCGCCCTCACCAGATGAGGACAGCAACTTCAGCGCGTAGCGGAGCGCACCGTCAGCGCGTTGAGCAGACCTTCCAGGTGATGGCGCAGCTCCGGATCCGCGATCTGCTCCAGCGAGGGCGTCATGGCTGCCTCTGCGCCGTCGAGCGCCGCGCCGCTCGCATCCTGGGCGGCTCGACGCGGAAGTCCTTCGAAGAAGAAGGACGGGCTGACCTCCATCATGTCGGCCAGCCGGAAGAGCGTGCTGGCGCTGATGCGATTGTCGCCCGACTCGTACTTGCGAACCTGCTGGTAGGTCGTGCCCACCCCGCGGCCGACGGCCGACAAGGAAAGATGACGCCGCTCGCGCAAGCTGCGCAGGCGCGATCCGATGTGAATATCGATCGGATCCTTGGGCATTTCCGTCTCACTCCATGCCTTCGGCTCGTCGTCGACGAACCCCAAATCGGCGGCGCAGGTATAGCAACTTCTGGGGATGGAACAAGATAAGCCACATATGGCAGCCCGGCCTTCTTCTCCTGCTTGAACATCGCCCGAGAACCATAACTCTAGCGTGCATAACTCCCGGAAAGGAAGCGTAATTGCTGGCGAATGCGCCGCAGCACCGCCGGTTCGAGCCTCCGTCGCTCCGCGTTCGGGGCGAATCAGTGACGAGCCGCCCGCCTCTGGGTTCCGTCTCCCGGGCTTGTTGGCTCAGGCCGCCGGTAGCCGACAGGATCGCTGCGAGGATCGAGGCCCCGGTCATGGAGACGTGCTCGGTCGCGGTGTGGAAGGCGACGGTGCGCAACGATTCTTCCGTCATGCTCCGGAGGTGATGCCCGATCGGGATCGTCAGGGCCGGGAAGACGCCGGGCCCGCTCGTGCCGAGCCGGACCCATGGGTCCGCGACGACCAGCGCCGATCCGCCGATCCGCACGATGATGACGGCGACCGCCGGCTCCACGTCGAACCGGGCGATCTGCGCGCCAGAGGCCTCGAGGTCGGTGAGCTTGGCGAGCCCGCTGCCACGGAAGGACGAGTTAACAAGGATCCGCGCCGGAGACGCGGTCGAGCAGGAGAGCGTCGATGCGGGTCGGCAGGCGTGCCTCGCCCGCGTTCGACCGGGGACCGAGAGGCCGGCGCACGACGGCCGGCAGGGGTGTCGGATGGGCGTTTCCGGCGAACGGCGTGGCGGCTTCGTCGCGGCTTCGCATCGGTTTCCAGACGATGCCGGCGTGCTAATTGCGCTTCGTCATGAAATCGGAGACGCCTCGACGATGCCCCGTTCCGCTGCCCCTCGCCTGCTCCTCGCATGCCTCGCCGCGCTGGCCTGCGCGCCCGCTTCGGCGCGCGCCGCCGAGCTGTCCGTGCGGATCGAGGGCCTGAGAAACGCGCAAGGCATCGTTTCCGTCTGCGTCACGGCCAAGGCGGACGCCTTTCCAGGCTGCGACGGCGATCCGGCGGCGCGGCGCCAGTCGGTGCGGGCGAGCGAGGCCGCGCGGCCCGTGGTGTTCCAAAACCTTGCCCCCGGCACCTACGCCGTGGCGGCGCTGCACGACGAGAACGCCGACGGGCGTCTCGACACCAACGTCCTCGGCATCCCGACGGAGGGGATCGGCGTCTCGAACGACGCGCTGCCGGCCTTCTCCGCGCCGCGCTTCCGGGATGCCGCTGTGCGCCTGGAGCGCAGCGGAAGCCTCTCGGTGCGCGTGCGCTACCGCTGAAACCAAAAGGGGCCGCGCCTCGCGGCGCGGCCCCTTTCCAGTCTTATCGGTCTTCCGAGACGGAAGCTTACTCGCTGTCGCGGCCCTTGAGGGCGGCGCCGAGGATGTCGCCGAGCGAGGCGCCGGAGTCGGTCGAGCCGTACTGGGCCACCGCTTCCTTCTCCTCGGCGATCTGCAGCGCCTTGATCGACACGCCGACG
>CANJKV010000082.1 GCA_947474855.1 Aurantimonadaceae bacterium | reverse complement strand
TGGCTGATCAGCGACTCGACGTCGGTCAGCTGCTTGGCGGCCGAGGACTGGGCGTCGGCCGAGATGTAGGTGGCGCCGGCCGCTTCGAGCGCCGCCTTGATGGCGGCCTCGTCGGTCTTCCAGCGCTCTTCCTGGAAGTTCGACCACGATACGCCGACGGTCAGCGCGTCCTGCGCGAAGGCCGGGCCGATGGCCGACAGGCCGAGCGAAAACACCGCGCCGGCAAGCGCGAGCTTCAAGGTCTTCATCGATGTCCTCCCTGGCGCGCCCCCGCGCCGATCCTTCCGGTGCCCATGCGTTCCTCCCGCGGGCCCCGAGACTTTTTCCAAGTCTCGGATAAAAAGGCTGACAGACTATTCCAACCGTGTCAACGTGACCGTGCCGAGCCGGGAGGGGCTTGCAAGCCGGCAAAGCCATCGGAAACAATCCGGGCCGGCCGAGGGAGGATGCGCAACGTGAAAGGTCTGTTCGCCAAGACCGACGCGGAAGCCGTGCGCGCGCACAATCGCCGCGCGGTGATCGATCATCTGCGCCGCGCCGACTGCTCGACGCGGCGCGGCACCGCCCAGGCGACGGGCCTGTCGGTATCGTCGGCCTCGGCCATCGCGACCGACCTCATCCGGGGCGGCATCTTCGAGGAGGTCGAGGAGGACGGGCGAAGCGCCCGCCGCGGCCGTCCGGAAAAGACGCTGCGGGTGGCGGGATGCGCGGCCACCGTCGCCGCGGCCAAGCTCGCGGTGGGCGGCCTCTTCGTGCAGCTCGCCGACTATGCCGGCCGGCCGCTCGCCACCGCCGCGGCCGAGCGCACCGTCGCCGACCTCGATGCGGACGAGATCGCCTCGATCCTGGCGAGCCTGACCGAGGAGGCCGCGTCCGGCCTTCCGGGCGACACCCCGAAGGTCTCGCGCATGGTCGTGGCGGTCCAGGGAATGACCGATGCCGGTCGCCGGCGGATCCTCTGGTCTCCGGCCCTCAAGCGCCGCGACCTCGACATAGCCGGGAGGCTTCAGGCGCTCACGGGCGCCGAGGTCGAGATCTGCAACGACTGCTCGCTGATGCCGGAAGCCTTCCGCTGGCGGCCCGACCGGGCCGGGCTCGATCTCGGCACGGGCGACTTCGCCACGCTCTTCATCGGCTTCGGCGTCGGCATGGGCCTGCGCCTCGGCGGCCAGACCTTCGGGGGCCCCTTGTCCTCGGCGGTCGAGTTCGGCCACCTCAATCATCGGCCCGATGGGGCGCTTTGTCGCTGCGGTAATCGCGGCTGCGTCGAGGCCTATGCCGGCGACTACGCGATCCGGCGCCGCGCGCTCGGCGGGCCGGCCGACGCCGTGCCGGCGCGGCGCGTGACCGACGCCGAGATGCGGGCGCTGGCGGGCGCGGCGCGCGAGCGCGACGGGGCGGAGCGCGACGCCTTCGCCGAAGCGGGTCTCGCCATCGGCTATGGCCTCGGCCGGCTCTTCACGCTGATCGACCCCTTGCCGATCGTCTTCACCGGCTCGGGCGCCCACGCCATGGATCTCCTGGAGCCGGCGATCCGCCGCGGCATCGCGGAAAGCGCGGTCGCCGGAAACGGGGCCGACATCCCCTTCGGCCACGTTTCGGACGTCGACGCGCTCGTTTTCGAGGCCGGCACCACCCACGCCCTGGCGAGCCTCGACGAGAGCTTCGCGCGCGAAGGGCCGGCCGACGAGCGCCAGGTCGCCTGAGGCGGGGTGTGGCGCGCGCGCGACAGGCGATGGGCGGGCGTCGCGCGGGCGCCTGCCGGTCATGGCTGGTCGCGCGCGCGGATGCTAGCACTCGCGCGACGATCACGCTTGGCCGAGGACTGAGTGCCCACGCCGCCGATCCGGTTCCTCGCGCTCCTGATGCTGCTCATCGCGGGTTGCGCGTCTCGCCCCTACGCGACCTTGACCCCTGTCGCTCGAACGGTTCCCGGCGCCCAGCGCGTCGACATGCTGGTCGCAACGACCCGCGCGCCCTCGAACGTTTCGGGCGTCGTGTTCGGGCCCGAGCGCGGGCGCGGGCTGTCGCTCGAGAACATCGTCGTGTCCATTCCGCCGGCCCGGTTCCGCGAGCCGGGCGACATCGCCTATCCCTCCCCCGGCGCGCCCGACCCCGCCCGCCAGTTCGTCGCCCTCAAGGTCGAACCCCTCGATCCGGCCGGCGCGCACGCCTGGTACAAGAGTGCCGCCCGTCCGAAGCGGCGCATCCTCATCTTCGTCCACGGATTCAATTCGAGCTACGAGGAGGCGGTCTTCCGCCTCGCCCAGATCAGCCAGGACAGCGGCGCCGACGCCGCGCCGATCCTCTTCACCTGGCCCTCGGGCGGCTCGGTGTTCGACTACCTCTACGACCGCGACAGCGCCAACTATTCGCGCGACAGCCTGGAAGCCGTGATCGCCGGGGCCGCGGCCAGCCCGGACGTCGGCGAGATCACGCTGATGGCGCATTCGATGGGCGGCTGGCTGGCCATGGAGGCGGTGCGCCAGCTCGCCATCCGCCAGGGAAACCTTCCTCCGAAGCTCGCAAACATCGTGCTCGCCGCGCCCGACATCGACCTCGGCGTCTTCCGCACCCAGCTCGATGCCCTCGGCCCGGCGCAGGATCGCATCACCATCTTCGCCGCGCAGGACGACCAGGCACTTCTCGTGTCGCGCCGGCTGGCCGGCGGCTCGCAGCGCCTCGGCTCAATCGACCTGTCGCGCCCGGATCTGAGGGCGGAAATGGCCCGGCGCGGCATCGTCGTGGTCGACATCAGCGGCATCCGCACCGGAGACCCGCTGAACCACACCACCTTCGCCCAGAGCCCCGCCGTGGTCCAGGCGATCGGCAATCGCCTGATCGCGGGCGACGGCCTGTCCGACGGCCGGCTCGGCCTCGCCGACGCGATCAACGCGACGGTCGTGGGAACCACGCAAGGGCTCGGCTCCGCCGTCGGCGCGGCGATCGAGCTGCCGGGAGCCCTCGTCAGCGGCGACTCCCGCCAGCGGCTCGGCAGCAAGCTCGGCAGGGCCGGCCGCAGCCTGGGGGGCTCGCTCCAGACGGCGATCGGACGATAGCGCGGGCGACGCATCGTCGCCGTTGAAGCCTCGGCGCGGCTGCGGCAGTAGGGATTTCGCAGCACGGAAGGGAGAGCCGCGACGTGGAAGCCGTGACCACCGCCCTCGTCCTGCTGCTCGCGGTCGTCGCGAGCGGGATCCTGGCGCGGATCCTGCCCGTCGCGGTCCCGCGCCCGCTCGTCCAGATCGCGGTCGGCGGCCTGCTCGGGCTGTTCGTCGAGCTGCGGGTCCTTCTCGATCCCGAGCTGTTCTTCGTCCTGTTCCTGCCGCCGCTCCTGTTCCTCGACGGCTGGCGCATCCCGCGCGACGAGATGCTGAGGGACTGGACGACGATCCTGGAGCTGGCGCTCGGGCTCGTCGTCTTCACCGTCGTCGGCATGGGCTTCTTCATCCACTGGCTGATCCCGGCAGTGCCGCTCGCCGTCGCCTTCGCGCTCGCCGCGATCCTGTCGCCGACCGACCCGATCGCCGTCTCGGCTATCGCCCAGCGCACGCCGATTCCCCGGCGCATGCTGCACATCATCGAGGGCGAGTCGCTCCTCAACGACGCGTCCGGCCTCGTCTGCTTCCGCTTCGCCGCCGCCATGACCGGCGGCTTCTCGCTGGCCGAGGCCTCGCTCAGCTTCGTCTGGCTGGCGCTCGGGGGCTTGGCTGTCGGCTTCCTCCTGACGCTCGCCGTCACCCGGACCAAGGACTGGATCTCGGACCGCTTCGGCGAGGACAGCGGCTCGCAGATCCTGATCACCCTCCTCATCCCGTTCGGCGCCTATCTCCTTGCCGAGCATCTCGGCTGCTCGGGGATCCTCGCCGCCGTTTCGGCGGGCATCGGCATGAGCCGCGCCGAAGCGCGGGGCCTGGTGATGGCGCAGACCCGCGTCAGCCGGACCAACGTCTGGAACGCCCTCCAGTACACGCTGAACGGCATCATCTTCGTGCTGCTCGGCGAACAGCTCCCCTTCATCCTGTCGAGCGCGGCCGAAACCGTGCGCGCCGTCGGCGAGCAGGAGCCCTGGTGGCTCGCCGTCTACGTCGTCCTGATCACGGCCGGGCTCGCGGTTTTGCGCTTCGTCTGGGTGTTCGTGTCGCTGGAGCTGACGCTGCTGCGCCGGCGTTCGCGCCACGTGTCGCCGGGCTGGCGCATCGTGGCGGCCATGTCGCTGTCGGGCGTCCGCGGCGCGGTGACGCTGGCGGGTGTTCTAACGCTGCCGCTGGCGCTGCCGGACGGCTCGCCCTTTCCGGCGCGCGAACTCGCCATCTTCATCGCCATGGGCGTCATCATCCTGTCGCTCCTCGCGGCATCGATCGCGCTGCCGATCTTCCTGAAAGGCCTGCGGCTGCCGCCCGAGACCGCCCACGCGGCCGAAGAGGACAAGGCCCGCGTCGCCGCCGCCGAGGCCGCGCTCTCCGCCATCGAGTCCTTCCAGCGCGAGAGCGGCGAGGAAGCGCGCCGGGCCGGACTTCTGGACGCGGCGGCGTCGCGCACCGGCGATCTCTACCGCCGCCGCATCGAGCGGCGCAGCCACCGCGGCGACGGGGAGGCCGACGCCGAAGCGCGCCTCGGCGAGCGGATCGAGGCGGAGATGCGGCTCGCCGCGCTCAAGGCCGAGCGCGCCGCGCTGTTTCGCATGGTGCGCCGGGGCGAGCTCGGCTCGGAAACCGCCCGCAAGCTGATCCGCGAGCTGGACCTCCTGGAGACCCGCTACGGCGGCTAGGACTTCGAGAGATCGATCACAACGCGCCGGAGGCCCGGATCCTCCGGATGCATCTCGCGGCGGAAGCCGAGGTCGCCCGCCATGGCGAGCATGGTGGTGTTCTGCGCTAGGACCTCGCCGTAGACCTCGCGCAGGCCCCGCTGCCGACCATAGTCCAGGATGGCGTTCATCAGGATCGAGCCGAGCCCGCGCCCCTTCTGGTCGGAGCGCACCATGATGCCGAACTCGGCGACCTCCTCGTTCGGGTCCATGATCAGGCGGGCGACGCCGAGGACCGTGCCCGGCGGCTCCCCGCCGCCCGACGCGTCGGGTTCGGCGACGAAGGCCATCTCGCGGGCGTAGTCGATCTGGGTGAGGCGCGCGGCGAAGGCGTGGCCGACCTTCCGGATCGCCCGGAAGAAGCGCAGGCGGATGTCGTCGGGATCGGACGCCTCGATCATCGCGATCACCGCGCCCTCGTCCTCCGGGCGAATGGGGCGCAGGCGGAAGGCCGTGCCGGCGCGCGAGCGGACATCACGCTCGAGCTCGCCGGGATAGGGCTGGATGGCGAAGCGGGCGCGCCGGCTTCCGCCGGCCGGGGCGACCGCGATCCGCGCGTCGAGAGCCACGACGCCCATTTCGTCGACGAGGAGAGGATCGATGTCGATCGCGCCGATCTCGTCGAAGTCCGCGATCATCTGCGACAGCGTGACGAGAACGTCGGCGATGGCGCCGCGCTCCTTCGCGGCCCGCTCGCCCCGTCCATCCGCAGCATGCGCCGCGCGGGTGCGCGCGATCATGTCCTCGGCGAGGATGCGATTGAGCGGCGGCAGGCCGACCGCCTCGTCGGCGGGCGCGGCGCCGTCGCCTCCGCCGAGACGCACCACCGGGCCGAAAACCGGGTCGATCTTGACGCCTGCGGACAGGGGCCGCGCGCGCGGGCGGCGGATCATGCGCTGCACGGTGAAGCCCTCGATGCGCGCGCCGGGCCGGCGCTCCGACACGAGCTTCAGCATATGGTCGGCGGCATCGGCCACCATGTCGGGCGTATCGAGCTCCAGCCGCACGCCGCCGACGTCGGACTTGGGCGCGATGTCCCGCGACAGGATCTTCAGCGCCACGGGAAATCCGATCTCGCTCGCGATCAGCGCGGCCTCGGCGGGGGAGGCGGCGATGCGCGTGTCCACCACGGGGATGCCGTAGGCGGCCAGCAGCGCCATGGCCTCCGGTTCGGCGAGGACGCGCCCCTCCCCGTCCACCGCCGCGGATACGAGGCGCGCCGCCGCCTGCGGGTCGCGGCGCCCCGGCGAAATGGCGGGCGGCGTTTCGATCAGGAGGTCCTGATTCCGGCGATAGTCGACGAGCTGCATGAAGGCGCGCACCGACTCGTCCGGCGTCTGGTAGGTCGGCACGCCCTCCCGGGCGAAGAGCCGCCGGGCGTCGCGCGCGTCGCGCTCGCCGAGCCAGCAGGTCAGGAGCGGCGAGCGCCCGTGCGCGGGGCGTGCCGCGGCGGCGGCGAGGCTCGCCTCGGCCGCGGCGCGCCCCGCGACGATCGCCTGCGGGCAATGGAGCACCAGGACGGCGTCCTGGTTCGGATCGGCGAGGAGGGCCGCGACCGCTTCGCCGTAGAGCTCGGCGGAGGCGTCGCGCAGCGTGTCGACGGGATTGGCGGCCGAGCCGTGGGCGGGCAGGATTCCGGCGAGGCGCTCGCGCGTCTGCGCGCTGAGCTCGGCGAGGCGACCGCCGAGACCCGCCAGCGCGTCGGCGGCGAGGATCCCGGCGCCCTCCCCGTTGGTGAGGATCGCCAGCCGGTCGCCTTTGGGCCGAAGCCCGCTGGCCAGAGTTCCCACCGCCTCGAAGAGTTCGCGCAGCGTTTCCACCCGCAGCATGCCGGCGCGGCGGAAGGCGGCGTCGTGGACGGCGTCGGAGGCCGCGTCCCCGCGCCCCGCCTTGATGACGATGACGGGTTTGGCGCGCGCGGCGATGCGCGCGGCGGTCATGAACTTGCGGGCGTCGCCGATCGCCTCGACGTAGAGGAGGATCGCCCGCGTCTTCGGGTCGAGGGCGAGGTGGTCGAGGAGGTCGCCGACGTCGACGTCGCTCGTGTCGCCGATCGAGACGACGTGCGAGAAGCCGATCTCGCGCACGTCCGCCCAGTCGAGGACGGCGCTCGCAACCGCTCCGGACTGCGTGACGAAGGCGAGGTCCCCGGCCTTGGGCGTGAGATGGACGAAGCTCGCATTGATGCGCGCGACCGGCGACAGGAAGCCGATGCAGTTCGGCCCGACGATGCGCAGGAGGTGCGGGCGCGCCGCTTCCAGGAGGTCGCGGCGCAGCGTGCCCTCGTCGAAGCCGGCCGAGATCACGACGGCCGCGCGGCAGCCGCGTCGGCCGAGCTCGTCGACGATGCCGGGCACGCTGGGCGCCGGCGTCGCGATCACCGCGAGGTCGGGCGTCAGCGGCAGCTCGGCGACGGCGCGGAAGTTCACCGCCGAGCGGATCGCCGTCTCGTGCGGGTTGACCGGCATGACCGGCCCTTCGAAGCCGGCGCCGAAGAGGTTGCGGGCCAGCACCTCGCCGACCGAGCCCGGCCGGTTGCTCGCGCCGATGAGCGCGATCGCCTTGGGGCTGAAGAGGGCGTCGAGATTGCGGGTCGACATGGCGCCGGCGCCTCGCGGGACGAGAAGGGACGCGGCGGGAATGAGGCTCGGCCCCGCCGCGTTCCGTTTCAAGCGCCCGTCAAAGGGCGGCGATGATGCCGATCTCGACGGTGTAGTCCGGCGCGGCGAGGCGCGGCGATTCGACGGTGGCGCGGGCGGGTGCGCAGCCCGGCGCGAGCCAAGCGTCCCAGACCCCGTTCATCTCGGCGAAGGTTCCCATGTCGCAGAGCCAGATCGTCGCCGACAGGATCCTGGTCTTGTCCGTGCCGGCTTCGCCCAGCAGCGCGTCGATTCGGGACAGGATGTCGCGCGTCTGGTCGGCGACGGACGCGCCCGGAGCGCCGGACGCGACCTGGCCGGCGAGATAGACCGTGCTGCCGTGAACGACGGCCTGGCTCATGCGGGTGCCGGGCTGAAGGCGCTTGATCTCGGACATGGGTTCGTCTCCTCGGCGGGATGATGGAGTTGGATGCGCCCGCGGGGGTAGCCCAGCCGCCGTCCGAAATCCACCGGCGAGCGCCATGCCTGCAATCGGCTTCGGCCGGCGCTAGATGAGATCGTCCGCGGCGATGCCGCATCCCGTTCGAACAGAGGCCCGCTTGACCGTCACGATCTATCACAACCCGCAGTGCGGCACCTCGCGCAACGTGCTGGAGATGATCCGGCAGTCCGGCGAGGAGCCCGCCATCGTCGAATACCTGAAGGAGCCGCCTTCGCGCGAAACCCTGACCGAGCTGTTGAACGCGATGGGGCTGAGACCGCGCGACATCCTGCGCCGGAAGGGCACGCCCTATGCTGAGCTCGGCCTCGACGATCCCAAGCTTTCCGACGAGGAACTGCTCGACGCCATGACGGAGCATCCGATCCTGATCGACCGGCCGATCGTCGTGACGGACAAGGGCGTCGCGCTGTGCCGGCCGTCCGAGACGGTGCTGCCGCTCCTCGACGCGCCGGTCGCTTCCTTCACGAAGGAGAACGGCGAGACCGTCACGGCGAACTGACGCCATCAAAAACGCGATCGGCCGGAGCCCGAAACGGGCTCCGGCCGTGCCGCGGTCGATCGGGACGGGAGACCGGCGGCACCGGGGCGCGCCCTGTTGGGGAGGAAAGCGCGCCCGAAGCCCTGAACCGGGTGCCGAGGCGCCCGGCCGGCGAGGATCAGATGTCCTCGAAGTCGCCGCCGCCGAAGTCCTCGCCGCCCATGTCGGCGACCTGCTCCTCGGCCGCGGCACCGGCATCGGCGACCGCGCCATCGACGGCGGCGGCCGGATCGTCACCGAACATCATGTCGGACAGCATGGAGCCGAGAACGACGCCGCCGGCCACGCCCATCGCGGTCTGCGCGGCGCCGGCCATGAAGCCGCCGCCCCCGCGGCCCGGCGCCGCCATGGCGCCCGGCTGCTGGCCGTAGCCCGCCTGCGGGCCGGAATTCCAGGGACCGGAGGCCTGCGGCGCGGCGGCCTGGCCATAGCCGGGCTGGCGGCCATAGGCGGCGGGCTGCTGGCGGGGCGCGGCCGCGCCGCCGCCGAACAGCGAGCCGAAGAAGCCGCCGGACGACTGGGGCCGGCTGGCCTGCGCCTCGAGCGCCTGGATGCGGGCCTGCGCGGCTTCCAGCGCCTGCTCCTGGATGATGATGGTCTGCGCCATGTAGTAGGGCGCGGCCGGCTGGCGGGCGACGCTTTCCTGGATGAAGCGGTCCGCCTCGGCCTCGCGCGGCGGAGCGGTGCGCTCGGCCTCGGACAGCTTGCCGAAGAGGTTCTGGATCAGGGTCTGTTCGTCGCGGTTCATCTGTCTTGTCCTTCTGTGAGAAGCGGAGGGCAAAAGCCCGCCGCTCACTCCTCGCGCTGGCCGGTGAACTGCAGCAGCAGCTGGAAGAGGTTGATGAAGTTGAGATAGAGCGACAACGCGCTCATGACGGCGATCTTGCCGGCGGCCTCGGCGCCGTAGTGCTCGGAATAGTCCTCCTTGATGCGCTGCGTGTCGTAGGCGGTGAGGCCAGTGAACACGAGGACGCCGATCACCGACACGGCGAACTGGAGCGCCGAGGACTGGAGGAAGATGTTCACGAGGCTGGCGACGACGACGCCGATGAGGCCCATGAACAGGAACGTGCCCATGCCCGACAGGTCGCGCTTCGTGGTGTAGCCGTAGAGACTCATGATGCCGAAGACGCTGGCGGTGATGAAGAAGGTCTGGGCGATGCTGGCGCCGGTGAAGACCAGGAAGATCGAGGCCATGGACAGGCCCATCACCGCGCAGAAGGCCCAGAACAGCATCTGGGCGGTGGCGAAGGACACGCGCTCGATGCGGAAGCTCAGGAACATCACGAAGGCGAGCGGAGCCAGCATCACCACCCACTTGAGCGGCGAGGAGAAGATCGGCACGTAGAGCGCCGGCGTGTTCGCCACCGCGAAGGCGACGAGGCCGGTGATCACGAGGCCGAGCCCCATGTAGTTGTAGATGCGCAGCATGTGCCGGCGCAGGCCCTCGTCGAAAAGAACCTGGTCGCGTGCCGGCGCGGCGGGAACGCCGAAGCCGCGGAAGGGCGTGTTCATGTCGGTCGGACTCCTTGTGGGATCAGGAAGCTTCGGGGATCAGTGGAGGCTGGCCTCGATGCGCCGCGCTTCGCGCTCCAGCGCCTGCCGGCCGGCACCGGTCGAGACGAGGGCGTAGGCGACCTCGCCGACCTGCCAGTAGGCCGCGGTCTCCTCGCCTTGCGTGACCGCGCTGGCGGGTAAGACGTCGAAGGAGCCGGGCCGCACGGCGAAGAGCGAGAGCGGGCCGAATTCGGGCGAGGAGACCGCCATTTCGAGGCTCGGCCCGAAGGTCGAGGGGAAGACCTGGACGTCGCGGACGGCCCAGCCCTTCGGCAGGTCCGGCACGCGGATCGCCGTCGCCGACAGGATCTCGGCCGGGTCGAAGGCGGCGCTTTCCGGCTGCGACACCATCTCGGCGCGCAGGGCGCTCGTGGAATGGGCGCGCAGCGCGTCGGCGACGAAGGCCGGCGGCGGCGCGGAGGCGACGCTCTGGCGCACGCTCAGCGCGTTGAACTCGGCATGCGCCACCCAGCCCGCGCCGAGGAGCGCGACGAGGGCGGCGGCGCGCGCGGCGCGGCGCATCACCGCCCGGTTGCGCAGGGAACGCTCCAGGCGGCCGGCGATAGCGTTGGTCGGCACGCTCACCGGCAGCGGCTGGGCGCGCAGCGCCAGACGAAGCTCGTCGCGGGTGCGGAGCTCGGCCATCACCCGCGCGGCCTCGGCGGGGCGCGCGGCGAGGTGCGCCTCGACGTCGATGCGGCGGGCGGAGGACAGCTGCTCGTCGACGTAGGCCGAAAGGTCGGTCTCGGTGATCGGATCAGGATCGCGGTGCATCCGAGCCTCCTTTGGCCTTCAAGGGAACGACGTTGCCGGCGGGAACCCCCTCCTCCATCTCGCGGAGCTTGGCGCGGGCGCGCGAGACGCGGGACACGAGGGTGCCGACGGGAATGCCGAGCGAGGCCGCGGCCTCGTCGTAGGACAGGCCCTCGACGGTCACGAGGTGGAGCGCCGCGCGCTGCTCGTCGGGAAGCGCCATGAAGGCGCGGCGGACCTCGGCGAGACGCGTCGCGCTCTCCTGCGCGGCTTGCGCCGCCGGGTCGACGCGCAGGCCGATCTCGGCGTCGCGCACGGCTTCCGCCCGGCGCGTGCGCAACCGGTCGACGAAGCGGTTGTGGAGGATCGACATCAGCCAGGGACGGAGCTGGCGGCCCTGACGAAACTGGTCGCGCCGCTCGAAAGCGCGCAGGAGCGCGTCGTGGACGAGGTCCTCGGCCTCGTTCGGGTCGCGCGTCAGCGACAGGGCGTAGCGCCGCAGAGGCGCCAGGAGGCCGATGACGTCGATGTCGCGCTTGGTGTCGCTCATGCCCCGTATACGGACGGACTCCCGGCTTCCATCCATGCCCCCGTCGAATTTTTCGCGCTCTTTAGGCGCGACCGGGGCCGCCGGACGACTATCTTCGCGCTCGTCATGGACTCTTCGCCGCCCGAACCATCCCCATCCCACCGCCCGTGCGCGCCGGCGGCCGACCCGCCCGCCTGGATCGAGCGGGGCACGCCCGCCTATGCGCGTGCCGGGTTCGCGCTGTTTCTCGCGGGCTTCTCGACCTTCGCGCTGCTCTATTGCGTCCAGCCGCTGCTGCCGGAGTTCGCGCGGCACTATCGCGTGAGCCCCGGGGAAAGCTCGCTCGCCCTTTCGCTCACCACGGGCTTCCTCGCGCTCGCCATTCTTCTGGCCGGCGCCCTGTCGCAAGGCCTGCCGCGGCGTGGCCTGATGTTCGGCTCCATGGCGGCGGCGGCGGTCCTGAACCTCGCGGCGGCGGCGGCGCCGAACTGGCCGCTGCTTCTTCTCGCGCGCGCACTCGAAGGCTTCGTTCTCGGCGGCGTGCCGGCGGTCGCCATGGCCTACCTCGCCGAGGAGATCCATCCGCGCAACCTCGGCAAGTCGATGGGCCTCTACGTCGCCGGCACCGCCTTCGGCGGCATGATGGGGCGGGTCGGCATGGGGCTCCTGACCGAGATCGCCTCCTGGCAGGTCGCCATGGCGATCCTGGGCGGGCTGTGCCTCCTGGCGGCGGTCGGCTTCCTTCTTCTCCTGCCGCCCTCGCGCAACGCCACGGTCCAGCGCGGCCTGGGGGCGCGCCACCACCTGCGGACCTGGGGCGAACTCCTCGCCCGGCCGGCGCTGCTGCGCATCCTTCTCACCGCCTTCTGCGTGATGAGCGTCTTCGTGACGATCTTCAACTATGCCGGATTCAGGCTTTCGGCACCGCCCTACGCGCTCGGGCAGACGGCGATCGCCATGATCTTCCTGGCCTACGGCTTCGGCATCTTCGCATCCTCGACGGCCGGGAGCCTCGCCGACCGCTTCGGCCGCCGGTCGCTGCTCCTGGCGGGGCTCGGGCTCATGGGGGCGGGTGTGGCGACGACGCTCGCGGGCTCGCTCGTCCTCGTCATCCTCGGCATCGTGCTCGTCACGATCGGCTTCTTCGCCGCCCATTCGGTGGCGAGCGGCTGGGTGGGCCCGCTGGCCGGGCCGGCCAAGGGGCACGCCGCCTCGCTCTACCTCCTCTTCTACTACGCCGGATCGAGCATCAGCGGCTCCGCGGCCGGCTGGGTCTGGGAGCATGGCGGCTGGGGCGCGGTGGCGGCTTTCTGCTTCGCCTTCGTGGCAACCGCCCTGGTTCTGGCCGTCAGCCTGCGCGAGGCGCGCGCCTGAAGCGCGCCATCTTCTGGTCATGCCCCTGCGTCAGGCTTTTCGGATCGTCGCCAGGAGACGCAGATGATCCTCCGCCGAACGCTTCGCCCCGCGCTGCTCGCGCTGGCCGTCCTCGCAGCTCAAGCCTCGATCGCCGGCTCCGCCGCCGCCGAGCCCCGTCAGATCGGCGCCCTGCACTTCGACGCGCCGGAGGGATGGAGGGCGAAGAGCGTGACGAGCGGGCTGGTCCTCGAAAAGCAGTTTCCCGCCGACGCCGAGAACAAGAAGGGCGCGGCGATGATCCACGTCCTCGGCCCCTTCGCAGAGCCGCAGGCCGCCTTCGACCGAAACTTCGAAACGACGGTCGGCATGATCGAGGGCTTCGCCGAGGAGGATCCGCTGCTGAAGGCGGCCGGCACCACCTCGAACGGCCACCGCATCCGCTCCGACTATCGAT
This sequence comes from Aurantimonadaceae bacterium, assembly GCA_947474855.1. Lineage (GTDB taxonomy): Bacteria > Pseudomonadota > Alphaproteobacteria > Rhizobiales > Rhizobiaceae > Antarcticirhabdus. Next base: position 5,603 of record CANJKV010000082.1, on the reverse strand, counting down.
GCTGCGCCAGCATCGGCAACGTGTCCGCGGGCCTGCGCACGGTCGGCATCGCCTCGCCGCGCAACCAGGCCTTCTTCTCGCTCATCGACTTCCAGCTGCGGGACGAGCGACAGGACGAGGTGGAGGCGGCCTTCGCGTCGATGGTGCGCTCGGTCCGCCTGGAGCCGGCTGACAAGCCCTTCGCGCTCGTGCCAGCCAGCGGAGACGGGGGTCTCGACGGCGTCTTCACCCATCTCGACACCGGCGTCATGCCGAACGCCTTCGGCGGCACCGACTTCTACTCCGACAGCAAGATCACCGTCTTCGATCCGTCCGGCCTGTTTTCGACGGAACTGCCGGAGGCCGGCGACATCCAAGCCCATTGCCGCGCGACGCCGACCGATTGCGGTCTCTACAAGGTGTCCGGCGGGGGCTTCTTCGGCGGCGCGCGGCAGATCGAGATGCGCGAGGTCGCCGACGAGTTCGGCACGCTGGAGGCGGAAACGAAGCCGCTCGAACAATCGAGCGGCGGGCTGACCATCGACGGCACGGTTCATGCCCGCGTGCCGCCGCCGCCGGCCGGAACCCCCTTCGAGGGCACGTGGCGCTATTTCTACGCCTCGTCCGGAATGATGGCGGCGTCGTCGGGCAGCATCGCGGTCGAGCGGATCCTGACCCTGTCGCGAAACGGACGCTTCGAGCGCAGCGGCTTCACCGGCGCCTCCGCGACGGGCGACGCGGGCGGGGGAACGAGCGGCGTCACCGTGTCGAACCAGCGCCCGGCCGCCAGCGGACGCTACCGGGTCGACGGCTACGCGATCGAGCTGACGGGCGACGACGGCCGAACCGAGCGCTTGTCGCTCTTCGCTCCCGACGAGGGCTCGGACGACCTCCTGGTGATCGGCGGCAACAACTATCTGAAGGCGGAGGACGAGAAAGCCCCGAGCGGCGGATCGTCCTCGTCCTCGACGTCGTCCACGCCGAAGCGCCCGCGCTCCTGAGCGCGGTTCCGCCTCAAGGCTTCTCGCGCCCGACCCGGGCGGCTAGGTCGGTGAAGCTCTCCACGCGGCCTTGCCCGGCCGTTCGGTTGGCGAGGCGCAGGTAGCGCACGGGGAAGCAGATCGCCTCCACATGGGCGTGGCTGAGCTCCGGCGGCCGCTCGGGATCGGCGAGAAGCGCGGCCTCGGCCTCCGCGAGGGCGCCGTCGATCTCCGCTGCCGTCAACGCGCCGCGCGCCCGCAAGGCTTCCATCAGCGCCGAAACGGCGACGAGCAGACCTTCGATCTGGAGGTTGGCGGTGTTCATGGGCGGCGGCTCCTCGGCTCTGCGCGCGACCAAACGGTCGCCAGCGCGCCGAATCGGAGCTAGGAGGGTGTCCCGTCCCGGCAATGCGATGCCGGCTCCGGGAAGCGTGCGCGGACACGGACCGCTCCCGGTGGTACCGATCCGACGCGCCGGGCGGAACGAGACTTGGGGAGTGAAGCGGCGCCCACCTTGACTGGTATCGTTGATATCAACAGATATCGACCATGTTGAACACGTCGTCCGATACCCCGCAGGTCCCCTTCGCTACGACGCTGCTCGTTCGCGACCATTGCCTCTGCCTGCACGCCCAGCGCGCCGCCCGCGCGCTGGCACGACGCTTCGACGACGCCCTGCGCCCGGTCGGCCTGACGAGCGGACAGTTCTCGCTCCTCATGTCCCTGAACCGCCCGGCGCCTCCGACGGTCGGATCTGTGGCCCAGCTCCTCGCGATGGACCGAACCACGCTGACGGCGAACCTGAAGCCGCTGGAACGCGAGGACTTGGTTGTCGTGCGGGTCGACCCCGAAGACCGGCGCGCCCGCCGCCTCCACCTGACCGCGAAGGGCCTGTCGCGGCTCGCGAGCGCCGTGCCGATCTGGACGTCGACCCATGCCGAGATCGAGGCGCGCCTGGGTGAGGCGGAGGCGGCTCGCCTCCGCTCCGCCCTTCTCGCCCTGGCTTGAAAAATGTCGATCCCGGCCCCTTGAAACTAGGTGGCTACGCACTTCGCCCGCACGCACGCAGGACGTTAATCACCCCTTGGCTGTGGGCGGCATAACCATTGGGCGAGGCTCACGGTACCAGGCTGCCCCGATGGACTTGCATACGCTTCACGTTTCGAGCGCCATCACGAACGTCACCTGCGGCCTCGTCCTGGCGGTCGCTTGGTTCGTCAAGGCGAAGCTGGTCTGCCTGGGCTGGTGGGCGAGCGCCTTCATGGTGTTCGCCGTCGGACTCGTCCTGCAGATCGCGGGCGTCACGCATCCCGCAGTCGGGGCGCTGACCTACGGCGCGCTCGTCGCCGGCACGCTTCTGATGCTGGCGGGCTTCCGGAGCTTCGACGGTCGCCGCGCCTTCTCCCCGCTGATGCTCCTGTCGCTGCCGCTCCCGCCGGCGGCCCACGTTGTGCTGATGCGCACGGTCCCGGGATCGGAGTGGCCCGAGCTCGCGACCTTCGTCCTCAGCTGCATGATCTCGGTCCAGGTGCCGCTCTATGTCCTCACCCAGAACAAGGATCGCCTCGCCTTCCGCTGGCTGGCCGGCACGGCCTTCGCGACCCAGCTCGTCGTCACGGTGTCGGTGATCGTCTGGGGCGCCGCGATCATCACGCCCGAGAACGTCACGCTGGCGATCTCGCTCACCGATCAGGTCTGCAGCACGATCGTGATCGCCAGCGTGCTCGGCATGGTGATCGAGCGCGACAATCGCCGCCTCGACCGGATGGTGTACCGCGACGCGCTGACCGGCTGCCTGAACCGCGCGGGTCTCGTGGCCTACAAGGAAAGGGCGCCGGGCCCCCACGGCGTCCTCGTCGCCGACCTGGATCATTTCAAGCGCTTGAACGACCGGCACGGCCACGCGGCCGGCGACGAGGCCCTGCGGGGCTTCGTCCGCCGCGTCGAGGCGACGCTTCCGCCCGGCTCGATCCTCGCCCGCACCGGCGGCGAGGAATTCGTGGTTCTCATGCCGGGTGCGTCCGTGTCCCAGTCCGAGGCGCTCGCCATCCGCCTGAAGGACGCGGTGCAGGCCCGGCGCTTCGACCACGAAGGAACGGCCATCGCCGTCACCGTCAGCATCGGCGTATCCGGCACGATGCAGGGCGACTCGATCCGCAACGGGATCCGCCGCGCCGACGCGGCCCTCTACATGGCCAAGCGCGCCGGGCGGAACCGCGTCGCCATCTACGCCGATCCGCCCGGCCCCGCCGCATCCGTCACCGCCGCGGCCTGACGGTCCTCAGGCCGGCTCGAAGCGGATCGCGACGCCGTGCGCGACGTGTGCCGGCACGACGAGACCGCCATCCCGCACCTCGAACGGGATCGCGGCGTCGGACAGGCGGGCGGCCTGTTCCTCGATGTTCGGGACGGCCACCGCGAAGGACGAGAAGCGGGGAGCCCCCGGCGACGCTTCGCGCACCTCGATCCGGCCGTCATGGAGCGGGAAGGCCAGTCCGTCCCCCGACTGCCCCCGCACCCCGGTAAAGGCCGACAGGAAGGCCTCGTGGGCCGCCGGTCGGGGCGTCGACAGGGTTGCCGCGGCGATGGTCGTCGCCCCGTTCGGATGGTTCTGATACGCCGGGTTCCAGAAGTTCTCGGGAACGTGCTGCTGGCAAACGAAGAAGCCGGCCTCCGGCGCCGCTTCGTCCGCGGCGAAGGCGAGCGTGAAGGCGACGCGCGCTTCGCTCCCGTCGGGACGCCGGCCCGTCCGCTCGAAGAAGAAGGGCTCGAAGTCGCCGATGCCGGCGGTCGCGAAGCGCTCGGCATCGGCCTGCGCGTCCGCGCTGTCGAGCACGAGCATGGCAAGGCCCTCGCGCGCCTTGAGGATGTCGCGCACGAAGGCGCCGAAGCTGAAAGCGCGCGGCGCGTGCGCCGGGATCGCCGCCGCGTCCTCGCCCACCGTGATCAGCTCGACAAAGGACGAGGCGAACTGGACGAGGCGGTTCTCCGTCCCCCAGGGGTGGCGGTTGCGGGCGCCGACCTGGAAGCCGAGCCGCCGGTAGAGATCGGCGCCCGCGTCGAGATCTCGAACCGCCACAACCAGATGATCGATGCGACGCGCCATTCGGCCCTCCCATCCCCTCGCCTAAGACAGGGCACGGGAATTCGCCCGTGCCTCGATCGCCCCGTCAGATCTAGAGGGGCCGCGGTGCCGCGGCGACCGGATTCGCGCTCGCCGCGGCACGGAGCGGCGTTTGACTCGGAACTATAAGGTTGATATCAACTCAATTGCCAAGTCATCGGAACCGGCGCTACGGGAGAGTCGCCATGCTTTCGGACGAGACCTCAGCGGCCCTCCTTTGCGCGTCCAAGATCGATCGCGCCGAGATCGCCTTCGGCCGCCCCCTCGACCTCGCGGTCGAGCGCGACCGCGCTGCGGGCGTCGACCGCGTGCCTCACCCGACCACGCCTTCGGAGGCGGGTCGATGAAGCGGGAGGACTTCCTTGCCGGCCCGGTGACGGTCACCGCCTATGACTGGGTGCCGGAGCTGGCGCAGGGCTTCGTGCGGGATCTCAGGCTGCGCTGGGCGCTGGAAGAAGCCGGCTTCCCCTACGAAGCGGAGCTGCTGCCCCACGCCGAGCGCGAGAGCCCGGAGAACCTGGCGCGTCAGCCCTTCGGTCAGGTGCCGGCGCTGAGCGTCGCGGGTCGCTCGATGTTCGAGAGCGGTGCCTGCCTCTGGCGCATCGCAGAGGCGAGCGACGCGCTTCTGCCCGCCGATCAGGCGGAGCGAGATGCCTGCTTCTCATGGCTCTTCGCGGCGCTGGATTCGCTGAGCCCGCCGGTCGACCTCCTCGCCTTCCTGCGCGTCTTCGCCGGGGATCGCGAAGCGGCTCGGCGGCTCGAGCCGCAGGCAAGCGAGCTCCTGCGCGCGAAGCTCGCCCGCTTCGCCGACGCGCTTGGAGGCCGCCCCGTCCTGGTCGGGGACCGCTTCACCGTGGCCGATCTCGCCGCGAGCTTCGTCCTGCGCAACCTCGAGCCCACCGGGGATCTCGACGCCTTTCCGACGCTGAAGGCCTATGTCGAACGGCACACGAGCCGCCCCGCCTTCCGCGTGGCGCTCGACGCGCAGATGGAGCCGTTCCGCAAGAACGCCGCCCGCTACGCGGCGGCCGGCTGAACTCCGTTTCGGCCATCGCCGCCGCCGCCCCGCGCGCCAGCGAGCGGCGAGCCGACCGCTCGATCACACCAACCAAGGAACCGCCGATGCCCTATGTCATGGGATGCGTGATCCCCGTCGAGGGATCGAAGCGCGAGCGCTTCGTGGAACAGGCCAGGATGGCCGCTCCGTTCTTTCGCGAGTTCGGGGCCTTGAGCGTCCTCGACGCCGTCGAGGACGACGTTCCGCGGGGCGAGGTGACCGACTTCCACCGCTGCGTCGCGGCCAGGGACGACGAGCTCGTCGCCTTCGGATGGATCGTCTGGCCGGACAAGGCGACCAAGGACGCCGGCGAAGCGACGATGATGGCCGATCCGCGCATGGACATGACCGACATGGCCTTCGACGGAAAGCGGATGATCTTCGGCGGCTTCGATCCGGTCGTCGACGAGGGGCCGGGCGGCGCCTTCACTTACGTCGAGGGCTTCGTCATCGCCGTGCCGAC
>CANJKV010000081.1 GCA_947474855.1 Aurantimonadaceae bacterium | reverse complement strand
CGATGCGAGAAGGTCGGGCTGTCGATGATGACGAGCGCGTCCGGCCGCTCGTCCAGGACGAAGCGCGTGGTCTCACGCAGGCGTCCCATCAGCTGCGGCAGGCGCGCCAGGATCGCGCCGACGCCGACGATCGAGAGCTCCTCGATGTCGAAGAGCGATTCGAGGCCTTCCGCCGCCATCTCCTCGCCGCCGAGGCCGATCGCGCGGAACTCCGTACCGATCCGCCGGCGGAGAGCACGGACGAGATCGGCCCCGATCCGGTCGCCGGAGGGCTCGCCGACAACGAAGGCGATCTTCATGGCGCCTCTCCCGCAAGCTGCTCATCGTCCGGCTCGACGCCGACGACGAAAACGTCCGCCGCATCGGCAGCGGCGACCAGATCCTCGAAACCGATCACCAGACCGTAGCCGGCCGTGAGGCCGATGCCGCGAATGCCGGCCTCGGCCGCCTCGCGGACGGTGGCGCCGCCGATACTCGGAAGGTCGAAGCGCCGGTCCTGCCCGGGCTTCACCGCCTTGACGAGGACGCAGACCTCTCGCGCGCCGATGCGACCGCGCTTCGCTAGGTCGCCGACGCGCTGCAGCATCTCGCGGGTTCCCTCGATGCCTTCCATGGCGATGACCCGCTGCTGGGACGCGACCGCGGCCTGGCCTGCGTCGAGGATCCCGATCGTCCGTGCCGCGCGTGCGGCCAGTGCGAGAGCCGCTCGCTCGTCGGGTGACGCGACGCGGCGGCCGAGATAGCCCGCGGGCATCAAGAGCTGCGGGGCGAGATCCTGCACCGCCACGAGCTCGAAGCCGCGGCCTTCGAGGAATCGCGCGGTCCGCTTCAGAACGGAATCGTCGCCCCCGCGCATGATGCGGATCGCGTGGTGGAGCAGCTGCAGGGTGCGCCAGGTCGGGCGAACGGCGCGGAAGTCCGGTCGCACCGACACCGTCCCGCCCGACACCACGCGTCGCACCCTCTCCGACTGGAACCAGGCGATGGCGTCGCCTGCCTCGCCCCAGCGAAAATCGCGTGCGCCGAGACCATCGGCCCAGCCGGCCCCGATGCCGTCCGCGAAGCGAGCCACGATCGGGCGGAATCCGGCCGCGACGGCGCCTTCCGCTAGGATGCGCGGGAGGTCGCCGCCGGCGGCGATGATGCCGAGCGGCTCGTTCTCGAAGGCCGGACCGATCGGCGCTGGGGTTTCCTCAGCTCGCCGGGGGTGCATGGCGCGGGAAGCACATCGCGCGGTCGCCGCCGTAGCGGATGAAGGCCAGCACATCCTGCACGAGCGGTTCCTCGGGGAACTCGGCCTGGACCTCGTCGATGTTCTCCTTGAACGTCAGATCGTCCGAGAACAGCATCCGATAGGCCTTGCGCATGTTGCGGATCGCGTCGCGGCTGAAGCCGGCGCGCTTCATGCCGATGACGTTGAGGCCCGACAGATAGGCGCGGTTTCCCAGCACCATGCCGAAGGGAATGATATCGCCTTCCACCGCCGCGAGGCCCCCGACATAGGCGTGGTGGCCGATGCGGGTGAACTGGTGGATGCCGGAGCCGCCCGCGACCGTCGCGAAATCACCGACGACGCAGTGGCCGGCCAGCATGACGTTGTTGATCAGCGTGACGTTGTTGCCAACCACGCAGTCATGGGCGACGTGCGCGCCGGTGAAGAAGGAGCAGTTGTCGCCGATCGTGGTCTCGAAGCGTCCCTGCGCCGTACCGGCGTTCATGGTGACGTATTCGCGCACGAGGCAGTTGCGGCCGATGACGAGGCGCGTGTCCTCACCGCGGTACTTGAGGTGCTGCGGCGCGTTGCCGAGCGAGGCGAAGGAGAAGATCTGCGCCCCCTCGCCGATCACCGTGTTGCCCCAGAGCACGACGTGGGAGCGGACCCGGCTGCCCGGTCCGAGCTTCACCTGCGGCCCGATGTGGCAGAACGGCCCGATCTCGCAGGACTCGCTGATCTCGGCGCCCGGCTCGATGATGGACGAGGGATGGATGAAGGGCTCCGACATCAGGCTTATTCGTCGTCCCGCAGAATCAGCATGGCAGAGATCGTCGCTTCCGCGACCTTCGTGTCGTCGACGATGGCCGTGCAGTCGAAGCGCCAGATGTTGGCCCGCTTCTTGGCCTGCTTGACGTGGTATTCGAGACGATCGCCCGGAACGACGGGCCTGCGGAACTTCGCGTTGTCGATCGTCATGAAATAGACGAGCTTGGGCGCCTCGGACACCGACATCGAGCAGATCGCACCGGCGGTCTGCGCCATGCCCTCGATGATGAGGACGCCCGGCATGACCGGCACGGACGGAAAGTGCCCCAGGAAGTGCGGCTCGTTGGCCGTCACGTTCTTGATGCCGATCGCCGAGCGGTCGCCGTCGATCTCGATGATGCGGTCGACGAGAAGGAACGGGTAGCGGTGCGGCAGCAGCTGCAGGATCTTGTGGATGTCGGCTGTACCGAGGCTCGTCGTCTCACTCATCGTCCTGCCTTGAGGATTGCTTCTTGCCCAACGCGGCGACGGCCGCCAATTCTCTGAACCATACGCGAACCGGCTTGGCCGGCATGCCCCCGTAGCGCCCCCGCGCCGGAACGTCGTCCTTGACCACCGACACGGCGGCGATCTGGGCGCCGTCGCCGACCGTCACGTGGTTGTTGAAGCCGGCCTGGCCGCCGACGGACACGCCGTCCCCGAGGGTGGCGCTGCCCGAAATCCCGACCTGCGAGACGATGAAGCAGTTGCGCCCGATCCGCACGTTGTGCGCGATCTGCACCTGATTGTCGATCTTGGTGTTCTCTCCGATCACCGTGTCCCGGATGGCGCCACGGTCCACCGTGGTGTTGGCGCCGATCTCGACGTTGTCCTGGATGATGACGCGCCCGATCTGGACGGCCTTCACGATGCCCTGCCGCCCTGCGGCGTAGCCGAAGCCGTCCTGTCCGATCCGCACGCCGGGATGAAGGACGACGCCGTTTCCGAGAAGCGCCGCCTGCAGCGTGACGCTCGGCCCGATGCGGCAGTCGCGCCCGATCTTGCAGCCGGGACCGATCACCGCGCCGGCGCCGACGATCGTGCCGCGGCCGATCTCCGCGCCTGCGCCGATAACGGCGAAGGGCTCGACGACGACGCCGGGCTCAAGACGCGCTTGCGGATGAACGGAGGCTTTCTCGGATATGCTGGTTTCGCCGCTCAGCGCGGCGGGTTTCAAGGCGCCGGGATAAAGCGCCTGGCCAGCCACCGCGAAGGCGAGATGCACGTCGCGAACCCAGAGCACCGTCGTATCCGGCGGTACGTGCGCTGCGCTCTTCTGGGAGGCGAGAATCGCCCCCGCCCGCGTCGCGTTCAGATCATCGGCGTATCGAGGATTGTCGAAGAAGCTCAGCGCATCGTCGTCCGCCTCGCCGAGGGTCGCGAGCCCGCGCACCAGGCGCTCGCCCCGTTCGGGGTGCGAGAGCTTGGCATCGCAGAGATCGGCGAGGTCCGCGAGCGACAAGCCGGAGCCCGCGGGGAAGAACGACGTCATAGCCATAAGCCGTATCGCCGCGGCGGCTGACGCCGCGACGCCTCAGAAGCGGCTGGAGAAGCCGAAGGAGAACTCCTGGGTCTCGTCGAAGTCTTCCTTCTGGAGCGGCTGGGCGTAGTTGACGCGCAGAGGCCCGAACGGAGAAGCCCAGATGAGGCCGACGCCGGCCGAGGACCGCAGGGAGAAGTCGGTGCCTTCGACGCCCGACTCGTTCTCGAAGCTCGAGCCCCAGAGCGAGCCTGCATCGGCGAAGACCGCGCCGCGGAAGCCGAGGTCGCGCGAGATGAGCGGCAGCGGGAACGTCGCTTCGGCGCTGGCGCTGACGTAGTTCTCGCCGCCGATCGAAACGCCGTTCTGGCGCGGGCCGATACCCTTGTACTCGAAGCCGCGGACGATGTCCTGGCCCTTGAAGAAGTTGTCGAACACGCGCAGCCCGTCGCCGCCAAGCTCGGATACGTTGCCGGCACCGGCCGACAACTGGCCGATAACGTCGTACTCCTCGTTGAGGAGGTTGAAGTACGAGCCCTTGGCCGTGCTCTTAACATAGTTGGCGTCGCCGCCCAGACCCGCGAACTCCTGGCCGGCTTGGATCAGGAAGCCCTCGCGCGGGTCCTGCGCGCTGTCGAGCGTGTTGTAGGTCAGGCCGTAGGAGATCGACGAGGTGATGTAGGGGCTATCGCAGATCGCCTCGTTGATGATCGGCGAGTCCGTGTATTGCGGCGCCCCCTCGTAGCCCGCATCGGCGAGGCCGTAGGGGTTCGGATCATTACAGGTCGCGATGATGCGGCGCGCGTTGTCCTCGTCCGAGCTGACGGCGATCGGGCGACCACCCGCGTCCAGAATGAGGTTGCCGTCGCCATCCGCACGGTAGTAGCCGTCGTTGACGCGCCGGCCGCCGTCGTCGTCGCCGAACTTCTCCTGCTTCAGATTGTAGGCGATCTGAGCCGAGAGATCGTTGGTGATCGGCGCGGACAGGCGAATGTCGCCGCCCGTGCGCTCGGTGTCGTAGGCGCCGGACGTGCTCTCGGTACGATAGATGTCGAAGCCGACCGCCAGACGCCGGCCGAGGAAGTACGGCTCGGTGAACGACAGGTTGTAGTTGCGCGACTCACTGCCGAAGCCTGCAGAGACCTTCACGAACTGGCCACGGCCGAGGAAGTTGCGCTCGGTGACGCCGACTTCGGCCACCGGGCCCTCGTTGTCGCCGCCGGTGGTGTAGCCACCGCCGAGCGAGAGCTCGCCCGTCGCCTTCTCGGCGACCTCGACCACCACGACGACGCGATCGGGCTGGGAGCCCGGCGCCGTCGCGACCTCGACCTTCTCGAAGAAGCCGAGAGCCTCGAGCCGCTGCTTGGCGCGCTGTACCAGGACCTGGTTGAAGGCGTCGCCTTCGGAGACGTCGAACTCTCGGCGGATGACGTAGTCGCGGGTCTTCGTGTTGCCGCGGACCTCGATGCGCTCGATGTAGGCGCGCGGGCCCTGGTCGATGACGTAGTCGATGCCGATCGTGCGATTGGTGAAGTCGCGGTCGCCGCGCGGCGTGACCTGCGCGAAGGCATAGCCGGAACCGGCGACCGCGTTGGTCAGGTTGACCAGCGTGTTCTCGACCTTCTCGGCGCTGTAGGTTTCGCCCGGCGCAGTCTCGAGCTGGCTTTGCAGCGCCGCCGTGTCGACGCCGGCCACCGAGGAGTCGATGGACACGTTGCCGAAGGTGTAGCGCTCGCCTTCGTCGACCGTGACGGTGATGAAATACTTGTTCTGCGTCTCGTCGAGTTCGGCCACCGAGGACACGACGCGGAAGTCGGCATAGCCGCGATTGTAGTAGAAGCGCCGCAGCGTCTCCTCGTCGGCGCGCAGGCGGTCCTGATCGTAGACGTCGTTGCGCTGCAGGAAGGAGAGGAGGCCCGACTCGCGCAGCGAGATGACCTGCTTCAGGCGGGCGTCGCTGAAGGCATTGTTGCCGACGAAGCTGATCGACTGGATCTGGGTGCGATCGCCTTCCTGGATGTCGAACACGACGTTGACGCGATTCCCCTCGACGGGGATCGTGCGAACGCTGATCCCCGCGTCGGCGCGGCCGATCCGGGTATAAGCCTCGCGGATCGAGGCGACGTCGGCCTGTGCCGTCTGGGCGGAATAGGCACCGCGCGGCTGCGTCTGGACGACGGATGCGAGCTGCGGATCCTTCAGGCGCGAATTGCCCTGGAAGAGGACCTGATTGACGATCTGATTCTCATCGACGTTGACGACGAGCGTTCCGCCGGACTGGCTGATGCGGACGTCGGAGAAGAGCCCCGTCGAGAAGAGGCGACGAACCGCCTCGTCGATCTCGGACTCGCCGACGTTCTGGCCGGGGCGGATCTGAATGAAGGACCGCACGGTTTCGGCGTCGACGCGCTGGTTGCCCCGCACCTCGACCCTGTTCACCACTGCAGCCGCCGCGCTCGTCACCAGGGCGAGCGGCAGGCTCGCCATGATCGTCGAGGACAATGCGAGCGCCGAGGCGGCTTTGAAAAGCTTTGAACCAGGCTTCATCGGCCCCATCACCCTAAATTTCCAAGACGTCGCGCAAGCTTGAGCACAGCCTCGCCCCCGTTTGCGTTTTACCGGCTTACGAGGACGGTTCAAGCAAACTGGACCGAAGTCCTTGAGGATTCGACAAACCGTTGCAGCCGCGTCACGTCGCGAGACCGGCATGGTAAACGAACGGTCAACGTCGCCCCCCTTCCCGGCGGATGCCTTCAGGCGCGCCCCAGCGTGTCGTTCCAGAAGGCGAAGAGCATCAGCGCCATGACCAGAACGAAGCCGATGCGGAAGGCGATCTCCTGCACCCGCTCGCTCAGCGGCCGTCCCCTGACCGCCTCGTATGCGTAGAAGAGAAGATGGCCGCCGTCCAGCATGGGGATCGGCAGAAGGTTGAGGATACCGATCGAAACCGACAGGACGGCCGCCATGTTGAGGAGCGCCGCGAAGCCCAGCGTCGAGACCTGCCCCGACATCTCGGCGATGCGGATCGGCCCGCCGATCTGGCTGACGTCCTGCTTGCCCTGTACCAGTTCGCGCATGAAGGCGAAGGTGCGCTCGGTGATGAACCAGGTCTGGGATAGCCCGAACTGCACCGATTCGAGCGCCGACAGTTCTTCGACGCGGAAGGCGGAGGACTGGTCGTTGGCGACCAGGCCGATCACGGGCTGCGTGAAGGTGTTTCCGAAGGGGTCGGTCTGGGTCTCGGTGCGCGGCGTGACGGTCAGCTGCACATCCCGCCCGTCGCGGTTGACCACCATTTCGATCGGCGAATCGGCGCGGGACGAGACGTAGCGCTGGAGATCGCTGAAATAGGTCAGCGGCTCGCCGTCGGCCGAAACGACGCGATCGCCCGGCTGGAAGCCCGCCGCTGCGGCCGGCGAGCCGGCGCGAACCTCGGCCACGACGGGATCGCCGACGACGCGTCCTTCGAAGAAGCCGACTCCGGTGAAGATCGCGATGGTCAGGAGGAAGTTGGCGATCGGGCCCGCGGCGACCGTCGCGGCTCGGCGCCCGACGCTCTTGGCCGGAAAGGCTTCCGAGCGCTCCTGCGCCGTCATCCGGTCGACGGCCGCCCGGTCGGGCACGCTCGCGGCGTTCTCGTCGCCGAGGAAGCGGACATAGCCGCCCAGCGGGATGGCGCAGAGCTTCCAGCGCGTGCCGCGGCGATCGTTGAAGCCGACGATCTCAGGACCGAAGCCGATCGAGAAGGCGAGAACGCGAATGCCGCACCAGCGGCCGACGAGGAAGTGTCCGAGTTCGTGGAAGAACACGATCACGGTCAGGACGAAGAGGAACGGAACGATCCAGACGAGAACGCCGCTCCACAGCGAGGCGAAGCCCGCACCGAAATCCATCTGATGTCGCTCCTTGTCGCCGGGAGGGCGGGCGTGCCGTCCGCCCCGCCTTATAGCTGAAATATGGCGCGGGCCGGATGCGCGAATCCATGCATCAGAGTGCCGACCGCCCAGGCCGCCGCGATCGCGACGAGGAGCGCGTCGACGCGATCCATCAGTCCGCCGTGTCCCGGAATGATCCGGCCCGAGTCCTTCACGCCGAAGCGCCGCTTGACCCAGGACTCGAACAGATCGCCGGCCTGCCCGATCACCGAAAGGACCGCGGCGAGCACGACCACGAAGACCGACACGAAACCGGTGACCCACCAGAAGAAGGCGACGCCGAACACCACGCCCGCGACGAGGCCCCCGACCGCTCCCGAGATCGTCTTCTTCGGCGAAACCGCCGGCAGGAGCTTGGGACCGCCGAAGGTCCGGCCGGCAAAATAGGCGAAAATGTCTGTCGGCCAGACGATGCAGATCACGAAGCCGAGCGCCGCGAGACCCTCGATCTCGTCACCGCGCAGCATGCCGGGCGCGAGACCGGCCAGCGCCGCGTAGACGAGGCCGCCGAGCACCCAGTCGGCCTTGCGCTCACGCCGGTCCACGAAGGCGATGAAGAGGCTGCCGAGCGCGACCACCGCCACGGCCAGCGTGTTGAAGCCGAAGAAGAACAGGAGCAGCGACAGGAGCAGCGTTCGGCGGGCGAACGTGAAGATCGGCCCTGCCCGCTTGGCTCGCGTCATGCGCGCCCATTCGTCGAAGACGATCACCGCGGCGGCGCAGCACAGAACGCGGAACGGCCATCCGCCCGTGATCAGCAGCGCCAGGACGACGAGGCCGAGCACGACGGCCGAGATCAGACGAGACTTGAGATCCGCCCAGGTGGGCGCTTCGATGATGCGACGGAGGCTGAGACCCATCGGCCGGGACTATATCGCGATGTCGCAGGAGATCCCGCCGTAGCGCCGATCGCGACTTGCATACTGCGCGAGCGCTTCCTCGAAGGCGCGCCGATCAAAATCGGGCCAGAGGCAGGGAAGGAAGACGAATTCTGAGTATGCGGCCTGCCACAGCAGGAAATTGGACAAGCGGAGTTCGCCGCTCGTGCGGATGATGAGATCGGGATCCGGGATGCCGGCCGTATCGAGATGCTGGTCGAGGCATTCCGCCGTCAGCTTGTCGGCGGGTATCTCGCCGGCCGCGAACTTCTCAGCGATGCGGCGCATGGCGCGGGCGACCTCGTCGCGGGCGCCGTAGTTGAAGGCGATGACGAGCGTTTGTCGATCATTGTTGCGGGTGAGGTTCTCGGCTTCCTCCAGGAGACCGAGGATATCGGCCGACAGGTTGTCGCGCGCGCCGATCACCCGGACCTTGACGCCTTCCTTGTGGAGGTCGGCGAGGTCGCGGCGGATGAAGTGCTTGAGAAGGCCGAGAAGCTCGTCGACCTCCTCCCTCGGCCGGCGCCAGTTTTCGGAGGAGAAGGCGAAGAGGGTCAGGACCTCGATGCCCATCTCACCCGCCGCGCGAACGGCGCTGCGCACCGCTTCCACGCCGCGGCGATGCCCCATGGATCGCGGAAGGCCGCGGGACTTCGCCCAGCGTCCGTTTCCGTCCATGATGATGGCGACGTGTCGAGGATGCCGCACCGAAAACCGTCCTTGCCAATCGATGAAAACGACGCGCGAACCGCGCGCTCAGACCTGCATGATCTCGCCTTCCTTGGCGGAAAGCAGCTTGTCGATCTCGGCGATGGTATCGTCGGTCATCTTCTGGACCTTGTCGGACATCTGCCGGCTCTCATCCTGCCCGATATCGCCGTCCTTCTCCATCTTTTTGAGGCTGTCCATGCCGTCGCGGCGGACGTGGCGGGCGGCGACACGGGCGCTCTCGCCATATTGATGGGCGACCTTGACTAATTCCTTTCGGCGCTGCTCGTTCAGTTCCGGAAGCGGAATACGCAGCGTCTGTCCGTCGGTGATCGGGTTGAGGCCGAGGCTGCTCTCGCGGATGGCCCGCTCGACCTTCCCCACCATCTGCTTGTCCCAGACCGTGACCGCCACCATGCGCGCTTCGGGCACGGTGATGTTGGCGACTTGGTTCAGCGGCATCGAGGAGCCGTAGGCGTCGACCATGATCGGATCGAGGAGATTGGGCGAGGCGCGGCCGGTGCGAAGGCCGGCGAGGTCGCTCTTGAAGCTGTTGATCGCCCCGTCCATGCGGCGCTGCAGTTCCTTGATGTCGAGGCTGGCCATGGCCTTCTCCTTCGATGACGCGTTCGTCTGGTTCAGTCGGATACGATCGTGGCGCGTCCGCGCCCGTCGAGGATACGTTCGAGCTCGCCCGGCTGGTGGATCGAGAACACCACGACGGGGATCCTGTTCTCCCGCGCCAGCGCGACGGCGGCGATGTCCATCACGGCCAGGCGCTTGTCGAGAACCTCGGAATGGGTCAGGCGGTCGTAGCGCGTCGCGGTCGGGTCGAGCTTGGGGTCGGCCGAGTAGATGCCGTCGACCTGCGTGCCTTTGAACAGGGCCTCGGCGCCCATCTCAGCGGCGCGCAGCGCTCCGGCCGAGTCGGTCGTGAAGAACGGATTGCCGGTGCCGCCGGCGAAGATGACGACCCGGCCCGCATCGGCGTGGGCGCGGGCGGCACGCTGGGAGAAGCTTTCGCAGAGCTCCGGCATGGCGATGGCCGACAGGACGACGGCTTCGACTCCGAGCTTGACGAGCGAGGTGCGCAGGGCGAGCGCGTTGATCACCGTGCCGAGCATTCCCATGTGGTCGCCGGTCACGCGGTCGCCGCCGCGCGAGGCTACCGCGACGCCGCGGAATATGTTGCCGCCGCCGATGACGATGGAAATCTCGACGCCCTTCGCGTGGACGGCCGCGATATCGGCCGCGATGCGGTCGACCACGGCGACATCGATGCCGAAGCCCTGGCTGCCCATGAGAGCCTCGCCGGACGCCTTCAGAAGTATCCGCTTGAAGGTCATGCCGTAATCCTCTCCGCCGCCTTGCCGCCGTGCCGGATACAGGAAGGGCGTCCGCTTGTGAAGCGGACGCCCCTCGGGTCTGCAGCGATTGGAAGCTCGGCTTACTTCTTGCCGGCCGCGGCGGCAACCTCGGCGGCGAAGTCGCTCGCTTCGCGCTCGATGCCTTCGCCCAGCGCCAGGCGCGAGAAGGCGACGATCTTGGCCGGAGCACCGAAGTCCTTCTCGGCGTCCTTGAGCGCCTTTTCGACCGTCAGGTCCGGATTGATGACGAAGTTCTGCTTCAGGAGGACGACCTCCTCGTAGAACTTGCGCAGGCGTCCCTCGACCATCTTCTCGATGATGTTCTCGGGCTTGCCGGACTGGCGCGCCTGATCGGAGAAGATCGCCTTCTCGCGCTCGACGACGGCCGGGTCGATCTCGCTCTCGGAGAGCGAGAGCGGGTTGGTCGCGGCGACGTGCATGGCGACCTGGCGGCCGAAGGCGGCCAGGGCAGCCTTGTCGCCGGTCGATTCGATGGCGACGAGAACACCGAGCTTGCCGAGGCCGTCGGCGGCCTGGTTGTGGACGTAGGTCGCGACGACACCCTCGCCGACCTGAAGCTGGGCCGAACGGCGGAGCTGCAGGTTCTCGCCGATCGTGGCGACGGCGTCCTTGATGGTGTCGACGACCGACTTGCCGCTGGTCGGATGGCTCGCGGCCGAAACGGCCTCGACCGTGCCGTCGGTGGTCAGCGCGACCTGGGCCACCTCGCGCACGAGCGCCTGAAAGGCCTCGTTGCGGGCGACGAAGTCGGTCTCGGAGTTGATCTCGACGGCGACGGCCTTGTTGCCGGACGAAGCGACGCCGATGAGGCCCTCCGCTGCCGTGCGGCCCGACTTCTTGTCGGCCTTGGCGATGCCCTTCTTGCGGAGCCAGTCGATCGCCGCCTCCATGTCGCCGTTGGTCTCGGCGAGAGCGGCCTTGCAGTCCATCATGCCTGCGCCGGTCTTCTCGCGCAGCTCCTTCACCATCGCGGCGGAAATGCTCATGGTTCCCTCTTCAGAAACGATTGGGCGCACCGGCTCTGTCGAGAACTGGTGCGCCGGAAGGATGACGCCCGGATGACGGGCGTCTCAGTCGGGATGAAGGCCCGCCCGCTCGGGCGGACCTTCGATGGATCGCTGCCTCGCGGCTCAGGCCGCGGCGGTCTGCTGGTCGTCGGCGACGGCCGGAGCTTCCTCGGCGGACAGCTCGGTCTCGATCGGAGCCTCTTCCATCGCGCCGATGTCCATGCCCATCGCGCCCTGCTGGCGCGCGATGCCGTCGACGGCGGCGCGCGCGATCAGATCGCAGTAGAGCGTGATGGCGCGGGCGGCGTCGTCGTTGCCCGGGATCGGGAAGTCGATCGGCGTCGGATCACAGTTCGAATCCACCACGGCGACGACCGGGATGTGGAGGCGCTTGGCTTCCTCGATCGCGATCGACTCCTTGTTGGTGTCGATGATGAAGATCATGTCCGGCACGCCGCCCATGTCCTTGATGCCGCCGAGGGCGCGGTCGAGCTTGTCGCGCTCGCGCTGAAGGGTCAGGCGCTCCTTCTTGGAGTAGCCCTGAGCCTCTCCGGAGAGCATCTCGTCGAGCTTGCGCAGGCGCTGGATCGAGTTCGAGATGGTCTTCCAGTTCGTCAGCATGCCGCCGAGCCAGCGGGCATTGACGTAGTACTGCGCCGAGCGGTTAGCCGCATCGGCGACGATCTCGGACGCCTGGCGCTTCGTGCCGACGAAGAGCACGCGGCCGCCCTTGGCAACGGTGTCGGACACCGCCTGCAGCGCGCGGTGCAGCATCGGCACCGTCTGGGCGAGATCGAGGATGTGGATGTTGTTGCGCGCACCGAAGATGTAGGGCGCCATCTTCGGGTTCCAGCGATGGGTCTGGTGGCCGAAGTGGACGCCCGCCTCGAGGAGCTGGCGCATCGAATAGTCTGGCAGAGCCATGAACTGGTCCTTTACCGGTTGAGCCTCCACGGAACGAAGCGAATCCCCATGACTCGCCACCGGTGGGACGTCGTCCGGATCTTCAGGACCCGAGCCTACGCACCCGACTTCCGTGTGTGGAATGGTCGCGCCTTACACCAGATCATCCGATCCGGCAAGGCGACGACAAGCCTCATATGGGAAGCGGCGTGCGGCATTCACCCCCTCCGCTCAAGGGCAGGCTGGCGCTTCGAGATAGTCCAGGGAGGCGAGGCCGCCCTCGAAGCTGTAGCCCTCGAACTTCATGACGAGGTCGTCCGACACGCCGTTCTCGAACAGAGTGAAGGCCGTCTCGAAGATCGGCATGCCGTCCTCGTTGCTGTCCTTGTTGTAGAAGGACTCGGTGACGCGCCAAGCCCGCATGTCCTTGAGGGCAGCGCCCTTGTCGGGTCTCACGTCCTTGCTCTGCCCGCTCGACGGCTTGGCGACCGGCGTGATGATCGCCGTGCTCGTCAGGAGCTTTTCCGCCTCGTCGTCGCCGTCGAAGAGCGGTGTCTCCACCACGCTGCGGCCGGCGAGCGCCGCCGCCACGAGATTCTCGGTGTGCTGCATCGGAAAGATCGAAGCCGGCAGCTCGATGCGCCGGCTCGCCGGCGCCTCCATGGTAACCACCGTGGCGCCGTTCTCGTTCACAGCGCTGCCGCGAATCTCAGACTGCTCGTTTCCGTCCAGAAGGGTCCTCGTCTCGAACGTGAACCGGCGCCCGTCGGCGGCCTCGGTCGAATTGGTCCGCTGATCGGTGACGGTGATCTCGCTCGCCTGTACGAAGCGAGCGACGAAGCGATACTCGAGACTGTAGCTCTCGCAGCTGGGCCGGGCGAGCTCGATCGCGATGCGCCCTTCCCCGCCTTCGACCTCTTCCGACTGACCCGTGAGCTTGAGGTCGTAGGAGGCGCGGTGCGGCTGCAGCTCGACGGCGCCAGCCGGGGCAGTGAGCCACAGCGCGGCAAGGGCCGCGATGGACAGAGGTTTGCCGGTCATGACACAAGGCCCTTCGAGATGACGGCGCTTCGGCGCTGCCTCCAACGGTAGAGCATCGCTCCTGCCGCGGCAAACAAGGGAAGGACGGACCCCATGAGCCAGACGATCGCCGAACGCCTCGATAACGCCGGAGTCACGCTGCCGGACGCGGCTGCGCCCGTCGCCAACTACGTGGCCTACGTTCTCTACGGCTCGCTCCTCCAGACGTCAGGCCAGCTGCCGCTCGACGGCGGCAAGGTGGCCGTAACAGGCAAGCTCGGCGGCGCAGTCTCCGTCGAAGAGGGCCAGAAGGCGGCGCGCTTCTGCGCGATCAACATCCTGGCCCAGGCGAAGGCGGCCCTCGGGGGCGATCTCGGCCGCATCAAGCGCCTGCTGAAGCTCACCATCTTCGTGTCCAGCGAGCCGGGATTCACCGAGCAGCACAAGGTGGCCAACGGCGCGTCCGACTTCCTCGTCGAGATCCTGGGCGATGCCGGCCGTCATGCCCGCTCGGCGGTGGGCTCGCCTTCGCTGCCGCTCGACGCGGCGGTGGAGATCGAGGCGCTCTTCGAGGTCGCTTGAGCCATGGCCGACCTGTCCTGGCTGACGGCACGGCCGATCGCCCATCGCGGCCTGCACGACGGCAATCGCGCCGTTTACGAGAACTCGCTCGCCGCCGCCCTGCTGGCGATCGACGAGGGGTTCGCCATCGAGTGCGACGTCCAGCTGTCGGCCGACGGCACGCCGCACATCTTCCACGACGACACGCTCGACCGGCTGACCAGCGGCACGGGCCGGATCCGAGTACAGGACGACGCCGCCATCGCTGCGCTCCGGCTGGGCGAGACGGCCGAGGGCATCCCGACCGTCGCCGCCTTCCTCGATGCCGTCGCCGGCCGCGTCCCTATCCTCATGGAGCTGAAGGGCGAAAGCGCCGCCGCCGACGGACACTATATCCCGGCCATCAAAGATCTCGTCGACGCCTATGACGGCCCCCTCGCCCTCATGTCCTTCGACGCCTGGCTCGTCGAAGGCCTGATCGCCGCGGGAGTCGAGCGCCCGGTCGGACTAACGGCGGAGGGTACGTCGGCGGCCGAGCTGGAGCGCCACCGCGCCCTCTACGACAGGGGCTGCACGTTCACCTCCTATTCGGTCCATCATCTGCCCAACGCGTTCACGAGCCACGTGCGCGAAGAGCTGAGCGCGCCCGTGCTGACCTGGACCGTGCGTACGCTCGAGGAACGCGACTGGAGCCGACTTCACGCCGACCAGATGACCTTCGAGGGCTTTCGGCCGCAGGCGTGAGAAGCGGGTAAGCGCTTGCGGAATCGCGGCGCGCCCATAAGTCTGTCGGCATGACGGATCGGCGCCGCAGCGCGAAGAACGACGACACGCAGGCGGTCTCGATCGCCGTTTCGGACCGGCTCTCGGCCATACCGGCCGGGACCTGGAACAGGCTGGCCGCGACCGACGGCATCATCGGTCCCGACGGCCTGCCGGACAACCCCTTCCTGTCGCACCAGTTCTTGTCGGCGTTGGAAGACAGTGGCTGCGTCGGCGGCCGCTCGGGCTGGCAGCCGCAGCACCTCCTTCTGCAGGACCCGGACGGATCGACCGTCGGCGCGGCGCCCGCCTATGCAAAGAGCCATAGCCAGGGCGAGTACGTGTTCGACCATGGCTGGGCGGATGCCTTCGAGCGGGCGGGGGGCGACTACTATCCCAAGCTCCAGCTCTCGGTGCCCTTCACGCCGGCCACCGGACCGCGCTTTCTCGTCGGGTCCGAGCCGGGCATCGAGGCGCGCCGCGCGACCCTCGCCGCCGGCGTCGAGGCCTATGTGCGCCAGACCGGCATCTCCTCCGCCCACGCCACCTTCCTGGAGGCGGACGACCTCGCGACCGCGGAGGCGTCCGGTTGGCTGCACCGGACCGACCAGCAGTTCCACTTCGTCAACCGCGGCTACGGCAGCTACGACGATTTCCTTGACACCCTCGCTTCCCGCAAGCGCAAGGCTCTGAAGAAGGAGCGGCGCGAGGCCTTGGCGAACGGCATCGCGATCGAGCAGCTGACCGGCGCCGATCTGACGGAGCCCGTCTGGGACGCCTTCTACGAATTCTACATGGACACGGGCGGGCGTAAATGGGGGCGCCCCTATCTCAATCGGCGCTTCTTCAGCCTAATCGGAGAGCGGCTCGGCAGCCGCGTCCTTCTCGTCATGGCCAAGCGCGAGGGCCGCTATATCGCCGGCGCCCTGAACTTCCTCGGCCGGCGCCGCATCTACGGGCGCAACTGGGGCTGCATCGAGGAGCATCCCTTCCTGCACTTCGAGGTCTGCTACCATCAGGCGATCGACTATGCGATCGCGCACGAATTGGAGGTGGTCGAGGCCGGTGCGCAGGGGCAGCACAAGCTCGCCCGCGGTTACGAGCCGGTAACGACCCATTCCGCCCACTATGTCGCCCATCCCGGCCTGCGCCGCGCCATCGCGTCCTACCTCGACTCCGAGCGGGCGGAGGTGGAGCGGATGCAGGACATCCTCGGCGACCACACGCCCTTCCGCCGCGGCGAGCGTGCCGGTGGAGCTGTGGACGCGGCGCGGGAGGACGACTAGTTCTCGCCCAGTCAACAGGCGAGGAGACGGGCCATGGCCGCCGACTACGATTCGACAAACATCTTCGGCAAGATCCTGCGCGGCGAAATCCCGAGCCATAAGCTGTTCGAGGACGAAGACGTTCTGGCCATCATGGACGTCATGCCTCAATCCAAGGGCCATTGCCTCGTCATCCCCAAGGCGCCCTCGCGCAATCTCCTCGACGCCTCCGACGAGGCGCTCGCCAAGCTCCTCCCCGCGGCGGCCCGCCTGGCGCGGGCGGCAAAAGCGGCGTTCGGCGCCGACGGCGTATTCGTCTGCCAGTTCAACGAGGCGCCGGCCGGACAGACGGTGTTTCACCTCCACGTCCACGTCATTCCCCGTTACGAGGGCGTCGACCTCATGCGCCACGGGAGCGGCATGGCGGACAACACCGTGCTTGCGGAGCAGGCGGAGGCGATTCGCGCGCAGCTGGACTAGCCAGCGAGGCGCCTCATCCGGCGCCAAACTCGTCGAGCAGCAGCGCGCCTCCGACCAGCACGACTTCCGCCACCGCGATGCCGCCAAGAATGCGCCGGCCGCCGAAGACGTAGGTACCGAAGCCGCTCGCGATGGAGGCGACGCGGAGCCAGGTCGGCAGCTTGGCGAGTTCGCCTGACGGGTAGAGCACGAGCTGCGCGATCACCGCCGCGACGAGTGCGGTCGCGATCGTTCGGGCCAGCTTCGCCGCCGTCGCGTCGTCGCGGACGCCGCCGGCCGAAGCGATGCCCAGGAAGCGCCAGATGTCGGTCGGCAGCCATCCCGCGAGCAGGATGAAGACGAAGGGCCACCAGGGCGCATCGATCGAGCGGTAGCTGAGGTCGAGGATCACGGCGCCCGTCGCGCCTCAAGCAAGCGACCGATGACGAAGGCCGGCACGCCCCCGAGCAGTCCCGCGACCACCAGCTCGAATTGCGGTGCGACGGCATGCGCGAGCGGCAGTGCCAGCATGCCGAAGACGAGCGCAAGGCGCCCCGCCAGATCGCGTGCGGAGCCGTAGAGGCTCGACAGAAAATAGACGGGCGTCAGGAAGGCGAGCGCGCCGGTGACAAGTGCCGGAAGCTGGCCGATGAGGTTGAAGACGACCGCGATCAGCACCGTGTTGGCAAGCGTCAGCGTCACCGCGAAGCCCGCGAAGAAGGCGGTGCGCATGTCGCGCGGCACGCGGCCGACGCGCTCCATCGCGAACACCCAGGCGGTGATCGCGACGAAGTGCGAGAGAAGATAGAGAGTCACGCGCCGCGTGCGCGGTCCCTTCAGCTCGGGTGCGAGCGCCACCACCATCGGCGTCAGACGCAGCGAGGAGAGCGCGACCGCAAAGGCGGCGGCCGCCAGCGACGTGCCGGCGGTGATCGCGCCGATCAGGATGATCTGAGCCGGCAGCGCCCAGATCATGAGGCTCATGAACGAGGCCTCCAACCAGCCGAGACCGGCCTCGCGCGCGAGGCCGGCGAAGCCGATCATCGCCGTCGAGAGAATCAGAGCGGGCGTGCTGAGAATGCCCCGCATGCCCTGCAGGACCCAGAAAACGGTCGAGCCGTCCCCGTCGTCGTGATCCTTCGGTCCAGGCGCCGCTGCCCCCATCTGCTGCCCCCTGCCGGGTTCGCCGACCCCAAAATGAAACCGCCCCCCGAACGTCGGGGGGCGGTTCCTTCAATCCGATTCTGTCGGATCAGTGAAGTCGGCGCGGAACCTTCGGGACCGTGCCGCCCCGCTTGCCCGCGTTCTTCTCGCCGGCTGTCTCGGGCGCGGCGGATGGCTCCTCGACCTCGGCGCCGGCGCGCAGTGAGGCTTCCGCCTCCGGCCCGTCGTCGTCGCCCTCGTTGTCGTCGTCGTCCTCGTCGATCTCGTCGTCGTCCTCGATCTCCGAGCCGTCGGACGCCACCGCCGCGAGCTTGCGACCCTTCGCACCCCTGGGCTTGGGTGGAACCTCGTCGGCGATCGTCTCGAGGACGATCCGCTTCTCGCCGTTCTCACCCTCGGCGATCGTCACCTTGACGGTGCCGCCGCGCTTGAGCTTGCCGAAGAGCACCTCGTCAGCCAGCGGCTTCTTGATGTGCTCCTGGATGACTCGGCCGAGCGGACGCGCGCCCATGTGCTCGTCGTAGCCCTTCTCGGCGAGCCAGGTGATCGCCTCCGGCGACAGCTCGAAGGTGACGCCCCGCTCGGAGAGCTGGGCCTCGAGCTGCATGACGAACTTCTCGACCACCTGATGGATCACCGGCGTCGGCAGCGGGCCGAAGGGGATGATCGCGTCGAGGCGGTTGCGGAACTCCGGCGTGAACAGGCGGTTGATCGCCTCCTCGTCCGCACCCGTCCGCTTCGAGGAGCCGAAGCCGATCGCGGCCCGGGCCATCTCGGAGGCGCCCGCATTCGTCGTCATGATCAGGATGACGTTGCGGAAGTCGATGCGCTTGCCGTTGTGGTCCGTGAGCTTCCCGTGGTCCATGACCTGAAGCAGGATGTTGAACAGGTCCGGATGCGCCTTTTCGATCTCATCGAGCAGCAGCACGCAATGCGGATGCTGGTCGACGCCATCGGTCAAGAGGCCGCCCTGGTCGAAGCCGACATAGCCCGGAGGAGCGCCGATCAGCCGCGAGACGGTGTGCCGCTCCATGTACTCCGACATGTCGAATCGCAGGAGCTCCACGCCGAGCGTCGAGGCGAGCTGGCGCGCGACCTCGGTCTTGCCGACGCCGGTCGGGCCGGAGAAGAGGTAGGAGCCGATCGGCTTGTCCGGCTCGCGCAGACCAGCCCGGGCGAGCTTGATCGCCGAGGTGAGCGCCTCGATCGCCGCGTCCTGGCCGTAGACCACCCGCTTCAGCGACTCGGAAAGGTTCGAGAGAACCATCTCGTCGTCCTTGGAGACGGATTTGGGCGGGATGCGCGCCATGCTGGCGATCGTCGCCTCGATCTCCTTGACGCCGATCTGCTTCTTCCGCTTGGCCTCGGGCAGGAGCATCTGCGAGGCGCCGGTCTCGTCGATCACGTCGATCGCCTTGTCCGGCAGCTTGCGGTCGTT
>CANJKV010000080.1 GCA_947474855.1 Aurantimonadaceae bacterium | reverse complement strand
TGTCGGCAACGCCGATCTTTGCTGGATGACCAGCTTGGGGAACCGCTTCGCCCTCGGCGAGAGGTGCCACCTGCGATTACGCTAAGTGGTCCTCCGTGAAGTAGGCTTTGAGCCTTTGGAGGATGCCGAGAATGCCGAGGAAGAAGCCGAGCCCGGAAGAGATCGTCGCCAAGCTGCGGCAGGTGGACGTTCTCGTGTCGCAAGGTCGCACTGTTGCTGAAGCGGTGCGCACGATCAGCGTGACGAGCTTCACCTACTACCGCTGGCGCAAGGAGTATGGCGGGCTGAAGGTCGACCAGGTGAAGCGGCTGAAGGAGTTGGGACGCGAGAACGAGCGCCTGCGCAAGGCGGTCTCGAATCTGACGCTCGAGAAGCTGATCCTCAAGGAGGCCGCCTCGGGAAACTGGTGAGCCCCGCCCGGCGTCGCAGATGCATCGAGCACGTCATGAAGAAGTATGGCGTCAAGGAGCGTTTGGCGTGCCGGGTCCTGGGGCAGCAGCGGTCAACACAGCGCAAGGCGCCCAAGGGGCGATCTGACGATGCGGCGCTGAGGGCCGACATCATCGAGCTGGCGACGCAGTATGGACGCTACGGCTATCCCTTGGCCGGCAGGCGATTGCTCGCAATCGCCGAGAGGCGCCGGATCACGGCCTTGCTTCGCGAGGCTGGCTGGCTCGTGAACGTAAAGCGGGTGGAGCGCATCTGGCGGCAGGAAGGCCTGAAGGTGCCGGCCAAGCAGCCCAGGCGTGGCCGGCTCTGGCTGTACGACGGCTCGTGCGTTCCGCTTCGACCAGAGCATCCCAACCACGTCTGATGGTGTGGACGGCCCCTGCTACCGGCATCGGTGTGACAGGATGCGGTCGTTCACCTTCCCATCGACAGGAGCCATCCATGACACGGGTCAGCATCATCGGTCTCGATCTGGCGAAGAACGTCTTCCAGGTTCACGGCATCGACGATCGGGGAAAGGTTCTCGTACGCCGTTCACTGCGCCGGGCCGAGGTCTTGGCCTTCTTCGCCAAGCTGTCTCCTTGTCTCGTCGGCATGGAAGCCTGCGGCACAGCACACCATTGGGCGCGTGAACTGATCAAGCTCGGCCATGAGGTGAAGCTGATGCCGCCTGCCTATGTGAAGCCCTACGTCAAGCGTGGGAAGACGGACGCCGCAGATGCCGAGGCGATCGCCGAAGCCGTCACCAGGCCCACCATGCGCTTTGTGGCGATCAAGACCGTCGATCAGCAGGCCGTGCTGATGATGCACAAAGTGCGGGAACTGCTGGTTCGTCAGCGGACCATGCTGATCAACGCACTTCGCGGCCATCTTGCCGAGTTGGGCATAGTCTCCGCGTTGGGACCGGGCGGGCTGAAGAGCGCCATCGTCCAGTTCCATGCCCAGCGCAGCAGCCTACCGAAGCTGGCGGTATCAGCTTTCCAGCGCCTGATCGATCAGATGGACAAGGTCGACGGCGAAGTCGGGGAGGCGGAGAAGCAGATCCTTTCCTGGTGCCGGAGCGATGCTGCAAGCCGCCGTCTGATGACGATCCCTGGCATAGGACCGATCACGGCCAGCATGATCTCCGCTGCGGTTCCTGATCCAACCCTGTTCGGCTCCGGACGACACTTTGCAGCTTGGCTCGGCCTCACGCCTCGACCTCATTCCAGCGGCGGCAAGGAACGGCTCGGCGGCATCAGCAAGCAGGGTGACGGTACGATCCGACGGCTGCTTGTCGTCGGTGCAACGTCGGTGATCCGACTGGCGCGACAGGACAGCCCCGGAAGGACTTGGGCGAAGCAACTGCTCGAGCGCAAGCCGGCTCGTGTGGTGTCTGTAGCGCTGGCCAACACAAGGGCAAGCCCGGGGACCCAAAGCAGGCCTTCCGGCGCCTCGTCGACGAGGTGCTGGCGAAGGAGGGCTCGGAGATCGTCCGCCACTCGCTCCGGCACACCGCCGCGACGTGGCTCCTCCAGGCCGACGAGGATGTCCACGCCGTCGCCGGCTACCTCGGCATGAACACGAACACGCTGATCCGCGTCTACGCCCACCACGATCCCGCCTTCCAGATCTCGATCGGGAAGGCCTTCACGTCGGGCAGGGCGGGGCGCAGGAAGTAGCCGCCAGGACGTGTGGCGAGAGCCGGCCGAAAGGAAGCGGGTGCCGAAGCCGGTGCCCGAGGGCTCTCGCACCTCGCGTCAATCGACGCAAAATCGCCAGCGATATGAGAGAGTTGTCGGATGGTGGGCGCGACAGGGATTGAACCTGTGACCCCTACGATGTCAACGTAGTGCTCTCCCGCTGAGCTACGCGCCCAACCGACGAGGGGGCTTAGACCATGTGGCCGCGCCACCGTCAAGCCTGGATTTCAGCCTTTTTGCCGGACATTTCCACGAAGCGCGGGAAGGTGGAAACAAGGGTTCCGGGCCGCCGTTCAGGTGGCGCTTGCGAGGAAGGAAGGAAGCGACGAGCGCCCTCCCGGCCGGCTCGGCGGCCAAAGGGGCGCTCCTCGTATCGGAGGGCCGACGAGCGGCTCAGGCGGCGTCTTCGAGCATCTTGCCGACTTCGTCCACCAGCTCGCGCAGGTGAAAGGGCTTCGACAGGATCTTGGCGTCGCGCGGAGCCTTGGAGTCGGGATTCAGGGCGACCGCGGCGAAGCCCGTGATGAACATCACCTTCAGATCCGGATCGAGTTCCGTGGCACGTCGCGCCAGCTCGATCCCGTCCATCTCCGGCATGACGATGTCGGTCAGGAGAAGGGAGAAGGGCTCCTCGCGGAGCCGCTCGTAGGCGCTTCCGCCGTTGTCGAACGCGACCACCTCGTAGCCGGCCTTTTCCAGGGCCTTGGCGAGGAAGCGGCGCATGTCGTTGTCATCTTCGGCGAGAAGGATCTTGGACATTCGGATCATCCGGAAACGCCGAGGCAACGAACTCGGCGGAGGCTACGTTACGAGTGTGGCACCCTAGCAGAAGGGGGCAACATTTTCTAAAAGGAACGAGCGGCATTTTTCGATGGGACACGATATAGGGGTGGAAGCTTTCCTGAAAGGCGCGCCTTGACCGAGACACGACCGTTTTCGCCAAGACCGGACGGCGGGATCCAGCCGTTCGAGATCGCCGCTCCCAAGCTCCAGTCCATCCCCTTCGTGTTCTGCTCGCCGCACAGCGGCCGCCATTATCCGCAGGCGTTTCTCGATGCCTCCCGGCTCGATGCCGAGGCGATCCGCCGCTCCGAGGACCTGTTCGTCGACCGCTTGTTCGACTTCGTGGTCGAACTCGGCGCGCCGTTGATCTCATTGAACTTGCCGCGCGCCTACATCGACGTGAACCGCGAGCCCTACGAACTCGATCCGGCCATGTTCGACGGGGCGCTTCCGGCCTACGTCAACTCGGGGTCCGCCCGCGTCGCCGGGGGGCTGGGCACAATCCCCCGCATCGTCGCAGAACGCGAGGATATCTATCGCGGGAAGCTGGCGCCGGCCGACGCCCTGCAGCGGATCGAGACGGTGTACCTGCCCTTCCACGAAGCGCTCCAGCGCCTCGTACAGGACACGCGGCGGCGGTTCGGGATGGCGATCCTGATCGACTGCCATTCCATGCCGTCCAGCGTCAGGGCGATGCCGGGCGGGCGGCGGCCGGACATGGTGATCGGCGACCGCTTCGGAACGAGCGCGGCGCCGCGCTTCGTGTCGTTCTGCGTGGAGCGCCTCGCCTCGCTCGGTTACGACGTGACGCGCAACCGGCCCTATGCCGGCGGCTTCATCACCGAGCGCTATGGCCGGCCTTCCGAAGGAGTGCACGCCATCCAGATCGAGATCAGCCGCGAGCTCTACGCCCACGAGCGGCGCTTCGAGCCTCATGCCGGCTTCGCCCGGCTGCGCGACCACCTCCTTCAACTCGCGGCGAGCTTTGCCGGCTTCGTCTGCGCCGAGGACGACCTGCCGCTCGCCGCGGAGTGAGCCATCGCCTATAGCTCGTCGTCGAAGCGGATCGAGACGCGCAAACGAAGGGCGAGCGGCATGAGCGAGATCGACGTGACGGCGGCGCTGCTCCACCGCCTGGCCGACGCGGCCGACGCGGAAACGCTGCCGCGCTTTCGCCGGTCCATGGGCATCGACAACAAGCGGCCCGCCGACTTCGATCCCGTTACCGAGGGCGACCGCGAGGCCGAGCGGGCGATCCGCCGGCTGCTGGCCGAGACGCGGCCGAACGACGGCATCCTCGGGGAGGAGTTCGGCGCAACGGGTGGCTCCGCCCGCCAGTGGATCATCGATCCCGTCGACGGAACGCGCGTCTTCATTTCCGGAGTGCCCGTCTGGGGCACGCTGATCGGCTACTACGAGGACGGGCGCGCCCGCGCGGGCATCATGTCGCAGCCCTTCACGGGTGAGCGCTTCTGGGCCGACGGTCGCGAGGCGCAACGCTCCTGGCGGGGCGAGACGGAGGCTCTGCGGACGCGCGCGACGGAGACGATCGAGGCGGCGACGCTCTTCACCACCAGCCCGCGGCTTTTCAGGGGCGAGGCGCTCGGCCGTTTCGAAGCGCTGGAGGCGAGCTGCCGGCTGACCCGCTTCGGCACGGACTGCTACGCCTTCGCGATGCTCGCCTCGGGCTTCGCGGACATCGTCCTCGAAAGTGGTCTGCAGTCGTACGATATCGCGGCTCTGATCCCCATCATCGAGCAGGCCGGCGGCGTCGTCACGACCACGGCCGGCGCGCGCGCGGAGGCAGGCGGAGACGTCGTCGCGTCCGCCAATCCGCGGTTGCACGAGGCGGTGCTGCGAATCGTCGGCGCCTGATCACTCCGCCGCGACGTCGGCGAGCGCCGCCTCGACCTCGGCCGCGATGGCCTCGCGATCGACCACGGGCGGCAGGCCGGTCAGGAACCGGTCGATGGCGGCGATCGCCGGCGCGCGGTAGCGATCCGCCTCCTGCAGCAATTCGTGGCGCGCGAAGGGAATGACCAGCGCGTGCCCGCAGCGCATCCGCCACGCGAGGCGCTCGCTCGCTTCCGGCGAAACGACGCGGTCCGAGCCGGCGACCAGGAAGAGCGTCGGGATCGACAGGTCGGCGATGACGTCCGAGTCCTCGAACTCCGCCATGGTTCGGGCCATGGTGTCGAACCATGCGATGGTCGGCGCGCCGACGAACAGGTGCGGCGCCGCCTGCGCCATCTCCAGATTGCGTTTGAAGCGATCGGGATCGCTGGTGAGCGGGCTCGTGGCGAAGGTCCAGCCGCGTCCCTTGCGCAGAGCCGGCTGAGCGGAGGCCGAGCCGAGGCCGAGCAGGCGAAACAGCCGCGCCGCGCCGCTGCGCAGTCGCAGTCCGCCGCGCGTCATCGGCAGGCCCACCAGCGGGGCGGTCAGCACGAGCCGCTCGACGCGGTCGGCGACGACGTTGGACGCCGCGAGCGCGACGAGGCCGCCCATGGAATGCGCGAGAATGACGACGGGCGGCGGAAACAGCTTCAGTGCGACGGTGTCGAGGACGCCGACGAGGTCCTCGGCGAAGTCTTCGATCGCGACCGCATGTCCTTTGGCGGGGTTGCCGAGGAGCCGTTGCGAGCCGCCCTGACCGCGCCAGTCGAAGGTGACCACCGCGAAGCCGAGGGCGCAGAGGTCGTCGATCGTCTCGAAATACTTCTCGATCGCCTCGTTGCGCCCCTGTGCCAGGAGGATCGTGCCCCGCATCCGCGCGCCGCGCGAGGGGCAGACGGCATAGCGCAGCATCTTGCCGTCGCGCGTTTCGAGGACGCCGCTCTCGATGCCCTCGGGCAGTGGATTGCCGGGCGTCGGATGGAGCCGGCTCGAAACGGGGGCGGGCGTCTTCATCGGCTCTTCCGGGGCGGTCAGCGGTCCGCCTTGTCATAGGCCCCCGGCGGAAAAAGGAAAATCGCGAAAAGGGAGGACGCGGACCGAACATGAAAATGAGGCCGGGAGTCCACGAAGGAACTCCCGGCCCGAGCGGCCGCAGCGGAAGGGACGGGACGCTACGGCCGTTCCCGCGCCCGGTATTGGCCGGGACGAGACGTCGGCTCGGAGAGGATGCGGAACCACCCGTCCTTGGGTCTTGGGTTCCGCGAGCCGGTTACCGATGAATTCTGTCGCGACCATAGGATCGGCCGTCTGAACGCCGGCGGAAGGGTGTGTTCATCTGCGGTTCATCTGCACGGGCTGGGGCCGGACCGACGCTCGAAAAACGCGAGCGAAGATCTTCACGAAAGCGTGATTTAAGCCTCTTGCGAGCGTCGGAATCGCGCACCAAATTCTGTATGCGGTCGCCGAAAGGGGCCGCTGGCCGGCAGCATCGCCGCTTCGGGATGCGATCCGAGCCACACGCTAACCTGTTGCTTCTAACGGAGAACAATCCATGCGTAGCACCGACTTCGCCCCGCTCTATCGCTCGACCGTCGGCTTCGACCGGCTCTTCTCGATGCTGGATGGTCTGTCGCAGCCGGACAACGGCCAGACCTATCCGCCCTACAACATCGAGCGCACGGGCGAGAACGCCTACCGCATCACCATGGCGGTCGCGGGCTTCGGCCAGAACGAGCTTTCCATCGAGTCGCGCGAGAACGTGCTGACCGTGAAGGGCGAGAAGGCCGAGGAGAAGGAGCAGAACGACTTCCTCTATCGCGGCATCGCGGGGCGCGCCTTCGAGCGCCGCTTCCAGCTGGCCGAGTACGTCGAGGTCAAGGGCGCCAGCCTGAAGAACGGCCTTCTCCACGTCGACCTCGTCCGGGTCATCCCGGAGGCGATGAAGCCCCGCAAGATCGACATCGTGTCGGCCGGCAACGAGAACGCCAAGCAGATCGAGGCCAACGCCGCCTGACGGCGGACCGTCCGCCGCGATCGCAGCGCGAACAACGGAGCGGCGCCCCTCGGGGCGCCGCTTTCGTTCGCGCAGGCGTGAATCAGAAGTGGCCGGCATCGCTCGGGGCGATGCCGGCCACCCTCAGGTCGCGGGTCGAGGTTGAACGGTCAATGCTTGCGCTGGCCGAAGGCGGCATCGACCTCGTCTTCGGAGATCCGGGCCTGCGGATTGCCGGGCTGGCCGAGGTTCTGCTCCTCGGTGCCGTCGCCCATCATGCCGGGATGGCCGGTGTTCGGCGATGCGTTGCGCGCCTGCGTCCAGCCCGACATCCAGTCGGAGCGAAGGCTTGAGCTGACCGGGTACTCGCAGGCCGACATCGGGATGTTGTGCGCGAAGGCCAGCTTGCCCTGTTCGAATGCATCGGTCGCCATGGGTGTCCTCCATTGCAGCGATGGAGGAACAACCCGCAGGTCGGCTCGCCTGTTCCCTCGTCCGAGGGCCCGACGTCAGGCGAGGGCGGCGCAGAAGCGGTCGACCTCCTTCGGTTCCGTCGACCAGCTCGTGACGAGCCGCACGAGCCGCTCGTTCGCGCCGACGAGGTCGTGGTGCCCGTGCGGCGGGTTCCAGTCGTAGAACACGGCGCCGTCCGCGAGGAGGCGTTGCGCGACGCCGTCGTCGAGAACGGCGAAGATCTCGTTGGAGCGCGTCGCCCACGCCTGACGCGCGTGGCGGCTCGAATCGAGGCCGGCGCGCAGACGGTCGGCCATGGCGTTGGAGTGCCGGGCGAGGTCGAGCCAAAGGTCGCCGTCGAGATAGGCGGCGAGCTGGGCGGCGATGAAGCGCGTCTTGGAGAAGAGCTGGGCGCCGCGCTTGCGGATATAGGGGAACTGCAGCGCCTTGTCCGGGTCGAAGAAGACCACGGCCTCGGCGCACCAGCAGCCGTTCTTCGTCGCGCCGAACGACAGGATGTCGACGCCGCGCTTCCAGGTCATCTCGGCCGGCGAGGCGTTCGTGGCGACGAGTGCGTTCGCGAAGCGGGCGCCGTCCATGTGAAGCGCGAGCTTCTGCTCGTGCGCGATCGCGGCGATTGCCTCGATGGTCTCGAAGGAATAGAGCGTTCCCGCCTCGCTCGCCTGGCTGATCGACACCGCCATGGGCTGGCCGGCATGAACGAAGCCGGGGCGGAAGCGCTTCAGTTCGCGCCGAAGATTCTCCGGATCGATCAAGCCGTCCGGACCGTCGACCGGCGCCATCCGCGCGCCGTGGGTGAAGAATTCGGGCGCGCCGCACTCGTCCTCGATGACGTGGGCTTCCCGGTGGCACATGACGACGCCGCCCGGCCGGTTGACGGCGGCGAAGGCGAGCGAGTTGGCGGCGGTGCCGGTGCCGACGAAGAAGACGGCCACCTCCCGCTCGAAGACGTCGTTGAAGCGTTTCTCGATCGCCTTGTCGATCTCGCTCGCACCGTAGGCGGCGGCGAAGCCGCCGGAATGGCGGGCGAGGGACTCGTTGACGGCGGGATGGGCGCCGGACCAGTTGTCGGATGCGAAGATCATGGGAAAGGGCGTAAGCCCCGCCGCCCTTTTGTTCAAGCGGGGGGCGTCCGAAGGGTCCGTGGTCACTTGCCTAGTCGGGCCGCGGTCGGGGCCGGCTCGGCACGTCCCCTTGCGCGTAAGCGCTTCAAGTGACATAAGTCGTCAAATTAGGTCAGCATTGCTGTCTTACCTGCTCGCCGGCTTGGTCCCGGCGCGGGGGAGCTGGGTGCTGGCCTTTGCGCGCGACGGATCGGACGCTCGCCTCGGGGAGGCGGAGGCCTTAACATGCGCGCCGGACGGGACAGGGGCGTTTCGCCCCGAACACGGGAGACACGAGCGATGACGACGATCACGCCATCCATGCCGACCCAGACCCAGGCCATTCGCGTCGGGGACAAAGCGGCCGTGGCTCCGACCACCAATCCCGGACGCGTCGGCCTCTACGATCCGCGCAACGAGCACGATGCCTGCGGCGTCGGCTTCATCGCGCACATGAAGAACGAGAAGTCGCACTCGATCATCGAGAAGGGCCTCCAGATCCTGGAGAACCTGACGCATCGCGGCGCCGTCGGCGCCGATCCGCTGATGGGCGACGGCGCGGGCATGCTCGTGCAGGTTCCGCATGCCTTCTTCCGGGCGGAAATGGCTGCGGCCGGCGTCGAACTGCCCGAGGCTGGACAGTACGGCGTCGGCCACGTCTTCATGCCGCGCGACGAGGAGCGGCGCCTGCACTTCAAGGCGATCTTCGAGCAGGCGGCCGCTGAGGAAGGCTGCCCCGTGCTCGGCTGGCGCGAGGTGCCGGTCGTCAACGATTCGCTGTCGAAGGCGCCCGCCATCGCTGCGACCGAACCGGCCCACCGGCAGGTCTTCGTCGGCCGGCCGGCCTCCGTCACCTCGGACGAGGACTTCGAGCGCAAGCTCTACATCCTGCGCAAGGTGGTCTCCAACCGCGTCTACGCCGAGGCGCAGTCCGTCGAGGCGGACTTCTACGTCGTGTCGCTCTCCTCGCGCACCGTCGTCTACAAGGGCATGTTCCTGGCCTACCAGCTCGGTGCCTACTACGCCGACCTGAAGGACCCGCGCTTCGAATCGGCGCTCGCCCTCGTCCACCAGCGCTTCTCCACCAACACCTTCCCGTCCTGGCGGCTTGCCCATCCCTACCGGATGGTCGCGCACAACGGCGAGATCAACACGCTGCGCGGCAACGTCAACTGGATGGCGGCGCGGCAGGCCTCGGTCGATTCCGAGCTCTTCGGAAACGACATCTCCAAGCTCTGGCCGATCTCCTACGAGGGCCAGTCGGACACGGCCTGCTTCGACAACGCGCTCGAATTCCTCGTCCAGGGCGGCTATCCGCTGGCGCACGCCATGATGATGCTGATCCCGGAAGCCTGGGCCGGCAACAAGCAGATGGGCGCGGCGACCAAGGCCTTCTACGAGTACCACGCGGCCCTCATGGAGCCCTGGGACGGCCCGGCGGCCGTCTGCTTCACCGACGGCCGGCAGATCGGCGCGACGCTCGACCGCAACGGCCTGCGGCCGGCGCGCTACGTCGTGACCGACGACGACCTCGTGATCCTCGCCTCGGAAGCCGGCACGCTGGAGATTCCCGAGGAGCGCATCATCGCCAAGTGGCGGCTCCAGCCCGGCCGCATGCTGCTGATCGACCTGGAGAAGGGCCGCATCGTCTCCGACGAGGAGATCAAGCAGGAAATGGCCGGAGCCAACCCGTACCGGGACTGGCTGCGCTCGACCCAGATCATCCTGGAGGACCTGAAGCCCGTCGCCCCGCGCGCCTCGCGCGGCGACGTGACCCTGCTCGACCGCCAGCAGGCCTTCGGCTACAGCCAGGAGGACACCAAGATCCTCATGGCGCCCATGGCCACGACCGGCCAGGAAGCCATCGGCTCGATGGGCACGGACACGCCGATCTCGGCGATGTCGTCGAAGTCGAAGCTCCTCTACACCTACTTCAAGCAGAACTTCGCCCAGGTCACCAACCCGCCGATCGATCCGATCCGCGAGGAGCTGGTGATGAGCCTCGTCTCCTTCATCGGGCCGCGGCCGAACATCTTCGACCTGGAAGGCACCTCGCGCCGCAAGCGCCTGGAGGTCCGCCAGCCGATCCTGACCAATGGCGACCTGGAGAAGATCCGCACCATCGGCCACACCGAGGACCGGTTCGACACGAAGACGATCGACACGACCTATCCTGCCGTGCAGGGCGCCGACGGCATGGCCGGCGCGATCGAGCGCTTGTGCGAGCGGGCCGAGGCCGCGGTCGTCGGCGGCTACAACATCATCATCCTGTCGGACCGGCAGCTCGGCCCCGATCGCATCCCGATTCCGGCGCTGCTCGCCTGCGCCGCCGTGCACCACCACCTGATCCGCAAGGGCCTGCGCACCGCGGCGGGCCTCGTCGTGGAATCGGGCGAGCCGCGCGAGGTGCACCACTTCGCGTGTCTGGCGGGCTACGGCGCGGAGGCGATCAACCCCTATCTCGCCTTCGACACGCTGCTCGACATGCATGCGAGGAAGGAGTTCCCGCCGGAGGTATCGGCCGACGAGGTCGTCTACCGCTACATCAAGTCGATCGGTAAGGGCATCCTGAAGGTCATGTCCAAGATGGGCATTTCGACCTATCAGTCCTATTGCGGCGCCCAGATCTTCGACGCGATCGGCCTGAAGTCCGACTTCGTCGAGCGCTTCTTCTTCGGCACGGCGACCACCATCGAGGGCGTCGGTCTGGAGGAGGTCGCGCGCGAGACGGCCGAGCGGCACGCGCTCGCCTTCTCCGACGACCCGGTGCTGGCGCGCTCGCTCGAGGTCGGCGGCGAATACGCTTATCGCATGCGCGGCGAGGCGCATCTGTGGTCGCCGGACGCCGTCGCGACGCTCCAGCACGCGGTGCGCACAGAGTCCTGGGAGAAGTACCGCGACTACGCCGACATGGTGAACCAGTCGGCCGTGTCGGAATCGACCATCCGCGGCCTGTTCCGCATCCGGATGGCGGAAGAGATGGGGCTGAGCCCGGTGCCGATCGAGGAGGTCGAACCGGCCAAGGACATCGTCCGGCGCTTCTGCACCGGCGCCATGTCCTTCGGCTCGATCAGCCGAGAGGCGCACGCGACGCTGGCCGTCGCGATGAACCGGATCGGCGGCAAGTCCAACACCGGCGAGGGCGGCGAGGAATCCGACCGCTTCCAGCCCCTGGAGGACGGCTCCCCGAACCCCGAGCGCTCGGCGATCAAGCAGATCGCCAGCGGCCGATTCGGCGTGACCACCGAGTACCTCGTCAACGCCGACATGCTGCAGATCAAGGTCGCGCAGGGCGCCAAGCCCGGCGAGGGCGGGCAGCTGCCCGGCCACAAGGTCGATGCGACCATCGCCAAGACCCGGCATTCGACGCCGGGCGTCGGCCTGATCTCGCCGCCGCCGCACCACGACATCTACTCGATCGAGGACCTGGCGCAGCTCATCTACGACCTGAAGAACGTCAACCCGGCAAGCGACATTTCGGTGAAGCTCGTCTCGGAGGTCGGCGTCGGCACGGTCGCGGCGGGCGTCGCCAAGGCGCGCGCCGACCACATCATCGTGTCCGGCTATGACGGAGGCACCGGCGCCTCGCCGCTGACCTCGATCAAGCACGCGGGATCCCCGTGGGAGATGGGTCTCGCCGAGACCCAGCAGACGCTCGTCCTCAACGGTCTTCGCAGCCGAGTCTGCCTGCAGGTCGACGGCGGGCTGAAGACCGGCCGCGACGTGATCGTCGGCGCGCTGCTCGGGGCCGACGAGTTCGGCTTCTCGACTGCGCCGCTGATCGCGGCGGGCTGCATCATGATGAGGAAGTGCCACCTCAACACCTGCCCCGTCGGCGTCGCGACGCAGGACCCGGTCCTGCGCAAGCGCTTCAAGGGAACGCCCGAGCACGTCATCAACTTCTTCTTCTACGTGGCGGAAGAGGTGCGCGAGCTCATGGCTGCCATGGGCGTGCGCAACCTGTCGGAGCTGATCGGCCAGACCGAGCGCCTCGACAAGGACGGGCTCGTCGATCACTGGAAGGCCAAGGGTCTCGACTTCTCCAAGATGTTCTGGAAGCCCGATGCACCGCGCGAGGCGACGCTCTGGACCGAGCGGCAGAAGCATCCGATCGACGACGTCCTCGATCGCAGGCTGATCGCAGAGGCGCAGACCGCGCTGGAGGCGCGCCAGCACGTCGAGATCGAGACGACGATCTCGAACGTCGACCGCTCGGCCGGCGCGATGCTTTCGGGCGAGGTCGCCAAGCGCTTCGGACACAAGGGCCTGCGCGACGACACGATCCACGTGACGCTCACCGGCACCGCCGGCCAGAGCTTCGCGGCCTTCCTCGCGCGCGGCGTCACCTTTGACCTCGTCGGCGACGGCAACGACTATGTGGGCAAGGGCCTGTCGGGCGGGCGCATCATCGTGCGGCCGCGACCGGGCACGCGCGTCGTGCCGGAGGAGTCGATCATCGTCGGCAACACCGTGCTCTACGGCGCGATCTCGGGCGAGGCCTACTTCCGCGGCGTCGCGGGCGAGCGCTTCGCGGTGCGCAACTCCGGCGCCATCGCGGTGGTCGAGGGCGTGGGCGACCACGGCTGCGAGTACATGACCGGCGGCGTCGTCGTCATCCTCGGCAAGACGGGGCGCAACTTCGCGGCCGGCATGTCGGGCGGCATCGCCTACGTCTACGACGCGGACGGCGACTTCGCCGAGCGCTGCAACATGGCGATGGTCGACCTGGAGCCGGTGCCGGAGGAGGACGACCTCCTGGAGAAGCTGCACCATCACGGCGGCGACCTCCAGCACAAGGGCCGCGTCGACGTGTCCTCGAACATGACGGGCCACGACGACGAGCGGCTTTACAAGCTGATCACCAGCCACGCTCACTACAGCGGCTCGGAACTCGCCAAGCGGATGCTGGAGTCCTGGGAAACCTACCGGCCGAAGTTCGTGAAGGTCATGCCGGTGGAGTACCGCCGGGCGCTTCAGGAGATGGAGCGCATGCGCATGGGCGTCGCGGCCGAGTAGTTCGCCGACCAGCCGAGCGCGCCTATCTGGAACCTCCACGGGGCCGCGGCACCAGCCGCGGCCCCTTTTCTGGCGAGGTGAGGGTCATGGCCGACATCAAGCTCTGGGGCTTCAACAACTCGACCTACGTGCGCACCGTGCGCATGGTGCTGCACGAGAAGGGCGTCACCGACTACGAGCAGGTGCCGCTGAACGTCATGAAGGGCGAGCCGCAGTCGGCGGAGCATCGCCAGCGCCACCCCTTCGGCAAGGTGCCGGTGCTGGACCACGGCGACTTCCGGATCATCGAGACAGCGGCGATCGCGCAGTATCTCGACACGGTCCTGCCGGGCACGTCCGTGATCCCATCCGACCCGAAGGACCGGGCTCGGATGGACATGGCCGTCTGCATCCTCGACTCCTACGGCTACGGCGCGCTGATCGGCGGCGTCGCGGCCTATCACCTCTTTCCCGACTTCGTCGGCGGCAAGAACGAGGAAGGACGGGCGAAAGGGGTGGAGACCGGCCAGACGGTCCTCGAGACGATCATGCGCATCAAGAACGATTCGCCCTGGATCGCGGGCGAGGCGCCGAGCGTCGCCGACTTCTTCCTCGCGCCGATCCTCGCCTACGTCGCCATGACTCCCGACAAGGACGATCTCTTCGGGGTCGCCGGCGTGTCCGAATGGTGGTCCCGAGCGCAGGATCTCGAAGCGTTCCGCGCGACGCCCTACGGCTGAACTGCGCGCGGCTTGCGGTGATCGTCGAAATAGGGCAGTAACGCTGTCGTATTTTGCCGCTCGCATGCGGCAGGATCGAGGCGCCGCCTGACGATGGGAGGCCGCCGCGGAATGATCGTTTAGACGCGTTCGAATCTGGGAACGCATGGTGTAGAGGGTGTGAGCCCGGCGCGATGCCCGCGTCGGGCTTGTTCTTGCGAACGCGGACGC
This sequence comes from Aurantimonadaceae bacterium, assembly GCA_947474855.1. Classification (GTDB taxonomy): domain Bacteria; phylum Pseudomonadota; class Alphaproteobacteria; order Rhizobiales; family Rhizobiaceae; genus Antarcticirhabdus. The sequence continues at coordinate 4,723 of CANJKV010000080.1, read as the reverse complement.
GCGGCACTGGCCGCGAACTCGCGGGCACGGAGGGTCGAATGGGCAAGGTCACGGGTTTCCTCGAAATCGACCGGCAGACGCAGAAATACCAGCCGGCCTCGGACCGCATCCGGCATTTCCGCGAGTTCACCCTGCCCATGTCCGACGAGGAGGTCGGCAAGCAGGCGGCGCGCTGCATGGATTGCGGCGTGCCCTATTGCCACGGGCCGACGGGCTGCCCCGTCCACAACCAGATCCCGGACTGGAACGATCTCGTCTACGGCGGCGATTGGGAAGGCGCGATCCGCAACCTCCATTCCACCAACAACTTTCCCGAATTCACCGGCCGCATCTGCCCCGCGCCCTGCGAGGAAGCCTGCACGCTGAACCTCGAGGACGTGCCGGTCACGATCAAGACGATCGAGCAGGCCATCGCCGACAAGGCCTACAAGCTCGGCCTCATCGTGCCCCAGCCGCCCAAGCAGAAGACGGGCAAGCGCGTCGCGGTGATCGGCTCGGGGCCGGCGGGCCTCGCTGCCGCCCAGCAGCTCGGGCGTGCCGGCCACGACGTCCACGTCTTCGAGCGCGAGAGCCGCCCGGGCGGGTTGCTGCGCTACGGCATTCCGGACTTCAAGATGGAGAAGCACTGGATCGACAAGCGCGTCGAGCAGATGCAGGGCGAGGGCGTCTCCTTCCATTGCGGCGTCGAGATCGGCGCGGACAAGCCCTTGGGCGAGCTGACGGCCGAGTACGACGCGGTGCTTTATTGCGGCGGGGCCGAGAAGCCGCGCGAGGCGGGCATCCCGCGTGAAGGGCTCCAGGGCATCTTCGACGCGATGCCCTACCTCGTGCAGCAGAACCGCCGCGTCGGCGGCGAGCCGGTCATGCCGAAGGGCTGGAAGTCCGAGGAGATCTGGGCCGGCGGCAAGCACGTCGTGGTGGTCGGCGGCGGCGACACGGCGTCCGACTGCGTCGGCACGGCCTTCCGGCAGGGCGCCGTGAAGGTCACCCAGCTCGACATCCGTCCCCAGCCGCCCGCCATGGAAAACAAGCTCGAGGTCTGGCCCTACTGGGCGACCAAGATGCGGACGTCTTCGTCTCAGGCCGAAGGGGCGGTGCGCGAATTCCAGGTGGCGACGCTCGCCTTCATCGGCGAGGACGGTCAGCTCACCGGCGTGAAGTGCGCCGAGGTGGATGAGAAGCGCAAGCCGATCCCCGGCACCGAGTTCGTGATCAAGGCGGATCTCGCCTTCATCGCCATCGGCTTCGCCGGTCCGTTCGAGGACGGTCTCCTGCGGGAGGCCGGCGATGGGCTCAAGACCGTCGCCGACCGCCGGGGGAACTTGTCGGTCCAGGCGGACGACAAGGCCTATCGCACATCGATCGACAAGCTCTACGCCGCCGGCGACGTGCGCCGTGGCCAGTCGCTCGTGGTCTGGGCGATCCGCGAGGGGCGGCAGGCCGCCCGCGCCATCGACATCGATCTCACGGGCTCGACGACCCTGCCTCGGTGATGTCCGGTCGAACAGCCGCTTGAACGAAGAAGCTCGCCTGAGACCTCAGGCGAGCTTCTTGTTATATGCGTCTGAGAGTTCTGGCCTGTCACTGCGCCGGTGTCGGAGAGCCCGGCTGGCGGGCGGCTTCGCTTTCGCGTTGCCACTCGTTGATGATCGCGTCTTCCAGGGACGGCATTTCAGGCGGCGGCGTCGGACCGCCGGTGGAGCGGAGCGGCGCGAGATCGAGCGAGCCGCTGGCCGTGATCGGAGCCGGACCGGAGTTGCCCGGCGGGGCCACGGCCGGGCCCTTGTCGTCCCATTGGAAGTTGTCGGCGCGCCCTTCGGCGCCGGGCGCGGGAGTGCCGGCGACGACGAGGAGGTCGCGCGGCGAGTCGAGCGGGGTGGCACCCGGGGTCTGCGGGCCGGTCTCGGCCGAGGCGGTGCGGGCCGAGGCCGGCGGCGTCGCCCCCAGCAGGTCGTCGGGACCCTCCGGAACGGGCGCGCCGAGATCGATGGGGGCGGCCGGCGGAACGATGCCGCCCGGCATGCCCGGGCCTTGCATGCCGTCCGGCGACGCCGACGCGACGAGCGACTTGCCGAGGATCTTCTCCAGCGGCCGGCGCGCGAAGAAGGCGAGCTTGTCCTCTCCCGCCGGCGTCATGGTGATGCCGTCCGAATTGCGCAGCTGCGCCGGCTGGCCCGCGACGTCGGGACCCGAATAGGTGAAGGCGCCGTTCGCGTCGACGAAACCGTCCCAGACATCGACGAACTCGCCGGAAATCGTGGCGCTGTTCTTCCGGTAGATGTCGTTGAGGAAGACCATGTCCTCGCTCATCCGGTCGAACTTGAAGGAGGGCATGCCCACCCAGACGACCGGAACGCCCGCCTGCTTGGCCGTGGCGGCAAGAGTCGCGACGCGCTGGTCGTAGGCCGTCGACCATTCGTCGGTGCGAAGGGCGTAGGAAGCGGAGCCGAGCGAGATCGGCTGGCGGTCGTTGGCGCCGAGCATGACGACGAGCGCGGCCGGCTTCGTCGTCTCCAGCATCGGCTTCAGTTCGCCGAGCCAGTCGTAGTGGTCCGTCCGCACGAGGCCGGACGAACCGTTGGAGCGCTCCTCGACGACGACGTTCGCGTCCGTCGCGAAGGACCGCGTCAGGCCCTTGGCGAGCGAGGCGGCGAGGAAGTCGCCGACCACGAGCACCTTGCGCGCGTCCGGCGCTTTGTCGACGGCGGCCGGAGCCGCGGGCGCGGCGGTCGCTGCCGCTGCCGCCGCGGCGGCAGCCGCGCGAGGGGCTGAGCGGCCGCCGCGACGCGACGTCTGCTGCTGGCGTCCGTTGGACCGTCGCTCGCGGGCGGCCTCGCGGTTGCGCGTGCCGCGGCGCTGCTGCTGCGCCGAGCTGCCGCGCTGACGGCGCTCCACGCGCCGCGGCGGGGCCGCTTGGCGCGAGGAGTTGCCGAAGAGCATCTCCATGACGGTGCGTGGTCGCTCCTGCGCGGCGGCACCGCTCGGGGGCAGAACGGCCGTGAAGGCGATCAGGACCGACAAGGGCAGGGCGAGCGAGCCCTTGAGGAGTCCGAGGCGGGCGCGGATCCGTCGCGTATCGCTCATGCCGTTCCTTTCGTCTTCAGTTCCCCCGCAGGAAGTCGAGGAGGGCCTTGGAGGCGTTGCCGTCCTGCGGCATGCCGACCCGCTGCTGGAAGGCCAAGATCGCCGACTTGGAGCTCGATCCGATCTTTCCGTCGATCTTGCCGTCGTAGAAGCCGTGGCCGGCCAGACGCTGCTGCAGCTCCTGCCGCTCGGCACTGGAAAGCGGAATATAGCCACGGGGCCAGTCGTTGACGAGCCCTTGATAGCCGCCGATCCGATCGGCGAGCAAACCGACCCCCAGGGCGTACTTGTCGGCATTGTTGTAGTTCTTGAGAACGAAGAAGTTCTTCGTCATCAGGAAGGCCGGCCCGTTGTCGCCTGCAGGCCGGATCAGATTGGCGCGCTCGCCGCCCGACGGAAAGGGGCGCCCGTTGGCGCGGCGGAAGCCGAGCTCTGCCCAACGGCCGACCGTCATGGCTTCGCGCTCCAGTTTGCCGCCGCGGTACTTCGACGGGACCTCGACCTCGTAGCCCCAACTGCGGCCGGGCTGCCAACCATTTCTCTTCAGGAGGTTGGCGGCGGTGGCAAGCGCGTCCGGAACCGAGCCCCAGATGTTGTCGTGGCCGTCGCCGTCCATGTCGGTGGCGTAGGCCAGGTAGCTCGTCGGGATGAACTGGGTGTGGCCCATCGCGCCGGCCCAGGAGCTGGTGAGGTTCTGCGGCGCGACGTGGCCCTGCTGGGCGATCTTCAGGGCGGCGATGAGCTGCTCGCGGGCGAACTTGGCGCGCTTCTTGTCGGCATAGGCGAGGGTGGCGAGCGAGCGCGGCAGGCTCATCATCACGCCGTCCCGCGTGAGCGCCGCGCCGTAGTTCGTTTCCATCGACCAGATGGCGAGAAGAACGTCGCGCGGCACGCCGAAGCGCTTCTCGATGCGGTCGAGCCAGGGCGCCCATTTCTGGCGCATCATCTGACCTTCCGCGACGCTGTCCTCGTTGACGCGGTTGTCGATGTAGTCCCACACCTTGTCCCGGAACTCGGGCTGGAAGCGCGCCTTGCGGATCACTTCGGGATCGGGTTCGTCGATGCCGGCAAAGGCGGCACGGTAGATCTGACGGCTGATGCCGTTCTTCGCCGCGACGCTCTCGAAGTTGTTGATCCACTGCACGAAACCGGGATCGGCGGCGGCCGCCGGCACGACGGCCCCCGACACGAGCGAAAGGCTGAGCGCCGCGGCGAGCATCCTGGTTCGGAACGGCATTCGAACACTCCATGCAAAGATTTGGCAGGTCGGGCGGAACCTTAGCGGGGCGGTCGTAAAGACTTCGTTTACCACCCCGATTAAGGCCATGCCGGGTTTCCGCACGCGCCAAGCAACGGATCCTTTGCCTTTTTTCCGACTTTCGAGGCAAAAAGGCGGCGCGGCCCGATGAGGGCGATCACGGCAAAGTCATATTCAGAGCGATTGTAGGGGAGGGGCGCGCGACATCCGCGCGCCTTCCGCAGGGGGTGATTGATGAAGAAGGTACGCAAGGCGGTGTTTCCGGTCGCGGGTCTTGGCACGCGGTTCCTGCCGGCCACGAAAGCGATCCCCAAGGAGATGCTCACCGTCGTCGATCGTCCCGTCATCCAGTACGTCGTCGACGAGGCGCGCGAGGCGGGC
>CANJKV010000079.1 GCA_947474855.1 Aurantimonadaceae bacterium | reverse complement strand
GCTGGCCTGCTTCCTCGGGCAGAAGCGTCAGGTAGGGCGCAACCAGCGCCCACTCCTCATCCGAAACGTCCGACGGATACGGCTTGCGGCAAGTCCTCATCCCCAACCAGATGAGGCATCCCCCCAAACCAGTCCATAACAGCCTCTAGGGTACAGCTCGACAGCGTCGTCATCCATGTTCGCCCACCATCGCAAGGATCATGCTGACGCCTTCCGCCTGCCCCGCTTAGCGGCCGGAGCCGCGGCACGCTCGGCCCGGATCCGCTCCAACAGCGCGGAGGCCGGCTCGTCGTTTGGGTCCTGCGGCACGAGCTCGCCTCGGAACGCCTTGGCGAGGACGGCTTGGTCGAAGTGGTCTATGAGCTTGCGCGCGCTCGTCGCTTCGGCGGCGAGGCGATCAATCCATGCGAAGGCCACGTCTATGCGGCGTACGATCTCGGTCTGCTCCCGAACGCCACAGAATGGCACTGGAAGATTTCGACATATTTCAAGCGTTAAATTACTTTGGCCTGAAGTTGCCTTCGCCCTACTGGCGGCCCAATTTGCAAGCATATCCGTCAGGAACCACTTCGACAGATAGGAAGAAGAAAGTGATGCTACCGGCCGAAAAACGGCAATAGCCTGATTTATATTCCATTCAGGGTACTCATCAGATACGACCCCCACTTTCCCAAGAGGGGGGCCAACGATGTTCATTAGAACGTCGCCAGGAACAACTCGCGACCGCTTCAGCTCAACTTTGTGAGTGCTCAGAGAAACATACGTAGGATCAACACTAAAATCGATAATTCCGTCAAAGGTGAGATTATAAACCTTAAGGAAGGGAACTCCCGATGTTGACCTGCCCATGTTCGCGGCAGAAGGAGTAGTTCCCTTTGTGATGAACCCACAAACAGCCTCTGCCCGCTCCCATCGCCAACTATTCGGCACATCAAAGGGTATAGTGTCACCCAGTGATTGCTGCCCATCAGTTTCGATTAGACGCTGGCCGTGAGCGGCCAGAAGCTGCGATCTTTCTTCTTTGATCTCAGATTTATTCGGGCATTCATCTATCCTGCTCTCCCCCCGCCACTCCTTCGTCAATCGGCCTTGAAACGCCGCCATCAATACGGCCTGCTTATACTTCTCCACGAGCCGTGGAATGTGGTCGAGGCGCTCGCGTGCTCGGGCAGATTTTGCTGAGAGGTTATCGATCTGCTCTACAATTCGGCTTTGCTCCCGGAGTGGTGGAAGAACGAACGAACTAGCTTCTAGATAATCGGGAGGAACTCGTCGGTGCCCAACCGCGCCGGTCATCGACCGTTCAGCATTAGCACGGAAGCGCCTTTGACGAATATAATGCCAGATGAAGTCGGGCGAGATGCCCATTTGTGGCCGAAGAACGTAGAACTCTGTTGAGCCACAGGCCAGTCCGGCCAACGTGTTTCGAACGACCGCAGATTTGCCGTTCTCCATACAAGGCGTGATCTTTGCGAAGATGACGTCGCCTTCTTTGAAACGGGTATAGCCTCTCGCGACTTCACGAAACGGCCGAACCTTTGGATCGACGATGGCCCCAATCTTATCGCTAACAGCTTGCATCGGGACGAACGTCACCGAAAGATCTGGATTGACGGGACCTTCGGTGCGTGGGTTAATCCGAGTAATTTCGCCGATGGTTGCATTAATCCATCCCCGCGGCAAAGCGCTCATTCGGCAGCCTCAGCTATTCCACCAAGTCCCTCGACGCTATCCGGCTCCAACTCCTCGGAAAGCGCCTCGATCTCCTCCAGCGCGGCCTTCAGGTGCCCGATGATCGCCGCCGCAATGTCCTCCGGCTCGGTCAGCGTCTCCTCGGCGTCGGCCTCCGTGTCGCGCAGCCAAGCGATGTCGAGATTATCGTTGCGCGTGCCGACAGCGTCCCGCTTGAAGCACTTCCAGCGCCCCTCCTCGCCCTGTTGCTCCCGCGCTGACTTGCCGTTCGGATCGGCCCCGTATGCCTCCTCGAAGGCAGCGAAGTCCGCGAGCGTTAGCGGCCGCGTCTTGCCGAACGCCGGCATATTGGCGCGCATGTCGTAGACCCACACGGCCTTCGTGTTCGCCCGGTCGGCCTTGCCGCGCTGGAAGAATAGGACGTTCGTCTTCACGCCCTGCGCATAGAAGATGCCGGTCGGCAGGCGCAGGATCGTGTGGAGGTCACAGAGGTCCATCAGCCACGTGCGCAGCCGCCGGCCGGTGTTGTCCTCGAATAGCACGTTGTCGGGCACCACAACGGCAGCCCGCCCGCCCGGCTTCAGCGCCCGCACGATGTGCTCGACGAAGGCCAGCTGCTTGTTCGACGTGTCGGCCGTCACCGAGAAGTCGCCGCGCGTCGGGCGCCCGCCACCCTTCTTCGTGCCGAACGGCGGGTTCGTTAGGATGAGGTCGGCCCTTGCCAGCCCCTCCCCGTCGGGGGAGAGCGTGTCGGCGTTGTCCACGCCGCCCTCGATCCCGTGCAAAAGCAGGTTCATCATGCAGAGGCGATGCGTGTCGGGCACGAGCTCGGCCCCGACAAACGCGTTGTGGCGCTGGAAGAAGGCCTGGGCCTCGGTCAGGTCGAACAGGTCGTTCGTGCGATCCTTGATGTAGCGATCGGCCGCGACAAGGAAGCCGGCCGTGCCCGCGGCCGGGTCCTGGATCGTCTCACCGGGTTGCGGCCTCATCAGCCGGACGATGCAGTCGATCAGCGGCCGCGGCGTGAAATACTGGCCGGCGCCGGACTTCTTATCGGAGGCGTTCTTCTCCAGCAGGCCTTCGTAGAGGTTGCCCAGCCCTTCCTCGCGCGCCGAGAACCAGTCCAGCTGGCCGATGTTCGTCGTCAACGTCTTCAGGTTGGCCGGCTTGCGGAGCCGGGTCTGCGCGTCCGTGAAGATGGCGCGGATCAGGGGGGCCTTCACGTCCGGTTTGCCGAGATCGAGCAGCATCCGCTTGTAGTGGTCGAGCTGCTCCATCCCCTCACGGCGCGCGAGGTCGGCCCAGCTGTAGCCTGCCGGCAGGCGATCCTCGCGCCCCGTCTCCTCGAGCATCTTCAGGAACAGGAGGTACGTCAGCTCGGTCACATATTCGTTGTAGCTGACGCCGTCGTCCCGCAGGACGTGGCACATGGCCCATAGCTTCGCGACGATGTCTTGGGTCGTGCTCATACTAAAGCTTTCATCTTTCTGAATTCGCGAAGTGACTGAGACCACCGCTCGCTTATTTGAAGAAGCTGCTCCGCGGTTTCCGCCATCATCTCCGGAACAAAAATTATCCCGGCATCCGGCACATCCTCAAAGAACTGCCACAAATTGCCGTGACAAACATTGTTTCTCAACTTGACAATTTGCACATCTATTCGGTTGGGTTTTTCGCTGCGCAAGGCATCCTCGAAATCATCTTCGCCATCGAAGCGCAGATTGCCCACAGGAAGCCCAATAGCGGCAGCCTTATTGATAAGAATATTGGACAATACGCGATAAGGTGAGGGCTCTAAGGCCCAATCGTTGTTGTTATCTCCATATCGATGCACATAGATGCGCAACGTCGCCTCTATGCCGTTCAGGAGAGAAGAGACGGCGGGGAGGAAAAGCTTCGCTTCAGCTGCCTTCATACCTTGTATGAAGAACCAGTGCTGCTCAGCTCCTTGCAAGTTTTCTACAAATGCAAGCTCGCGCTTGCGTCGTTGCCAAGCCTGGTCAACCTCATCTGGAAACAGATCCTCCATCAGCCCGCCTGTCTCCACAATTCCTCATTGATGCCGGCCAGCACGCTGTCGAGCTGGCCGCCGAATACCTTGTTCAGCCGGTTGAAGCCGCCGTGCGTCGCGAACGGATCGCGATCCATCGCTTCGCGGTCGACGACGACCTCCTTCGCCACCTGCTGGCCGATCCGCTTCAGCCAGCTCTTCTGCGGCTCGGTCCAGGCACGGGCCGCCAACATCGTTCGAATGGCTTGCGCGACGCGATCCTCGTAAGCGACGAGCGGGTCGCCGATCGCTGCCTGGCGCACGAAGCCGATGATCGAGGCCGCGACGTCCTGGTTCTTCGCGTCGGCCCATGCTTGACGAACGTTCGCCTCCGAGAAGCCTTGCCGGTCCAGCGCCAGCCGCAACTCCTTCAGGTCGGCGCGCGTCAGCTCCCGCGGCCGCTGCACCACAAGTTTTAGCGCCGCGATCGTGTTGACGTTGCCCCGCACGAAGGCGGTGAAGCTGTCGAGGAAGTCTTCGGGCTTCTCGGCCGTGCCGTATCCGCGGCTGACCGCGACCACCTCATCGGCATGGTGCGAGATGGGAACGAACCGGGGGCCGGCGCCGTCGGCTTGCCAGTCGAGGATCGGCCCGACGGCTTCATGATCCCTCATCCAGCCGGCCAGTTCCGACGCCCCGGACGACAGGACCCGCGCCAGGGTGGCCCTGGGTGTCTCCCCGGCCACCGCCTCGAAGCGGGATTGCGCCTCCGAGGGCAGCTTCTTCAGCCGGCGTCGCAGCTTCACCGCCAGCTGCTCGCGGATGGCTTCGCGCTGGAGATCGTCCGTCGCGCCGGCCAGCTCCCGCACCAACTGCTCGAAGCTGACCGACGGGTTCACCACGACGGGCTTCATGTCGGTGAGGTTCTGGAGGTGCGGGTAGAGGTCGACCGCGTCGAAGATGCGGAACACCTCCTTCCCGATCGCCGGCGCCTGCCGCGTAGCGCGGCCGATCATCTGTTCGTAGAGGATGCGGCTGTTCACTCGGCGCAGGAAGACGAGGTTGGTGATCGAGGGCACGTCGATCCCGGTCGTCAGGAGATCGACCGTCACCGCGATCTGCGGGTTCGCATCGTTCCGGAAGGCCCGGATCAGGGTCTGGACCCGGTCGACGCTGCCGGTGATCTTCTTCACCGCCGCGTCGTCGATCTCGCCGTAGACCTCCTCAAAGGCCTTCTTCACGGCATCCACGACGATGTCGGCGTGCGCGTCGGTCGCGGCAAAGATCAGCGTCTTCCCTGAAAACGCCGGATCGATGTGACGGGCCAGCTCCTCTGCCACCACCTCGTTGAAGGGCTTGGTGATGACCTGCTTGTTGAAGGCCTCCACCGCGAAGTGGATCTCGTCGGGCGTATGCGCGAGGTCGACCTGCCCCGTGTTGGTGTTGAGCTGCTCGATCTCCTCGCCCGCCTCAAAGGCGATGCCGGCGCGGGCTAGCGCCGTCTCGATCCGAATAGGCGGTTCATGGTCGATCAGGTAGCCGTCGACCACCGCTTCCCGGTAGGAGTAGCGGAATACCGGCTCGCCGAAGATTTCGGTTGTGTGGAGGGCCGGCGTTGCGGTCAGACCGATCTTCACCGCGTCGAAATAATCCAGCACGCGCCGGTACTTGGAGATGTAATCCTCCTGTCCGCGGAAGCTCAGCTCCGTGTCGGACATCTCGCGGTCAAGCAGGTAGCCGCGATGGCACTCATCGATCACCATCAGGTCGTACTGATCGATGGGCGGTGTCTCCGACTTGTCGGCTGCGTAGAGGACCCGCTTCACCAATCCCTGGATGGTGCAGATGTGGACCTTCGTCTCCGTCTCCGGCGTGACGTCGCCGAGGCCCTTCAAACCGAAGATCTCGGCAAAGGTCTTGCCTGAGACCACCTTCGTCGTTGTGAACTCCCCTTCCGCCTGGAGGCCGAGCGCGCTGCGATCGACCACGAAGCAGATGCGCCGGAACCGCTTGGCCGACAGGAGCCGGTAGAGCATCGCGATCGCGAGGCGCGTCTTACCGGTGCCGGTGGCCATGGCGATCAGCATCTGGCGCCGATCGGCCGCCAGCGCTTCCTCGACGGACTGGATGGCGGCGTGCTGGTAGGGGCGCAGCGGAAAACCGAAGTCGAAGGGCTGCGCCTTCAGCGCCTCGGTCGCGACGTCGCGGTCCACCTGTAGGAGCTCGGCCAGGCCGCCGGGCGTCGGCCAGTCGACGAGGGCGCGCCGATGGTTCGCCGGCCGGCGCGTGTCGCGGAACCAGATGCCGCTCTCGGTCTCGAGTTGGCGCAGGTAGGCGCGCCCGTTGGCGGCGAAGACAAAGGGCACCTTGAAGTCGCCCCAGGGGCCGCCGGCGAGGGTGAATGCTTCGGACGGCTTGATCCCGCTCGCGTAGCGCTCCGCCTGGTCGATCGCGGCGGAGACGTTCTTGCGCTGGCGCTTGGCTTCCACGACGCCGACGAGCATCGCTCCGACGAACAGGGCGTAGTCGGCAGGACCTTTCGCGGTGGGCCACTCGGCGATGGCCATGTTCCGCCCCTTAGCCGGGCGGACGCCTTCCGAGTAACGGAGCGCCCGGGTGTCGACCTGCCAACCACGATCGCGCAGCTGGACGTCGATCAGGTCGCGCGTCGCCGCCTCGTCGAGGTCGATCTTCGTCGCGGCCACCTCGCCGCGGTCGATCAGGTCGTTCTTTTCGGCACGGGGGGCGGCTTGGGCTCGCTTCTGAACCGCCTCCAGCTCCTTTGCGAGCGCCGACCGCTCCGCATCGACGTCCTGGGCCAGGCGCTCCCATTCGGCACGCTCGGCCGCCTCGCGCTCAAGACGCGCCTCGGCGCTCTCCCGGGCACGGCCGGCCGCCGCGGCCTCTAGCCGCGCCAGCGCGGCAGCGTCGAGGCTCTCCGCGACTTTCGCGTTGAGCACCTCGATCTCCTCCCGCAGTGCCTTCGTTGCGTCGGCCGGTCCGGCCGGCGGCACGAAAGGGCCGGGGTTAAAGTTCGTTTGCCGTCCGTAGGTGCGGTGGAACCAGACACCCAACTCCCGGGCGTACTTCAGAGCCGACAGGGCCTCGCGATGCCCACCGGCTGCCTCATGCACGGCGGCGTTCCCTGTCTTGCGTAGAGCGTGGAAAATGTCGGCTGTCTCGCGCGGAAGGATCCGCTCGAACGATAGGCGGCGCAGAACCTCGTCGAAGCTCTCGTTCTCGCCCTTGTAGGACGCCTGCCGCGCAGCGACGTGCTTCGCCAGCGCCTCGGCGAATTGGCGTAGCTTGATGATGGCGGTAGAGGGATCAGCCTGGAAGTAGGTCTCTGCCAGCGTGCCGAAAGCTACGAGCCGCTCGTCGTGTGCTCGCAGGAACCCAAAATTTGCGCTCGCCATCAATCCCCCGGGCGACCATTTCGCCCATCATCACGCGCCAAGCCGCAGGCTGTCATCAGGAACGCCTCAAGAACCTCAACTTCTGATCATAAGGCGCTCAGGAGCTGCGGTTCACTTTGCGCGCCTTCTTCTCATTGCCAAGTTCGCAAAGCGGAGCGAGAGGTCATAGCGCTTAGGGTAAACCCAAAGCAGGTTTGGGGCGGAGCCCCGAGCCTTTGACGTTTCGGATCAGCCTCTGCGCGCGCGTGACGCAACGGTCGGGCTCTCAGTGTCCCCTGTATGCCGATCTTTCATCATCCAAGGAGCCGACCATGAGCCAGACCAGCCACAAGCTCGTAGACCTGACCGAAGCGGGCATCATACTACATCAGCATCTCATCGCCACGCTGCTGCGCACCGAGACGCTCAGCCAGATGGAGGTCGAGGGGATCTTCGCCAGCGCGATCGAGTCGGCCAGCAACCGCCCGAACGGTCCGGCTCTGGTCACGATCCTTCGCCAGATCGCCGGCGAGGAGGAGTAGGCGCCTCAGTCGAGCAGCATGGGCGCTGCTCGGTCGATCGGACAGCATGCGCCAGCCGACGCCGCTGGATGGCTTGCAGGCATCTGCGTGCCTCGGCCATGAGCGGCGTCGATCAGCATCGGTCAGGCAGCCGCCTTCTTGGCGCGACCGCGCTTTGCCTTCGGAGCTTCTGCCACGGGAGCGGGCGCCGGCTCGGGCTCAGCCTCGATCGAGGGAGCCTCAGCCCGCTTGCGGCCCAGACCCATGCTGAGCGCCAGAGCCGAACGCGTAGCGGCGTAGTTCGGCGCCACCATCGGATAATCGGACGGCAGGCCCCACTTCTTGCGGTAGTCGTCCGCACTCATGCCGTAGCTCGCCATGAGGTGGCGCTTCAGCGACTTATACTTGCGGCCGTCCTCAAGGCTGATCAGGTAGTCGGGAGTGATCGACTTCTTGATCGGCACCGCCGGGACCAGCGGCTCCGGCTCAGCTTCGGGCGCCGTCTGAGCAGCGCCAGCAGTACCATCCAGCGCCGCACGGACATTGCTGATCAGGCCCGGCAGCTCGTTGGCAGGCACCTGGTTGTTGCTGACATAGGCGGCAATGATTTCCGCCACCGCGTCGATGCGGAGGTCGAGAGCGTCACTCACGGATCTAATCCAATCGTTGAAGATGGAGACGTTGATCAGGTTGCTGAGAGTATGTCGTACAACAGCACTGATACTGTCCTCACGCCTTCGATCTTTGCCGCGCTTCTGTCAAGAGCAGGCGGACGACAATGATCGAAGATGCAGCTCTCCCTGTTCTCATGCGCGACGCCGAGGTGATCTCGCTGAAGGAGGCTTGCTTCCGTACGGGATGCTCCGAAAAGACCATCGCTCGCTGGTGCCGGAAGGATGGCATCGGTCGTCGATCCGAACCCTCGGCTCAATGGGAGATCTCCGCCGTAGCGCTGGAGGCGAAGCGCTATGGTGACATGGAAGCCATCGAGGCCCTCAGACGTGGCGAGTTCGCGTCAGAGCGCGTGCGGCGCTACGCCGAGCACCTTGGACTTGGGTGATGGAACTCACCGGCTGATGCCGCCGAGTTCCAGGAAGAACGGGGTGAGCCAGGCCAGCGCGCCGCCGACCACCCAGCCGAACGGGTTCAGATCCATGCCGAGCTGCCGGCCGAGTGCCGGCAATAGCAGCACGACGGCCAGAAGGATCAGGAAGCCATGGCGCTCGAGCTTGGCATAGGGGCGCGCCAGAGGTGCAGGTAGGACGCTCAACAGGATGCGGCTCCCGTCCAGCGGCGGCAGCGGGATCATGTTGAACACGGCCAGCACGAGGTTCAGGAGTATCGACTGGTAGAGCGTCTGCAAGGCCCAAGGCACCCATGCGTTGGGCAGAGCGTCGATCGCGCGCAGGAGCACCGCCGAGGCGAGCGCCAGCACGATGTTCGTCACGGGACCGGCGACTGCGACGAGCGCCATGCCGCTGCGCGGGTGGCGAAGGCGCCCGAAGGCGACCGGCACGGGCTTGGCCCAGCCGAACAGGAATGGCGCCCGCGTCACCAGCAGGATGGCGGGCAGGATGATGGTGCCGAGCGGATCGACGTGCTTCAGCGGGTTGAACGTCACGCGCCCGAGGCGATAGGCCGTATCGTCGCCGAGCTTCCAGGCAGCGTAGGCGTGCGCCGCCTCGTGGAAGGTGATAGCCAGCAGGACAGGAATGATCCACGTCGATGCCGTGTAGGCGATGCTGGCGGCGTCCAAGGGGCTGATCTCCGGCCATAGTTGTTCCGATCAACCTCATGGCCGAAGATGTCCGGACGTGTCCACTGAACGTGCCTGCGCGCGCGTGTTCCACTGCCTCCATCAACGGAGGCATCCATGGCTTCAGCCCAACTCTTCCTGAACGGCGCCCGCGTCACGCGTGAGTTCCGCGACGCGCTCCTTGGCCAGGCCAACCGCGCCGGCATCACCCCCAACGAGTTCTGCATCACCGACGCCGCCGAGAAGCTAAGGCGCTCGGGCGCGAGCGTCCCCGGCGTCTTCCGTCCCGGCGACCTGTCCGAACTCGGGAGGGTCGCCCGATGGCCAGCCAGAACACTCTGCCCGAACGCGTCAGTCTCGCGGCCATGATGCGCAAGCGGTGCGGCCTGCAGACGCCAGAGGAGATCAAGGCCGAGAAGGCGAGCCGAGGCACCCTGGCCAGGATGAAGGACGACGTCGTCGTAAGGAAAGCTGGCCAGGCCCAGACGCAGGCACGCCGCTGATGGGCAGCAATCGCGCTCGCTTGACGCGCCTCGCGAGGATCGACCGTAGGCGGCAGCACGGGCACGTCGGCACCTCCGCGGCCCCGGCCTGCTTGGCACCTGTGGCCGCCCTGCCACCCCCCCGGTTCAGGGACCGTCCGGAGGGGCTGGAGGGTCCTCGGTCGCGCTGCCCTGATCCCTGGCTAGGTCCAGCACTTCCGACAATGGGCAACACGCAACGGGCAACGCGCAACAGGAGGCCTTATGTCCCTCCTGACCTTCCGCCAATATGCCGACGGCGCCGGCATCAACGTCTCTTCGGTGAGCCGAGCTGTCGCCCGCGGACACATTCCGACAATGAACCGCGACGGACAGCGCCTCATCGATGCCGATGCGGCCGATCGAGCCCGGGAACGGCGCTTCGACCCGCACGTCGACCAGGCCCTGAAGGCGCTCACCGACGAGCAGGGCAAGCGCGCCGTCGCCCGCGCCATGAACGAGCTCGGCAAGACGATGCGGGGCAAGGTGATCCGCGCCACCGCCAAGCAGGTGGGCGCCTCGCAGGCCGCCGTAAAGAAGCGCGGCCGCATCACCTCCAAGCCCGCCACCGCCGGGCGCCTGTCCTACGTCATCAGTTCGCAGGGCGGGCACATGCTCCTCAAGGACTTCGGCGCCAAGCAGAACCGGGAGGGCGTGCGCGCCAAGCCTTGGGGCAGGGGCGCACCTTCGGCGGCGCCTTCATGGGGTCCCGTCCGGGACTGTCGACGAGGAAGCTCGGCGGCAACGTCTTCCACCGCGTCGGCAAGGACCGACTGCCGATCCAGAACATGTACGGCCGGGCCGTGCCGGTGGAGATGGTAAGGGGTGAGGCTGAGGCGACGTTCCGTGACTACGGCGAGCAGCGCCTTCCCAAGCGCATCCTCCACCACATCATGCAGACGACGAAGGGCACGTTCAGCTGAGGAGAGTGAGCGTCGCTCCTTGGCTGGACGTTGTGCTGACCGCCGCGGCGGTGCTGTTCCTGGTGGTAGTTCTTATCGCATGCTGAGAAGCAGAGGTGATGATTAGGCTGCCATTCCGGACGCTGTGTACGATCAGCCGGAGCCCAGCAGCTCGTGCTGAACGCGTTCGCGTGAGATGTCCCAAAGTCCGGTCGTGTAGGAGCTGACGAAGAACTCGAACTGCTCGGGCGTGATGTCGTCGGGCGCCGAGAGGATGTCGGGGCTCGGCATCTTGTTGCCGCGCTCGCGCAGCTCTCGCATCGCGCTGATGTAGGAGTTCGGGTCCTTAGCCCCACCCCGACCGATGGTTTCCCAAAGGTCTGCCATGTCGCCATAAAATTCAGCATGCTCCGGCAGCTTGGCTTGAGCCGCGAATTTGGAAAGCCAGACGTAGCAGCGCGACTGGCGCAGGGCCGTGACGGAAAACTCGCTGGACGGCTGGTGCGCGATCTTCTTGGTGATGGCGACGTCGACACTGATGAGGAAGTAGGCCGCGTAAGCCGGGCTCATGATCCCCGAAAGATCGGCCGTGAACTCCGACACGCCGCTCTCGGCCGAGATGATCTCATAGGTGTCGACGAGCTCGCTTGCGCTGGCGAGCGGCGGCATGAGCAGGGCAGCAAGGGTAAGCACTCGGATCAGGCGCATATGCGTGGATCACTTTCGAAGTAGAAACGGGGCAGCCGTGCTGGGCTCATGTTAAGTCTGCGAGAAGCGGCGAACGACGACGAACCACGTAACCGTTCGACGCTCTTGGCACGACGCTGCTGATTTGCGGTTGGTCAGCCGCGTGGTGGTCGTCCATCAGTGCGAAAGGCGACGTTGATCGATCCTACGTCAGACGTTCCCGTGCAGCGGACAATCATCGGGCCTTTGAAGGGGTTAGCGAATGTGCAGCGACCGTTCGCCGACCCATTTGTCGGAGGTACGCCAGGGATGTTCAAATTGACCAGCACACGATCGAGAGCAATGACATCTGTGTCTGGAGTCGGATTAGGTAGATCCCGCCCGGAAAGGGTGATCACCGCCGAGTTCGAGAATGAGAAGTGGAACTGCACCCGATCCGGTGGCAAGTTGTTCGTTGCCAGTACGGGTTGGCAGCCGGACGTGAGATCTCGCCCACCCAGCACAAAGCGCTCGCAGCGGCCCGTGAGTGTCCCGAGCGTATCGACAGCCATGCTGAGTGCCGCATCATATCCACCAGACGGGGCAGATTGGCAGGAACTCAAGCCGAGTAGGCCGAACGATAGAACCCAGAAACGACGACGCATGATTCCCCCTGAAGTCAGTCGCCGAAATCGACCATGCGGTTGGGAGGCTCGTCAATCCTAGAGGGAACTGGAGGTTCTCGTTTCGCTTAGCCAGCATGCCACGCTCTGGCGGTGATGCTTGACCGCAAACGCGTCGGGCGTCACGCCAAGCCATCGAGCGGCATCCTCGAACGCCAAAACGTCAAGGCGCTGGCGCCTCTGGTTGGCGTCATCTATCATTTCAGAACCTCTCCCGAGGGATCGTATCTGTGTCGAGGTTGCCTCCGACCTGCTGGATCAGCTCGATCGTGTAGCCGGAAATGCCTTCCGGTCCCTCCTCGAAGGTCAGGTCCGCGTCCGCCTCGGCCGTAAAGGTGTTGGCGCCGAACAATTCCCGCTCGCCTTGCCACACTGCACCCGATGCATAACGAAGACGATAGGTGCCGAGCGGGCATTCGATCTCGATTGGCTGTCCGCCGCGGATGAGCATCGTCATGACGGTAAGCCCTCCTGGAACACGGACGAGCTTGGCGAAGTAGTCGGCGCCAGGCGCTGTCTCAATGCGGAGAGGCGCCACGAGCGGAAGCTCCGTCGAGATTGACTGGACGCCGGGGGTGAATTGGACGGCTGATCGGGTTGGAGAACCCTTTGACCTCAAAACAGAGCCTGGCGGAAGTTCATCGAGAACGGCGCCCGGCGGCAAGTCGTTGAGCGCGGCTGCCGTGGGTTCGACCAGTACGAAGCCTGGCGGCAGATCCGCTGCTCCTGTGATCGCCTCCCGCTCTGCCCTCGCGGTTCTGTCCAGCCATATCGCACCAGCGGCGACGCCGGAAAGAAGGGCGAGAGCGGCGATGGAGCGCATGACGACGGACGATGTGCTGGTCGTCGTCGGCGCCCTGTCCCGCTCATAGGCGCGGCGCATGTCCAGGCGAGCGGCGTGGAAAACGGCGTTGCGGAAGTCGGACTTCTCCCTTCCACCGTCCGGTGGCCTTCTTTCGACAATCAGCCTCGACAGTGTCCGTTGGCTCGACGCACGGCTCTCGGCATCGGGGTCAATGGCGAGGGCCGGCACCAGGTCCCTGCGGATCCACGCCACGGCCCTTCGTCTCTCGGCAGCGTCGGGATGGGAAAGCGCCTCGACGAGTGCGGCCTCGGTGAGAGACACGATCTCGTCAAAACGCTCGGCGATGGCTTCGAGGTCAGCTTCTCGCTTGGTCCGGACCATGATGATGGCGAGATCTTACTCGCCCGTATCCTTCACAACGGCGGCATATGAGCGAGCCGTCGCCCGGATCTGCTCGCTGAGATCGTAGATGTGATCCAGCGTTTCGATGCGGTGCTTGATCTCTTCCTTGCCGTTGAACACGCTGATGTATTTGGCGGTCGCACGGTTAAACCACAGGCGGGCCAGGGGGCGGCGGTTGTTGTTGTCCACCAGGATGGCGCAGTAGCTCTTGCCGTCGCGCATAGCGATGCGCGAGGCCGGGATCACCTCGCGGGCGATGGCACGCACGATCATGAAGCCCTCCCGCTCTTCCTCCGTCGTCACGACCTCCTCCTCGTCGGCCGGCGCGACGATCACGGCGGGCTCAGGCTCCACGGTGCTCGTCGTCGCCAGCGCCGTTGTGATGCGACTCTGGACCTGGTCGCGGATCATCTCGCGAAAGGCGTTCTTCACCATCGGCGTGAACTGCTCCTTAATCGCCGCGGTGAAGCGCCCTTCGTATATGTCGGAGATCGCCATCCTGATGAACTCCTCGGAAGGGTCGTCCATCAGTTCGCCGATCTTCTTCTTAATGCCGGACGTATATTTCAGCCGGTGAGCCGACTGCAGGACGCCATCGACGTCGAATCCGTCCTTCGCGAACTTCGTCAGCTCGGGAAACAGGGCAGCGTTCAGCTCCGAAAGGTCGAACGTCAGGAAGGGCTTCTCGTCGAGCTTGTTCTGCGCTTCCAGGTCGGTGTGGAACTGGAAGGTGCGCCCGTTCGTGAGGATCGCGAACTTGGCTTCCGTGACCGAGAAGTAGCGGTAGAGCTGGGCCAGGTGGACCTTATCCAGGTTCGTCGTGATCGGCTTGCACTCAATCAGGATGCGGACCGCACCGTCGATCTTGATCGCGTA
Source organism: Aurantimonadaceae bacterium (assembly GCA_947474855.1). Classification (GTDB taxonomy): domain Bacteria; phylum Pseudomonadota; class Alphaproteobacteria; order Rhizobiales; family Rhizobiaceae; genus Antarcticirhabdus. The sequence goes on along the minus strand of CANJKV010000079.1, from coordinate 4,927 downwards.
GTCGACTTTCTCACCCTTCTTACCAACGGCGTCCGCCGTGAACTCCGGGATTACCTCGGACGGGTCGAAGACATCGTAGCCGAGCGCGTTGAGGAAGGGCAGGACGATCGCCGTCTTCACGGCCTCCTCGGTCGCCATGGATGAGGAATGGTTCTTGATGCGCTCGCTGAGTGCCTTCAGCTTCTCGTCCATGCTCATGTGGTCCCCCAGTCGATTCCCCGTTCAACAGTACGGTTCAACCGTGAGGCGATGAAAGTGCGATGGCGTCAGATCCTGACGTTCTATCGTTGGGCGGCAACAGGTAAGCTTCGTCTCACGCAACGACGCCGTGCGGGAGGCTGATCGACGACCGTGTGAATGGCCATGCTGGCGCCTTTGCGACGATGCATGCTGAGCTCCTGCAGCTGAGGGCGGCAGGCGTTGTACCCTACGATCTCGCGAGCCAAGGCAGGTGCCCGACGATCCACTGGTTGATGTCCGAGATCCGACCGTCCGAAATGATCCCGAGGAGGACAAGGTAGGAAATGATGATCGCGACGTAAACGATCGGGTAGACGTAATGCGCGTAGGGCGTGAGGCCGATTATTACCCTCGCGACCGCGAACACTGCGAGGCCGGCGACCAGCGCGATCAGGTAGGTCCAGCCGACGATGATTAGCGTGTAGATCTCGATCAGCGTATCGACGACCGAAGCGACGAGGTAGAAGGTTCCGTAGACCGCCCGCCACAGGGGGGCCTTAAACAGATGCTCGTGGAGAACGCCCTGCGTTTGCAGCGAACGGTTGAGGGAGAACAGGGAGTAGAGAATCGCGCTGGCAAGGACAGGCCATAGAGCCGTCGGCCACAGCGGGACGGTGTCCCAAAATCCTCGCTCGTACATCGCCCCCTCCTTCCCGCGTTCCGCCATACACGAAGACCGACCGTTCTTCGAGGTCGAACACAACATGAACGTCTCGTCGACTCCGCGTTCACCAGGAGTCATCATGACCCTTTCCGAGTCGGAGCCGACCATGACCCGAGCTGCCCCCGCACATGCCCCAGCAGACCAGCACTCCGCCCTCGTCGCCGAGGTCCTAGCCGCCGCCGGCGGGGACGCTCGCAAGGCAATCATCGGCTTGGTGCTTGGCCAGCGCCAGCTCGAAACCGAGGCTGCCGGGGCGATATCGGCGGGCTATGTCCGGCGGGAGCTGCGGCGGTGATCCGCGATCGCGATCCGGTCCTCGACGCTGACGAGATCGGGATCCAGACGCTCATGTTCGTCGTCAGCCACGACGATCTCATGCGCCGCTTTCTCGACCTGTCCGGCCTGGGAGCCGAACAGGTACGCGCCGCGGCGGCCGAGCCGACCTTCTTCGTCGGCCTCTTCGACTTCATCCTCGGACTCGAGGCCGACGTGCTCGACCTGGCCAGTCAGCTCCACGTGCAGCCGAGCGCAATCGGGCGGGCGCGGAACCATCTCGCGAAGATGGCTGGCGTCGACCTGATCGAGCTGCCAGCTTGACGACACAACCCGGCGTCCTGCTCACTTACGGCGGTCGGGAGGAGACATGAGCGGACGGGCGATCACCAATCTATTGCTGGCGATCATCGCCGGCGTCCTCCTGTTCGGCCAGTCGACGATGAACGGCATCCTGAAGGTGGTGTTCGTCGCCGGCGTCGTCGTTCTCGCTCTCGTCCTTGCCTACTCCGGCCTCATCGCCGCGATCAACGCCGTCATCAAGGAATGGAACGACGCCAAGACGACCCAAGACAAAGCCATGGTGGTCGGTGGGACGATCATGTTGCCGGTCCTGGCCGTCATGGCCTTGATTGCGAGCTGGCACTGGCTCCAGGGGACGCCCCGCCCCCTGCAGGCGGCGATGGACGGACCGGTTGGCACTGTCTGGAGCTTCCTCGTCGCTCTTCTCCTCGTCGGCGTCTTAACGGCGCTGCTGTGGCGCGGAGGCGAGCGCCTCGTCGCCAACCGTCGCGGCGTCCCGGCGGTGCTGCGGAAGGCGGGGCTCTACTACCTGATCGGTTTGGTCGCCGTCGTCGCCCTGCCGGTCCAGGAGTGGCGCAACCAACGCGCCGACGGCGCGGGCGTCATCCCGACCACGGCCTCGTCAACAATCATGATGCTCGTCGGCTTCTTCGTGAACATGGCGGCAATCGGCGCCGGCGTCGGGCTCGTCGCCGTCCTCCTCCACCTCATAGGCTTCTAACTCACCCGGCCGAGCGCGACCGCTCGATGGCCGTCTTTAGGTCTAGCAGCGGCCGCAAGGGAATCTTGGAGGACCAGCACCATGATGATCGAGCCGTATCCAGAGAAGCGGATACAGCAGGAGGCGATCGCCTGGCTCCGTGAGGTACGAGGCTATGAAGAGCTGTTCTCGGACGTCGAGGCGACAGGCGCTCGAATGGACAGCGTCGGTGTGCTCGACGGGCGAGCAATTGCTATCGAGGTGAAGCCGAGCGTCTCCTCCAACATGGTTCGCCACAGGTCGGGTGCCTCCGGGTCGATTGAGGCAAAAATCGCCGCGACGCTCCTGGCCCTCGCGGCTCCCCCGCCGTGGTTGTCCGCCTTCAAGATCGCCTGGAAACCCTCAACCTATCCCACCATCGCAATCCTCGCGGAGCGCTACACCGCCGACGGACTCGACGAGATGAAGAGTATGCTGAGCGAGCGTGCGCTCGAGTGGCAGTTCGCCTTCGAGGTTTGGCAATGGACAGGCGCTGAGATCGTTACCGTCGCCAGCAATACGAAAGCGGTACGGGCGCTCGTGCGCGACCAAGCCGTAAGCATACCAGAGCTCACCGGATCGGTCGTGCGGCGGAAACCGCCAGCAATCGATGAGTTCCTCAAAGTCGCCCATGGCGGCGGCTTGGGGCCGGTTCTGTCGGCGTTCTTGGATGCCGCTCGATCTCATGATCTGCGCTTGGTCCGGAAGGTCAGCGGCATTGGGATCGCGCGCAAGTGCGGCGGGCCAGAGTGGGCAACTGCCTTCGTGGTGGACTGTGATGCCGGGTCCGGCATGAACGTCGGCGTGGATCTGGCTCCGCTCGGCATCACCGAGGACCAGTTGCCGGGCACGGTCGCGCCGAAGCGCGGCCACATGCGTTGCAACAGATGGATCGCTTGGCCTGAGGAAGCCGCAGACTTGGTACGTGTCATCGCAGAACGGCGAAAGAAGGGGTCTGGATAGGCTGCGGGCGATCGGCAACGCCCTGCCGACGACTATCTACGAAGCGACGATGGCCACAAGCCGGGGCTTACAACCGAATGTCTGATCCAATCTTCAGTTTGATCGATCACTGGCGCAAGGTCGACGGTGCCTTGGGTGATTGGATCCATCCGGATGATCGGTCAGTACTTTCTTCTCCCCGATGGTCTGGCAAGGTGCGATGGGACGTTCCGGCCGACCAGCGCGAGGTGATTCGAGAGCACCTGCGCCAACCGTCGCGACTGCAAGCAGGCCTCATTCCGCAACCGTACCTCGGCGACCTACGCAGCGCTGACATCGTCCTCTGCCTGCTGAACCCCGGAGTGGATCCGAGCAACTATCTGTCTGAACGCAAAGGCTCGGAAGCGCGAAGGCAGAAGCTCGCCACTCTTCATCAGCACATGGACGATCTGGCGAGCCCGTTCTACCCAGTCGATCCCGAAGTCGCTAACACCGGAGCGTTTGGCTGGTGGTGGCCGCGGTTCGTCAAGCTGGCAGAGCCCCTGATGGACGAGGGGCTGAGCTTCGATGAGTCTATGCAAACTCTGAGCCGCCGTATCGCATGCGTCGAGATCGTGCCGTACCACTCTCGAAATGGCGATCCAATTTCGGCCTCAATGATCGCGGCGCTTCCATCCTCCCGGCTTGCAATCGATTGCGTCAGGTACAAAGCGGAACAAGGGGCGCAGGTGATCCTCTTCCGCAGCCACGCGTCCTGGGGGCTGAAAGATGATGGCGAGCACATTCGAATCGCAACAGATGCGACCCGCTCCATCGTCCTTGGAAAGGCGACGCAAGCGGGTCAGATCATCAAACGTCGCTTACGCCCAGATCCTCGGTCTCTGACCTCGTTTCAGCCACTCTTCGAACGGTTGGAAGGCGCCTTCGGTGAGTGGCGAGGCGGCGAAAGAGTGGATGATGGCGCCCTCCAGATGCCATGTTACGAACTGTCGGAAGCAGCAACGGAGTTTGTCGATGGTTGCTACTCTGGTGGATGGATCCTGGGCGGCTTCCCCTGGCCAGATTGGATCCAATCAGAGGAGGGAATACGGCTTCGCACTGATCCATCAGCCCTGCATGCGGCTGGCTACTTCCACCTTGCCAAACTCCTGACGGCGCTGGTTCGCGCTGATCGCTTCAGCGACGGCACGCTAGCGCAGGCATTCGAAAGCAACCTTATTCAACGGATCATCGATCGAGCTGTGGCACTAGCCGAAGCAGGACGGTGATCCGACAAGGCCCAAACGATCGTGTGCGAGGTTCATCCTATGGTTGACCGCCGCGGCGTTGGGTTCGATGTGGCGGCCTTCGGTAAATGCGGCTAACGCGGGCTCCCGGAGCGCATCCTCCAGCACATCACCCAAACGACGAAGAGCAAGTTCAGTTGAGACGAGTGAGCGCCCCGCCCTGGCTGGACGTCCGGCTGACCGTCACAGCGATCGGATTCCTGCTCGGCGTCGTATTCGGGATAGGCTGATTCGAGTGATCTGTCATCGGATGACATATGCGCGAAAGCGTCCGCCCCGGATTGGATTGCTTCGGCTCTGCTTCATGGTGAGCGTATGGTGCTAAATTACGGTGAACCGCCCCGGGTTTGCCGGAGGCCATTTGGGTTGAGTCCTACGCGGCGAGGGGCATGGCCTCAAGTTTGGCGTAGTAGGCGGCTTCCGCCTCGGCGGGCGGAATGTTTCCGATCGGCTCGAGAAGGCGTCGGTTGTTGAACCAGT
>CANJKV010000078.1 GCA_947474855.1 Aurantimonadaceae bacterium | reverse complement strand
GCACGCGCTGAAGAGCCCGCGCGACGGGCGCGTTGCGGCCGTCTCCGTGTCGCTGGGCGAAGCGGTGGAGAGCGGTGCCGTTCTCCTGACGCTGGCGGAGGAGGTGCCGTGAGCGCGCGCGAAACCGTCCGCATCGTCGAGGTCAGTCCCCGCGACGGCCTCCAGAACGAGCCGCGCCCCGTGTCCACCGCCGACAAGGTCCGGCTGGTCGACCTCCTGTCGCGGGCGGGCCTTCCCGAGATCGAGGTCGCGAGCTTCGTTTCGCCCGAGCGCGTGCCGCAGATGGCGGACGGCGCCGCCGTCCTCGCCGGCATCGTCCGGCGCCCCGGCATCCGCTATTCGGCGCTGGCGCCGAACCTTCGCGGCTTCGAGGCGGCGCGCGCCGCCGGCGCGGACGCCGTCTCGATCTTCGCCTCGGCCTCCCAAGGCTTCTCGCAGGCCAATATCGGCTGCTCGGTCGCGGAGAGCCTCCAGCGCTTCCGCCCCGTGGCGGAGGCCGCGCGTGCCGCCGGCGTCCCCTTGCGCGGCTACGTCTCCTGCGTGACCGACTGCCCTTATGACGGACCGGTCGCGCCCGCCGCCGTCGCCCGCGTCGCCGTCGCGCTCGCCGAACTCGGCTGCGCCGAGGTCTTGCTTGGCGACACGATCGGGCGGGGCACGCCGCAGGCGATCCGCGCCATGCTCGCCGCCGTCCTCGCCGATCTTCCGGCGAGCCGCCTTGCCGGCCACTTCCACGACACGGGCGGCCACGCGCTCGCCAACGTCGAGGCGAGCCTCGACTTGGGCCTGCGCGCCTTCGACGGCTCGGTCGGCGGTCTCGGCGGCTGTCCCTTCGCGCCGGGCGCGGCGGGCAACGTCGACACGGTCGCACTCCACCGCCGCCTCGTCGAACTCGGCTTCGACACCGGCCTCGATCCGGCCGCGCTGGAGCGCGCCGCCGCCTTCGCCCGCACCTTACGTTCGGGAAGAGAGGCGGCGGCATGAGCGGCTTCGAGACGATCCGCCTCGACGTGGACGAGGCCGGCACCGCGCGGCTGACGCTCGCCCGGCCCGAGAAGCACAACGCGATGAGCGCCGCGACCATCGCCGAGCTGACGCAAGCCACCCGCCGCTTCGCCGCCGACGACACGGTCCGCACCGTCGTCCTCACCGGCGAGGGCCGGAGCTTCTGCGCCGGTGCGGACCTTTCCTGGATGCGCGCGCAGTTCGACGCATCCCGCGCGACCCGCCTCGACCAGGCGATGGCGCTCGCCCGCATGCTGCGCGACCTCAATGACCTGCCCAAGCCCCTGATCGGCCGGATCAACGGGCCGGCCTTCGGCGGCGGGCTCGGCCTCGCCGCGGTCTGCGACGTCGCCATAGCCGCGGACGGCGCGCGCTTCGCCTTCACCGAAACGGCGCTCGGCCTCGTCCCCGCGACGATCTCGCCCTTCGTCCTCGCCCGCATGGGAGAAGGCATGGCCCGCCGCGTCTTCTTCTCCGCCCGCGCCTTCGACGCGGCGGAGGGCGTGGCGCTCGGCCTCTTCGCCGGGGCCGTGCCCGCGGACGACCTCGATGCCGCCGTGGAAGCCGAGCTCGCCCCCTACCGCCGCACCGTCCCCGCGGCGGTGGCGCGCGCCAAGGCGCTCGCGCGCTCGCTTGGCCCCATCATCGACGACGCCGTGCTGGCGCGCACCGCCGCGCTTCTCGCCGACTGCTGGGAGGACGGCGAGGCGCGCGCACGCGTCAGTCGCTTCCTCGACGGGGCGGACGCGAAACGCTCGGGATAGGGCCGGCCGCGGCCGCACGATTTGGGAGGATCGGATGGATTTGAAACTCAGCCTGCACGTTCCCGAGCCCGAGGTGCGCCCCGGCGGGCGGCCGGACTTTTCGGGCGTGAAGATCCCCAAGGCCGGCTCGGTGAAGCGCCCGCCGGTCGACGTCGACCCGGCCGAGATCCGCGACCTCGCCTATTCCATCATCCGCGTCCTCAACCGCGAGGGCCGGGCGGTCGGCGACTGGGCGGGATCGCTCACCGACGAGGAGCTTCTCGCCGGCCTCAAGACCATGATGCGCGTGCGCGCCTTCGACCGGCGCATGCTGATGGCGCAGCGCCAGGGCAAGACGAGCTTCTACATGCAGTGCCTCGGCGAGGAGGCGATCGCCTGCGCCTTCCGCAAGGCCATCGAGGCCGGCGACATGAACTTCCCGACCTACCGCCAGGCGGGCCTGCTCATCGCCGACGACTACCCGCTCGTCGACATGATGAGCCAGATCTATTCCAACCGCCGCGACCCGCTCAAAGGCCGGCAGCTGCCGATCCTCTACTCCTCCAAGGACCACGGCTTCTTCTCGATCTCGGGAAACCTCGCGACGCAGTTCGTCCAGGCCGTCGGCTGGGCCATGGCCTCCGCCATCAAGAACGACACCCGCGTCGCCGCGGCCTGGATCGGCGACGGCTCGACCGCCGAGAGCGACTTCCACGCCGCCCTCGTCTTCGCCTCGACCTACAAGGCGCCGGTCGTCCTCAACGTCGTCAACAACCAGTGGGCGATCTCGACCTTCCAGGGCATCGCGCGGGGCGGCTCGGGCACCTTCGCCGCCCGGGGCCTCGGCTTCGGCATCCCCTCGCTGCGCGCCGACGGCAACGACTACCTCGCCGTTCACGCCGTCTCGAAATGGGCGGTGGAGCGCGCGCGGCGCAATCTCGGGCCGACCCTCATCGAATGGGTCACCTACCGCGCCGCCGCCCACTCCACCTCCGACGACCCCGCCGCCTACCGCCCGAAGGACGAGTCCGACGCCTGGCCGCTCGGCGACCCGATCACCCGCCTGAAGAACCACTTGGTCACCATCGGCGCCTGGACCGAGGAGCGCCACGTCCAGGCCGAGGCCGAAATCGACGCCGAGGTGCTGGCCGCCCAGCGCGAGGCCGAAACCTTCGGCACCCTCCACGACGGCCCCGGCCCCAGCGTGCGCGACATGTTCGAGGACGTCTACGAGACCCTGCCGCCGCACCTGCGCCGGCAACGGCAGGAGGCGGGATACTGACCATGACGAGCATCGCCCCCCACCTCGTCGTTTTCCCGGAGCCCGTCCCATGCCGCGCATGACCATGATCGAGGCGATCCGCGACGCGCATGCGGTGATGATGGAGGCGAATCCCGACGTCGTCGTGTTCGGCGAGGACGTCGGCTATTTCGGCGGCGTGTTCCGCTGCACCGCGGGCCTCCAGGAGCGCTTCGGCAAGAGCCGGTGCTTCGACGCGCCGATCAACGAGAGCGGCATCGTCGGCGCGGCCATCGGCATGGCGGCCTACGGCCTCAGGCCCGTCGTCGAAATCCAGTTCGCCGACTACGTCTACCCAGCCTACGACCAGATCGTTTCGGAGGCCGCGCGCCTGCGCTACCGCTCGGCCGGCGACTTCACCGCGCCGCTCGTGGTGCGCATGCCCACCGGCGGCGGCATCTTCGGCGGGCAGACGCATTCGCAGTCGCCCGAAGCCCTCTTCACCCACGTTTCGGGCCTCAAGACCGTCGTCCCCTCCAACCCGTACGACGCCAAGGGCATGCTGATCGCGGCGATCGAGGACAACGATCCCGTGATCTTCCTGGAGCCCAAGCGCCTCTACAACGGCCCCTTCGACGGCCACCACGAGCGCCCGGTCACCCCTTGGGCCAAGCACCCGCTCGGCGAGGTGCCGGAGGGGCGCTACACCGTAGCCCTCGGCAAGGGCGAGGTGCGCCGCGCCGGCTCCGCGGTAACGGTGCTCGCCTACGGCACCATGGTCCACGTCGCCCTGGCCGCGGCCGAGGACACCGGCATCGACGCGGAGGTGATCGACCTGCGCACCCTGGTGCCGCTCGACGTCGAGCTGATCGAGGCCTCGGTGAAGAAGACCGGCCGCTGCGTCGTCGTGCACGAGGCGACGATCACCTCGGGCTTCGGCGCCGAGCTCGTCGCGACCGTCGAGGAGCGCTGCTTCTACCATCTCGAAGCGCCGATCGGGCGCGTCGGCGGCTGGGACACGCCCTACCCGCACGCGCAGGAATGGAACTACTTTCCCGGCCCGGCGCGCGTCGGGGAAGCGCTCAAGCGCGCGATGGAGGGCTGATCGCATGGGCACCCGCACGATCCGCCTGCCCGACGTCGGCGAGGGCGTCGCAGAGGCCGAGCTCGTCGAATGGCACGTCGCCGTCGGCGACACCGTCCGCGAGGACGCCGTCCTCGCCGCCGTCATGACCGACAAGGCGACGGTGGAGATCCCCTCGCCGGTGGAGGGCACCGTCGCCTGGCTCGGCGGCAGCGTCGGCGATATGCTGGCGGTGGGCTCGCCGCTGATCCGTCTGGATGTCGGGGACAGCGCCTCGGTCATGGAGCCTGTGGAGCCGGCCGTTTCACGTGAAACACCGGCCGAGAACCGGGCCTTTGATGATCATCGACCGGCAGGCGGCGCGATCTCCCCCGGCGCGCAGGAGACGAACAACGGCACAGCCGGCGAACCGCAGCTTCGGACGGGTGAACCGGACGGGCGGAACAGCCGCGGCGAGGCCCCCCTCTCCGGGTCACGCTCCCCATCTCCTCTGAGGGAGCAGATCAGCCGATCGGAGGCCCCGGCGCCCGGCCGCTCGTCGGCCGCGCAACCCCACTCAGCCCCCCGCGCGCCCGGCGAGCGCCCCCTCGCCTCGCCCGCCGTCCGGCGCCGCGCGACGGAGGCGGGCGTCGATCTCCGCCGCATTGCCGGCTCCGGCCCGGCGGGCCGCATAACCGCCGAGGACCTCGCCGCCTATCTCGATCGCGGCGAGGGCGGCGCGCCCGCCCCCGGTTCCCGACGCGGCGCGGACAACTCCGTCACCGAGGTCAAGGTCGTGGGCCTGCGCCGCCGCATCGCCGAGAAGATGGCACTCGCCCGCGACCGCATCGCGCCGATCACCTACGTCGAGGAGGTGGACTGCGAGGCGCTGGAAACCTTGCGCGCCACCCTCAACGCGCAAGGGCGCGGCGACCGGCCGAAGCTGACCCTCCTGCCCTTCCTGGCGCGCGCCCTCGTGCTCGCCGTGAAGGACAGCCCGGCGATGAACGCCCACTTCGACGACGAGGCCGGCGTGATCCGCCAGTATGGCGGCGTCCATGTCGGCATCGCCGCGCAGACCGATGCCGGGCTCGTCGTGCCCGTCCTGCGCCACGCCGAGGCGCGCGGGCTCTGGGACATGGCCGCCGAGATCGCCCGTCTCGCAGAGGCCGCCAAGCGCGGCGGCGCGACGCGCGAGGAGCTGACGGGCTCCACCGTCACGATCACCTCGCTCGGACCCCTCGGCGGCATCGCGACGACGCCCGTCATCAACCACCCCGAGGTCGCGATCCTCGGGATCAACCGCATGGAGGTGCGGCCGGTCTGGGACGGCGCGCGCTTCGTGCCGCGCCGTCGGATGAACCTGTCCTCCTCCTTCGACCACCGCGTGGTGGACGGCTGGGATGCCGCCGTCTTCGTCCAGCGCATCAAGAGCCTCGTCGAGAACCCGGCGATGCTGTTCATCGAGGCGTGACCATGGCCGATCTCACCTGCCAGTTCCTCGTCATCGGCGCCGGCCCCGGCGGCTACGTCGCCGCCATCCGCGCCGGCCAGCTCGGGCTCGACGCCGTGATCGTCGACGATCGCCGCCCTGGCGGCACCTGCCTCAACATCGGCTGCGTGCCCTCCAAGGCCCTGATCCACGCCGCCGACGAGTTCCATCGCCTCGCCGAAGCCGGACGCAACGCCGCCATTCCCGGCATCGCCGCGGGCCCGCCCAGCCTCGACTGGGCCGAGGTGGTCGGCTGGAAGAACGGCATCGTCAACCGCCTGAACAACGGCGTCACCGGCCTCCTGAAGAAGGCCCGCGTGCGCACCGTGCCCGGCCGCGCCCGCTTTCTCGACGGCAAGACCGTCGTCGTCGAGGGTGAGACCGGCGAGACGCGCATATCAGCGGAAACCGTCGTCATCGCGACGGGCTCGGTGCCGGTGCCCCTTCCCGGCCTCCCCTTCGGCGGCAAGGTCATGTCCTCCGAAGGGGCGCTGGCCCTCACCCGTCCGCCGGAACGCCTCGCGGTGATCGGCGGCGGCTATATCGGCGCCGAGCTCGGGACCGCCTTCGCGAAAGCCGGCTCGCGCGTGACGATCGTGGAGGCCGCGCCCGAAATCCTGCCGCTCTTCGACGCCGAGCTGGTGCGCCCCGTGCGCGCCCGCCTCGACGCGCTCGGCATCGAGGTGCTGACCGGCACGAAGGCCCGCGGCCTCGCCTCCGGCGGCTCGGGCGACCTCGTCCTGGAAAGCCCGGATGGCGCCGAGCGGCGGATGCCGGTCGACGCCGTGCTCGTCACCGTCGGGCGCAAGCCCCTCACCGAGGGCTGGGGCCGCGAGGAGCTGGTGCTCGACATGGACGGGCCGTTCGTCGCCGTCGACGCGCAGTGCCGCACCTCCATGCGCGGCGTCTACGCCGTCGGCGACGTCACCGGCGAGCCGATGCTCGCCCACAAGGCCTATGCGCAGGGCGAGATGGTCGCCGAGATCGCCGCCGGCCGCAGGCGCAGCTGGGACCCGCGCGCCATCCCCGCCATCGCCTTCACCGATCCCGAGATCGTCTCGGTCGGCCTGACGCCGGGCGAGGCGAAGGCGCGCGGCGGCGAGGTCCTCGTCGGCAGCTTCCCCTTCGCCGCCAACGGCCGAGCGATGACGCTGGGCCGCGAGGACGGCTTCGTACGCGTCGTGGCGAAGGCCGACGACCACCTCGTCCTCGGCATCCAGGCCGTCGGCGCCGGCGTGTCGGAGCTGTCCAGCGCCTTCGTCCTCGCCCTGGAGATCGGCGCCTGCCTCGAAGACGTCGCCGGCACCATCCACGCCCATCCCTCCCTCGGCGAAGCCTTCCACGAGGCGTCCCTGCGCGCGCTCGGCCACTCCCTGCACATCTGACGGGGGGCCCGCCCCCTCAGTTCCGCCAGGCCGGCGGGTAGAGGAGGATCGCGACGGTCACGATCTCCAGGCGGCCGACCAGCATGAGCAGCGTCATGACGAGGAGCGCCGGGTCGGAAAAGCGGGAGAAGTTTCCGGCGGGGCCGATCACCGGGCCGAAGGCGGGACCGACATTGGCGATGCCCGACAAGGAGCCGGTGAAGGCGGTGACGAGGTCGAGGCCGAGAAAGGCGAGCGCCACGGTGCCGAGAAGCAGGAACACCACGAACAGGAAGACGTAGATCACGACGATGCGCACCTGCTCCTCGGCGAGTTCCGCGCCGCCGTAGCGCAGCGGCTGGACGAGGTGGGGCCGCGCCATCTGCCGGAGCGCCGCGCGCACGACGACGAAGAGGATCACGAGCCGGTAGGTCTTGAGGCCGCCGGTGGTCGAGCCGCCGCAGCCGCCCAGAAACGTCGCGAGAAAGAACACCGCCACCGCCGCGTGGGACCAGAGCGTGTAGTCCTCCGCCGCGAAGCCAGTGGTCGTCGTCACCGACACGACGTGGAAGGCGGAGGACAGGAGCGCCTGCCCGAAGGGCACGCCCTCCTCCAGCCGGCGCGAGATCGCCACCACCAGCGTCAGCCCGACGAGAAGCGCCAGGAACAAGGTCACCTGCGGGTCGCGCCAGCCGACCAGCCCGTGCGGCATGAACAGGCGGATGTAGAGGACGAAGGGCAGAGCCCCCGCGATCATGAAGACGATCGCCGCGACCAGCATGGCGGGATCGTCGCGGTAGTGCCCGAAGGAGGCGTCGTGGGTGGAGAAGCCGGCGGTTGAGACCGTGGTCATCGCGTGGTTGACGGCGTCGAAGACGTCCATGCCGAGCGCCGCGTAGGTCGCCGCGCACAGGAGCGTCAGCGCCACGAAGGCCGTCATCAGGGCGGCGGCGAACTCGCGCACGCGCGGCAGCAGCGTTTCCGAGCGGTCCGAGCTTTCCATGCGGAACAGCGAGATGCCGCCCGACCGCAGCGAGGGCAGGATCAGGATCACCATGCCGACGATGCCGATGCCGCCGAACCATTGCAGCATGGAGCGCCACAGGAGGACGCCGGGCGGCAGGCGGTCGAGCCCGGCGATGCTCGTCGCCCCCGTGGTGGTCAGGCCCGACATCGCCTCGAACAGGGCGCCCGCGAGCGACAGATGCGGCAGAACGAGCGCGATCGGCAGGGCGGATATGACGGAGGACGAGATCCAGACGCCGGTGACGAGCAGGAACCCCGCCCGCCGCCCGACCGCCTCGCGCGGCCCCCGCGTCGCCACCGCCACCAGCGCCGACAGGCCGCCCGCCAGCGCCGCGGAGAGCGCGAAGGCCCGCCACTCCTCGAAGCCCTCGCTCCAGTCCACCAGCGCCGGCACCAGCATCGCCCCGGCAAGCGCGAGCCCGAAGATCGCGCAGGCATGACAGATCGTCCGAAGAATGCCGCGCTCCCCTGCTCCGCCCCCGCGCGTCAGCCGGCGCGTCTCGCCAGCGCTAGCCGAGGCGCGCCGCCGCCGCAACGGTGCGAGGTGCGCGCTGGCGGCGCGAGGCGGCGGAGGGGGGATGAGACGGGTGGTTTTCGGACCGTCGGCTTTACGGCAAACTCATCTGGAAAGGAGACAGACGGGAGGAGCGACATGATCGTGTTCGTGATCGTGGATTCGAACGCCGGAGACAGGAACAGTTGGGGGTTCTTCATTATGAAGGATGCGGACGGACAACTGTATTTCGGCTGTGAGGAATACATCATGAAAACGACCAGCCTGCAGGCTGCCTTGGATTGGAAGGCCTCGGCTTCGCAGGACTGGACTGACTGGAGCCCGAAAGACAACCTCCGGCCCGCGATAGCCATGGACATCCAACAGGCTGGCCTAGGCTCTTACGTCACAGGCGAACTGGATACGAAAACGTCCCTTTGGATCTGGCGTCGCGAGAGCGGCACAGTGTGACCGCTTTGGGGCTGGAACGTCCTGCCCTTACGCAACGGCAAAGGGTCGGCAGCCGATGAACCGTTTCCGGGCGTCCCCTTTCCCAGCGGCGATCGGCGCGGCTGGGTGGCGAGGCGACGGGCAGCTTGCGGCGTGGATCGGGACCAAGCGGACGGACTTGATCGCGGTCGCGCCTTCGCGCTAGCGTCGCCGCATCGACCGAGTGGCAACTAGGGTTCCGGATGGCTCAGCCGTCGCTGGACCGAGCGTTGCAGAGACCGCGGGCGTTCCGCGGCTGCACCCAAGGGGCAAAATCCCAGGGGAGGAGACGTCGAGATCAACCGGCGCATGGTGCGCTCAAGGGGGTCTCAATGACGCTTGCCTCGCTAGTTCTCGTCATCCTTGCATCCTTCATCCACGCGGGCTGGAACCTGCTCGCCAAGCGGGCCGCCTCGGTCGGCCCAGTTTTCGTCTTCGCCTACAATCTCGTCGCCTGCGTCGCCTACGCGCCCTGGGTCATGCATCTCCTTGCCGAAGGCACGATCGGCTGGACGCCCGAGGGCATCGGCTTCGTCCTCGCGAGCGGCCTCATTCATCTCGCCTACAGCCTGTGCCTCCAGCGCGGATACCAGGTCGCGGAACTGTCCGTCGTCTACCCGGTCGCGCGTGGAACCGCACCGATGCTGTCGACGATCGGGGCGATCCTGATCCTCGGCGAGGCGCCGACGGGTCAGGGTCTGGCGGGCATGGCTCTCGTCGTCGTCGGGATCGGCCTCATCGCCGCGCAAGGCGACCTGTCGGCCTTCCGACGACCGGGGGGCGAGGCCGGGGTGCGGTGGGGAACCCTGACCGGGGGCCTCATCGCGTCCTACACAGTGGTCGACGCCTATGTGGTCAAGGCTCTCGGGATCGCGCCCGTGATCCTCGACTGGTTCTCCAACCTCCTGCGCTTCTTCATGCTGCTGCCGCTGGTGCTGGCGAAGCCGACCCGTACCCTCGAACCGATGCGTGGTTACTGGTGGATCGCGATCAGCGTCGGCCTCCTGTCTCCATTGTCCTACATCCTCGTTCTTGCCGCTCTCACAGTCGGCGCCCCGCTCAGCCTCGTCGCGCCGATGCGGGAGATGTCGATGATGGCAGGGGCACTCATGGGTATGCTGATCCTGCGGGAGACCGTTGGTCCGTGGCGGCTCGCGGGCTATGCCGTCCTCATCGGCGGAGTCGTCATCCTGTCCGCGGGCTGAATGTCGGCTTCCGGACGGCGGACAGGCTGACCGGATCGTGCGAAAGGGATCATACGGGCGGCCGGGCCATCGCCATGGCGGCCCACGCTCGCCCCATTTCCGTCGCATCCGGATTGTCCATCGGCTAGACTGCCGGTGCCGTTCATCCGCTTCTCGCAAAGCCTCCATGCTGCAATCTTCCGCTCCCTCCGGCGACGCGACCTCCGCGACCCATGCCGCCGGGGAGGCTCCTGCCGCCTCGCCGCTGATCCGGCCCGGCACGCTCGCCGACCTCGAGGCGCTTCTCGCGCTGGAGGCGCGGGTCTTCGCTTCGGACCGGATCTCGCGGCGATCGTTCCGGGCGCTGCTCGCCGCGCCCACCGCCGCCTTTCTCGTCGCGGAAGGAGCGGATGAGGACGAGCCCCCGCGCCTTCTCGGCTATGCCGCGCTGCTGTTCCGCGCCGGCACGGGGCTGGCGCGGCTCTACTCGATCGCCGTTTCGCCGGAGGCGGTGGGGCGCGGGATCGGGCGGCGGCTTCTGGGCGAGGCCGAGGCGCTGGCCTTCGCGCGCCAGCGCATCGCGCTGCGGCTCGAGGTGCGCGAGGACAACGCGCCGGCGATCGCCCTCTACCGGTCGAGCGGCTACCGGCCGATCGGGCGCTACCTCGACTACTACGCCGACCACATGCCCGCCCTTCGCTTCGAGAAGGTGCTGAAGGGAAAGCGCCCGGTCGAGACGGGCGTGCCCTACTACGAGCAGACCACCGACTTCACCTGCGGCTCCTGCTGCCTGATGATGGCGCTCGCCAGGGACCGCCCCGGCTTCGTCATGGAGCCCGTCGCCGAGATCCGGCTGTGGCGCGAGGCCACCACCATCTTCATGATGTCGGGCCCGGGCGGCTGCGAGCCCTACGGCCTGGCGGTCGCCGCGCACGAGGCGGGGCTTGCCGCCTCGGTCCACGTCTCGGAGGCCGGCGACCTGTTCCTGGAAGGCGTGCGCACGCCCGCCAAGCGCCACGTCATGGCGCTGGCCCAGGAGGACTTCCGCCGCCGCGCGGAAGCCCACGCCATCCCCGTCGTCGTCGAGCCCTTCAGCCTCGACGCGCTGCGCGCGCATCTGGCAAGCGGCGGCACGGCGGCGGTGCTGATCTCCGGCTACCAGATGTTCGGCAAGAAGGTGCCGCACTGGGTGCTCGCCCACGGCGACGACGGGGCGCACATCGTCGTCCACGACCCCTGGGTGGAGCGCGAGCGCGGCGAAACGGTCGCCGACGCCGCCAGCCTGCCGATCCCCTATTCCACCTTCGACCGCATCGCCCGCTTCGGGAAGGTCGGCCTGCGCGCCGCCGTCTTCCTGTCCAAGCGCGAGCCCTGAGAGCCCGCTTCTTCATGTCCCAATGGGTCGTCCTCGTCGGCCGCTCCGCCGACATCGACAACGCGGCGACGCCGCACAAGATCATGACGAGCCGGGACTATCTCGCCCGGCCGGGCCTCTTCCGCGGCCAGCGCCCGAAGATCATCAACCTGTCGCGCTCCTATGCCTATCAGAGCCGCGGCTACTACGCCTCGCTGCTCGCCGAGGCGCGCGGGCACCGGGTGATCCCCTCGGTCGAGACGATGATCGATCTCTCCGAGCGCAAGCTCTACGAGAACGCCCTGCCCGAACTCGACGCGGCGCTGGCGAAAGCCCTGGAGAAGGATGCGGGGC
Source organism: Aurantimonadaceae bacterium (assembly GCA_947474855.1). Lineage (GTDB taxonomy): Bacteria > Pseudomonadota > Alphaproteobacteria > Rhizobiales > Rhizobiaceae > Antarcticirhabdus. Next base: position 7,469 of record CANJKV010000078.1, on the reverse strand, counting down.
CGCCCGAGAACCCGATCCGCATCCATTTCGGCTTCGCGCCCGAGCCGCGGCTGGAGCGCTTCGCCCGGCTCGTCTTCGACTGGTTCCGCGCGCCTTCGCTGGAAATCCACCTCGACGCGAAGGTCTCGCCGCCGCGCATCAAGCGCATCGGCTTCGCGAGCCTGTCGAAGCTCGGCGAGGCGGAGGAGGCGCGCCTGCTTGCCGCCATGGAGCGCTACACCGCGCGCGAATGGCGGGCGGCGAAGGCCAAGACGCCGGCGAAATACGCCTTCGCGACGCTCTACGACCCGAAGGAGGAGCTGCCGCCCTCCTCCGTCGACAGTTTGAAGCACTGGGCCCGCATCGCCGCGCGCATGGGCGTCGACGTCGAGCCGATCACCCGGCGCGACCTGCCGCGCCTCGCCAACTTCGACGCCCTCTTCATCCGCGAAACGACCTCGATCAACAACCACACCTACCGCTTCGCCCGGCGCGCGATGCAGGAGGGCATGCCCGTCATCGACGATCCCGTGTCGATGATCCGCTGCACCAACAAGGTCTATCTCGGTGAGCTGATGGCGGGGAACGGCGTCGCCATGCCCCGCTCGGTGATGGTCGGCTCGCGCGAGGACCTGGCGCGCGCCGCCGACGAGCTCGGCTTTCCCATGGTGCTGAAGATCCCCGACGGCTCCTTCTCGCGCGGGGTGAAGAAGGTCGAGGACTTCGCCGGGCTGAAGGCCCTGGCGGAAAGCTGGCTGGAGGACTCCGACCTCCTCCTCGCCCAGAAGTTCATGCCGACGAGGTTCGACTGGCGCATCGGCGTGCTCGGCGGCCAGCCGCTCTTCGCCGTCCAGTACATGATGGCCAAGAGCCACTGGCAGATCATCAACCACGAGGCGGGCCAGGGCCGCCCGCAGGAGGGCGGCTTCCGGACCTTCGCGCTCTCCGAGGCGCCGCCGGCCGTCCTCGATGTCGGCCTTCGCGCCGCGCGCTGCATCGGCGACGGGCTCTACGGCGTCGACCTCAAGGAAACGGAGGACGGTATCGTCCTCATCGAGGTCAACGACAATCCCAACCTCGAGCACGGCGTCGAGGACGCCGCCGAGCGCGACGAGGTCTGGACGCGGCTGACGCGCTGGTTCATCGAGCGGATCGAGCGGTAGGCAGGCGCCCCGCCGTCAGGAGGCGAGGGCGCGGCGCACCGCGTCGGGCTCGCGCTCGATGACGCGGAGCACGGGATCGTGTCGGGAGGCTCCCTCATCGGCGGGGCCCGCCAACGGCGTGGCGGTCCCGGGCTGGAGGCCCTCACCCCCAGATATACAGCGCCGCGAGGCCACCGACGCCCACCACGATGCGCCACCAGGCGAAGGGGGCGTAGCCGTGGCGGGACACGAAGCCGAGGAGGGTGCGCACGACCACGAGCGCGGCGAGAAAGGCGAAGACGAAGCCGACGCCGATCAGCCAGAGGTCCTCCGAGCCGACGACGTCGCGGTTCTTGTAGAGGTCGTAGGCGAAGGCGCCGACCATGGTGGGCATGGCCAGGAAGAAGGTGAACTCCGCCGCCGAGCGCTTGTCGGCGCCCATCAGGAGCGCGCCGACGATCGTGGCGCCCGAGCGCGAGGTGCCCGGGATCATCGCGAGCACCTGGAACAGGCCGATCTTGAGGGCGAGCGGCAGGGGATAGTCCATGACGTCGTGATAGCGCGCTTCGAGCGGCAGCCTGTCGATGACGAGGAGCACGATCCCGCCGAGGATCAGCGCCACGCACACCACCACCGGCGTTTCGAACAGAACGGTCTTGATGAAGTCGTGGGCGAAGACGCCCACCACCGCCGCCGGCAGGAAGGCGACGAGGATGCTGAGAACGAAGCGGCGCGAGCGTTCCGAGCTCGGCAGGCTCATCGCGATGGCGACGAGGCGCGCGAAGTAGACCGACAGGACGGCGAGGATCGCGCCGAGCTGGATCAGCACCTCGAAGGTGCGCCCCGCCGTGCGGAACCCGAGAAAATGCGACAAGAGAAGAAGGTGGCCGGTCGAGGACACCGGCAGGAACTCGGTGAAGCCCTCGACGATGCCGAGAAGGGCTGCGACGAGCGTCGGATGAGCGTCCATGCGCCGGAATCCTCTGGCTTGACGGACGCGTGCAGGAAGCGCCGCCCGCCGTTCTTCCTGCACGCCTACGCTTTCGCAGGCCTTTTCGCGCGACCGGACGCGAGGGTCCTGTTGCGGTGCAGCAGCGGTCTATCCATGCTTCACCGGGAAAGCAAAGGCTTGCAGCCGACGCTGGAGCGGTTATTTGGACGAGATCAAAGGGCCCTCCGATCGTTGAGGCTCCGTTGACGGTTTGGTGTCAGGCTGGCTTGCATTGACCGGGCCCGTTCGGAGCGCGGGACCGGAACCATAAGGATCGTCTCGTCCTCACGCGATGCTGAAGCTTCATCACCACCCGATGTCCGCCGCATCGCGCTTCGTGCGGATCGTGCTTGCCGAGTACGGCGAACGCGTCGAGCTGTTCGAGGAGAAGCCCTGGGAGCGGCGTCGCGAGTTCCTGGCGCTGAACCCGGCCGCCACGCTTCCGGTGATGATCGAGGATGCCGGCCCGCCCATCGTCGGCGGCATCGTGTCGGGCGAATATCTCGACGAAACCCGCGGCGCCTTCCAGCGCGACAAGCGCCTGATGCCGGACAAGCCGATCGAGCGCGTCGAGGCGCGGCGGCTGACCGAATGGTTCCTCGGCAAGATGGACGGCGAGGTGACGCGCTACCTCGTGAAGGAGCGGGTCTTCAAGCTCGACATGGCGCCCGCCGAAGGCGGCGGTCCGCCGGATGCGTCCGCGATCCGGGCCGCGCGCGCCAACCTCAAGCACCACCTGCGCTACGTCGCCTGGCTCGCCGAGAGCCGCGACTGGCTGGCCGGCCCCCGCCTCACCTATGCCGACCTCGCGGCGGCCGCCTCGCTCTCCATTCTCGACTATCTCGGCGAGATCGCCTGGGAAAACGAGCCGGCCGCCAAGGAGTGGTACATGCGGCTCAAATCCCGCCCCTCCTTCCGCCCCCTCCTCACCGAGCGCGTCCGCGGCGTGGCTCCGGCCGGGCACTACGCCGAACTGGATTTCTGAGCGGCAGGGTCGCCTCCGAGACGGGCCATCATCCCTCCAGAACTGTCACGGCCTCCACCTCGAAAAGCATGCCGTCGAGCACGAGGCGCGGGACGGGGATCAGCGTCTGCGCCGGTCGGGCCTCACCGAAGGTTTGGGCGAGGTGCTGCAGCAGGACGCCGAGCTTCGAGGGATCGTGGTCGACGACGAGGATCGTCAGCTTGACGACCTGTTCCGTGCGGGCGCCGATCCCGGCAAGCGCCGCCAGGAGATTTGCGAAGGCGCGCTCGACCTGGGCCGCGAAATCCGGCGCCAGCGCGCCGGAGGCGTTCGCGCCGCCTTGGCCGGAAACGAAGGCCAGCCGGCATCCCGGCGGGGCGATCGCCGCCTGGCTGTAGCCGAAGGGTGCGGGATCAAACAGTCCGTCGGGATTGACGAGGGTCGGGACGGCATGAAACGTCGGGATGGTCGAGAGCGTCACGGCGATGGGTCCTTTCGCAGGCCTGAAGCGGCGCCATCCCTCCGGCGCCCCTTGCCGGCGGCGGTTCCGTGAGAAATGGTCGCGAGGAACCTAGCCGAGGGCTGTGGCCACCCTGGTGTCAGCAGCGTTCCGATCGAGGGAGGAGACGATCCATGCGACGGGCCGACCGCCTCCTGCGGATCGTCCAGGCGCTGCGCCGACGCCGGGGGCCGGTGACGGCACAGGCCCTCGCCGAGGAGCTGGAAGTCTCGCGCCGCACCATCTATCGAGACATCCTCGATCTCCAGACCTCCCTCGTGCCGATCGAGGGCGAGGCCGGCGTCGGCTACGTCCTTCGGCCCGGCTACGACCTGCCGCCGATGATGTTCACGGTCGAGGAGGTCGAGGCGATCGTCTTGGGCGCCCGCCTGACGCGCGAGCGCGGCGATGCCGGCTTGGCGCGCGCGGCCGACGAGGTCCTGGTGAAAGTCGCGACGGTTCTGCCGCGACCCCTCGCGGAGGTGATGGAGCGCGCGGCGCTGCTGGTGCCCGCCCGCCGGGACGAGGGCGCCGCCTTCGGCCCGCACGTCGAGGCCCTGCGGCGGGCCGTCCGCGAGCGGACCGAGCTGCGCATCGGCTACGCGGATGCGGCGGGCCGGACGACCCAGCGGACGGTCTGGCCCCTGGCGCTGCTCTTCTTCTCCGACGCGACGCTGCTCGGCACCTGGTGCGGCCTGCGGGCCGATTTCCGCTTCTTCCGCACGGACCGCATCGCGGACGCCCAGCCGACCGGTTGGCGCTTCGACGCGCGCAACGGCGCGTTGCTTGACGCGCTCATGGCCAGCGAGTGCCCGCCATCCGAAGCCGGAGTGGTCCAGGACACTGCCCGAGGCCATTCGCCCGTGCGGCGCCTCGGCGAGACGTGAAGCACGCGCGCATATCTCCTATATCGGCGGCGATGAATCACCGCCCGTCCACCCCCGTCAGTCGCGATCTCCTCGCCTTCCTGAAGGCCGACGCCGCGCGGCTCGGCTTCGAGGCGGTGGGCGTCGCGCGGGCGGAGGCGAACGCGCTCGCCGCCGAGCGGCTGGACGAGTTCGTGGCGGAGGGGCGCCACGGGACGATGGGATGGCTACCGGAAACGGCCGAGCGGCGGCGGAGCGTGCCGGGGCTGTGGCCGCAGGCGCGCAGCGTCGTCGTTCTCGGCATGAACTACGGCCCCGACGAGGATCCGCTGGCGCTTCTCGGGCGCCGCGAGCGCGGCGCGATCTCGGTCTATGCGCGCCACCGCGACTATCACGACGTCATCAAGGGGCGGCTGAAGGAACTGGCCGGGCGGCTCCTGTCGCGCGCCGAGGCCGCGGGCCTCGCCGGCCACGACGTGAAGGTCTTCGTCGACACCGCGCCCTTGATGGAGAAGCCGCTGGGACAGGCGGCAGGGCTCGGCTGGCAGGGCAAGCACACCAACCTCGTCAGCCGGCATTTCGGCTCCTGGCTGTTTCTCGGCTCGATCGTCACGACGCTGGAGCTGCCCGAGGACGAGCCGGGGCGCGATATGTGCGGCTCCTGCCGCGCCTGCCAGGACGCCTGCCCGACGGACGCCTTTCCCGCGCCCTACAAGCTCGATGCCCGGCGCTGCATCTCCTATCTCACCATCGAGACCAGGGCGCCGGTCCCAGCGGACCTGCGCCCGCTCATGGGCAACCGCATCTACGGCTGCGACGACTGCCTCGCCGTCTGCCCCTGGAACAAGTTCGCGCGCCGGGCGCGCGAGGCCAAGCTCCGGGCGCGCGAGGACCTCAAGGCGCCCCACCTGGCAAGCCTCCTGGCGCTCGACGACGCCGCCTTCCGCGCCCTGTTCTCCGGCTCGCCGGTGAAGCGCGTCGGGCGGGCGAAGTTCGTGTCCAACTGCCTCGTGGCGGCGGGCAACAGCGGCGACCCCGGCTTCCTGCCCCAGGTGGACCACCTGCTCGCGGACCCGGCGCCGATCGTGCGCGCCATGGCGGTCTGGGCGCTGGGGCGGCTCGCGCCGGAGCGGGCGCGCAGCCGCCGCGCCGCGGCCCTCGAAACGGAAAGCGATCCCATCGTGCGAAAGGAATGGCATGAGCTCGGCGACTGACGCGGCGCGCTTTCCAGAAGACGCCGGCATCTTCGTGTTCGGAGCCGGCTATTCGGCGGGACGCTTCGTCGAAGCCCTGCCGAAGGCGAGCATCCGCGGTCTGACGGTGCGCAGCGGCGAGGGCGTCGAGGCCTGGCGCACCCGCGGTCTGCCGGCCTTTCGCTTCGACGGCGAGGCGGTGGATGGGGACGAGGATGCGCTGATCGGGCAAGCGCTCGCCGAGACGACGCACCTCCTCGTTTCGGTGCCGCCCGGCCATCCCGGCCCGCCGGGGGCGCGGGTCGGCGGGGCCAACGCAACGCCGGGCGACCCGGTGCTGCGCCGCTTCGGAGCGTCCCTGGAGCAGGCGTCGCCGCGGCTCGAGTGGATCGGCTACCTGTCGACGGTCGGCGTCTACGGCGATCACGACGGCGCCTGGATCGACGAGACGGCGGAGCTCAGGCCCGTCTCGGCCCGCTCGCGCGAGCGGGTTTCGGCCGAAGAGGGCTGGACGGCGCTGGGGCAGGCGCGCGGGCTTCCCGTCGCGATCCTCCGGCTGTCCGGCATCTACGGTCCAGGCCGCAACGCCTTCCGGAATCTGGCGGACGGCACCGCGCGGCGGATCGTGAAGCCGGGCCAGGTGTTCAACCGCATCCACGTCGACGACATCGCCGGCGCCGCCCTCCTGCTGGCGCGCGAGCGCCTCGGCGGTCCCTTCAACGTGTCCGACGACGAGCCGGCGCCGCCGGGCGACGTGGTGCTCCACGCCGCGCGCCTCGCCGGCGTCGAGCCGCCGCCCGAGACGCCCTTCGACCCGGCCGCGATGAGCCCGATGGCGCGCTCCTTCTGGGGCGAGAACAAGCGCGTCTCCAACGCGCGGCTCAAGGGATCCGGCTACGCCTTCCGCTTCCCCACCTATCGCGAGGGCCTGGCGGGGCTTCTGCCGGAGGCCTGACGCCTCAGCGCGGCAGCTCGCGCTGGAAACTCCAGAACACCGTGTCGACGATGTCGGCGTCGAAGCCGAGGACGATCTGCGAGGTGCGGCGCCCGCCGCCCGTGCCGCCGTCGGCGAAGAAGATCGAGTCCTCGACATCCGGCTCCACGGTCGCGGCGAACAGCCAGGCGTGGTTGCGCGCCTGGAGCCGCAGGCCGCCCTCGACCGCTTCCACCACCACGGAGGGGTGCAGGTGGAAGCGGACCGCCGCGCGGCGTCGGCCCTCGAAGGCGACGCAGCGCCGGCCGTCCTCGGCGAGGCGGTCTGTGCCCTCGATGCGGTGGCCGCCGGCGCTCACGGCGATGCGTCGCTCGTGAAGCAGGCCGAAATCCTCGGCGTAGCCGTCGTGGACGGCGCGGAAGGCGAAGAGTCCGTCCTCGTCCTCGCGCTCCATCGTCACCCGGCTGGGCCCGCGGATCAGCGGGTTGCCGAGAAAGCGGCCGAGGGCCGCGTGGCGCGCGAAGCGCGAGGAGGAACGGTCGGCGAGGGTCAGCGTCGAATGGGCGGCGGTGACGCGGCTGGCGTGCCGGCGGCTTTCGCTGGGGCTGCCCGGCGCGCCGCAGCTCACCACGAAGCGCTGGCCGAGCGAGGAGAATTCGAAGCCGAGCGTGCCGGCATGGGCTTGGCCGGCGAGCGCCGGCGCCGGCGGTGGCCCGGTGTCGGCGAGAAGCACCGTGCCGCCCGCCGCGAGCCGCTGGTAGCCGGAATGGCGGGCGTTGGAGATCGGCTCGCCCATGGTCTCGTCGTGGCGCAGCACGGCGGCGAGGAGCCGCGGCTCGGCCGCGCCCGCGCCGTTGAACAGCGCCAGCGCCCCGTCGCCGTGGCGGAAGAAGCGCAGCGC
>CANJKV010000077.1 GCA_947474855.1 Aurantimonadaceae bacterium | reverse complement strand
TCATCGCGTTGCGCTCGGCAATCGACTGAAGCACGGCGTCGTCGGACAGATCCGGTCGGTTGACCATGATGCCGGGGGTCATGTCTTGGCGATCCTTTGGGAGAGGAAGCGTTCTAATGGCCGATTGGGCATGAATGCGGGATGAATGCGGATGCGTTCCGGAAGAGACCCTATTGCTCTTCCGTCCACTGGTAGAGCCAGGTTTCCGTCTGAATGCGCTGCAACATGGAAAGTTTCCCGCTAATTTCAACGGGGCCCGAATCCGTTCTTTCCAGCTCCACCGTCAGGCGCCACCCGCCGTCCGGCAGACGGTCGACGTTGGTGAAGTGGAGGCGGGCATTGTCGCTGAGGCTGACGACCGGATCCGGCCGCGCGTCGCTCGGCAGGTTCGCCAGCGTGCCGCCGGCGAAATTCACCGCGAAGCGCCGGGTGTTGACCGGATCGCTCGACCCGCTGTTGCCCCCCAGGCCCGCATAGGTGCCGGTGACGTAGGCGAGGCCGTCCGTTTCCTGCGAATGCATGCCCCAGGACATGCGGTAGCGGAATTCGTAGGTGCTGCCCGGCTGCGGCGCGTTTTCCGGCACCCAGAAGGCGGCGATGTTGTCGTTGGTCTCGAGATCGGTCGGGATCTCGACGAGGAGCACGGAGCCCTTGCCCCAGTCGCCCACCGGCTCGATCATCAGCGAAGGCCGCAGGTCGTAGCGGGACTCGAGGTCCTCGTAGTGGGAGAAGTCGCGGTCGCGCTGCAGAAGGCCGAAGGCGCGCGGGCTGGTTTCGCCGATCACCGAGAGCGAGAGCTGCTTGGGGTTCTTCAGCGGGCGCCAGAAGCGCTCGCCGTTCGCACGCTCGATCACAAGGCCGTCGCTGTCGTGGACCTCCGGGCGGAAGTCGTCGCGGTCCGGCGGATCGTTCTCGCCGAAATGGAACATCGAGGTCAGCGGCGCGACGCCCAGGCGTTCCACGGCGTTGCGGAAGTAGAGCCGGCAGGTCACGTCCATGATCGTCTGCGGGCCCGGCTCGATGCGGAAGGCGTAGGCGCCGGTCAGGCTCGGCGAGTCGAGCTCGGCCATGATCGAGACGTGCTTGTCGCCGGGCTTGGGAGTCGTGACGTAGAAGGCGGTGAAGGAGGGGAACTCCTCGGGCGTGCCGGTCGCCGTGTTGATCGCGATGCCGCGAGCCGATAGGCCGTAGCGCGACCCCATGCCCAGCGCCCGGAAGTAGCTGGCGCCCAGGAAAGTGACGAGCTCGTCGAAGTAGTCCGGCCGCTCCAGCGGCGAATGGATGCGGAAGCCCGCGATTCCCGGCAGCGGAATGTTCTGGAAGCGCGCGGGATCGAGCGGCGGGTCGTAGGAGAAGTCGGCCGGGCCGAAGTTCGCCGGCTGGAAGGTCGTTCCGTCGCCCACGAACAGGTGCACGGCGGTGCGGAACAGGAAGCCGGGATAGAAGGCGTGGAGCTGGAAGTTGACCGGCTGCTCGCGCCACAGCGCGTGATCCGGGCGGAAGCGGATCGAGCGCAGCTCGTCATAGGTGAGGTCGAGCAGCTCCTGCGGCACTTCCTGCGGCGTCTGGTACGGCGCCTTGGCGCGCTCGGCCATCCGGGCCGACAGCGCCTCGAAGTCGAAGGGCTGCGGCGGCGCGGGCGCCGCTTCGGGCGCCGGGGCCGGCGGGGCGGCAGGGGGCGCCGCGGGCGGCTCCTGCGCGACGGACAGGCCGCCCATGAAGGGCAGCATCGAGGCGCCGAGCGCAGCCTTCAGGGCGAGGCGCCGGGTAACGAAGCGGGATTCGATCACGGGAGGAAAGTCTTTGCGTGGCGATGCGTCTGCGGTGTGAGCATATGCGAAAAGAAGCCCCTTCGCCAGCCGCGGAACGGCGTTGCGGACGAGCGCCATGGCCGCGTGACCTGGCACCAGGGCCCTATCCGTCCAATCTTTCCGCCGAAATCAAGGCGGCAGCGCGAGCCTTGTCGCACTGCCGCATGGTTGTACAGTTAAAAACCGGTAAAGCGCCCCTGCAGGGGCGATCAGCGCAGGCGGCGCAACTTCACGGCGAGAACCTCGTCGGTCTGGCGCAGGGTGCGCACCACCGAGCCGATCTCGGAGTTCTCGAGGGCCGCGCAGAGCTCGCCGTCGAGGCGCTCCCAGACGCTTCTCACCCGGGCGCGGACCGCTTCTCCGTCCGACGTGATTCGCACCATGGTGCGCCGCGCGTCCGAATCGTTGGAGCTGCGCTGCACCAGATCCTTCTCGATCAAGCGGTCCAGCATCTTGGACACGGTGGAGGGGCGCACGGACAGCTGGTCGGCCAGGAGGGACACGCTGATCGGCTCGCCCGGCACGAGGCGCATCAGGAGCTGATCCTGACCCGGATGAAGGTCGATCTCGCTCAGGAGCAGGGCGAGAAAGGCGCGGGTCGATTTCGATATGGACAAAAGCAGCGGCACAAGCTGAGCGCGCCCTTCTTGTTCCACGGGAAGGGCCGAAGCAGTCGACATGCCGATCACGCTCGCAAGATGATAACCATCCGCTCTTTATGGGAGATCCGAGGGCACCCGACATTATAGCGTTATAGTTTGGTGCCCAATTTTTTCAGGCTTCCTTACTTTTACGGGCGAAACAGACCGATTCGCCGGGCGGCGGGCTGCGAAACGGGTGTAAGAGCCCGGTTCGGAATCGAGAGGCGGACCGACCGGGCCCGCGCGCGACGCTCTCGGTTCCGGGGTGCAAGGAGGGATGCGATGGCGGCGGATGTCAGGGTGATCTGCGCGATCGGGCGCAGCGGTCAGCTCGGCCTGAAAGGGCACCTGCCCTGGGAAGGAAATCCCGGGCGGCCCTTCGTGGAGGATGTCGAGCGCTTCTTCGAGATCTCGCGCGGCCACGTCCTCGTCGCCGGGCCGACGACGATCGGCGCGGTGCCGGACTTCGCGCGCGAGACCCGCACCCTCGTCACCATCCGCTCGCACGAGGATCCGCGCGAGGTCCTGTCGCGCTTTCCCGACCGCGTCGTCTTTATCGGCGGCGGCCCGAGGGTGTGGGACGTCTACGCCCCCTTCGTGCGCCACTGGGACGTGAACGTCTTGCCCTATGATGGCGAGGCCGACCGCTGGTTCGATCCGGCCTGGCTCTTGGCCGGGGGCACCGCGCGGCGCGGTTGATCGTCGGTCAGTCGGCGAGAGCGGCGCCCAGCGCGCGCGGATCCGTCCCGCACTCCTCGGCGATCGCCGCGCAGACGCCGTCCGCGAGGCGGCGGAGGACCGGCGAGGCTTCGTGCGGGGCCTCGTCCAGCCGGGCGGGCGAGACGAGGCGCAGGCTGTTGGTGGCCAGAAGCGGCGCGCCGACGGCCTCTTCCAGGAGGAGCGGCCGCTCCTCGGCGGCAAGGCCCAGCCGGCCGGCATTGTCGAGGATCCAGCCGCGCAGGGTGCCGGGCAGGACGCCGTCGGCGAGCGGCGGCGTCAGAAGCACGCCCCGCCGCACCACGAAGAGGTTGGCGAGCGCCGCCGAGGCGAGGCGCCCCGCCCCGTTGAGGAACAGCGCCTCGTCGGCACCCGTGCGCCGCGCCGCTTGGTTGGCGAGAACGGCGTCGAGATAGGCGAGCGACTTCACGCGGCTCGTCGGCGACGTTTCGTTGCGGCGGATGTCGGAGAGCGCAAGGCGGAGCGGCGCGAACATCGCGGCGGGCGCGAGGGGCGCCGCCGAGCCGAGAATGGTCGGGCGCGGCTCCGGCGGGAAGCCGAGGCCGCGCGGACCCGGCCCGCGCGTCACCGTCAGCCGGATCGAGCCGGTGCCGCAGCGCGCGGCGAGAGCGTCGTGGGCGCGCACGAGGACCTCGCGCGGCACGGCGATCGAGAGCGCGGCGAGAGCAACGGCGAGGCGATCGAGGTGGCGCTCGCGAAAGGCTGCGCAGCCGTTGATGACCAGCGCCGTGTCGAAGACCCCGTCGGCGAGAAGCAGGCCCCGGTCGGACGGATCGATCGCCGCGTCCTCGAAGCGGTCATTCCGCCAAACGACGCTGCCGCTCATGCCAGGCCTCCGAAAGGTCGAGGAAGTTGCGCAGCATCCGGTCGCCGTCCGGGGTGAGCACGGATTCGGGGTGGAACTGGATGCCGTAGGTCGGGTGCTCGCGATGGCTGAGCCCCATGATCTCGCCGTCCTCCGACCAGGCGTCCGCGGCGAGGTGGCGCCCCATCTCCGGCGTCGGCCGCACGATCAGCGAGTGGTAGCGGCCGCAGGCGGCGGGGGTGGAGAGGCCCGCGAACAGCCCGCCGCCCTCGTGCGAGACCTGCGAGGCGCGCCCGTGCATCGGCCGCCCGGCGCGCTCGACGCGGCCCCCGAAGGCCTCGCCGATCACCTGATGGCCGAGACAGACGCCGAGGATCGGAAGGCGTCCCGAAAGGGCGCGGACGGCCTCCAGCGAGATGCCCGCCTGGGCCGGCGCGCAGGGGCCCGGCGAGATCACCAGCGCTTCGGGCGCGAGGTCGGCGATTGCCGCCAGATCCAGCGCGTCGTTGCGCCGGACCGCTACCTCGGCACCGGCCCGCGCGAGGTAGCGCGCGACGTTGAAGACGAAGGAATCGTAGTTGTCGACGACGAGGATCATGGGGAACCGGCGGACGGGCGCGCTCCGAAAGCGGACAGGATGCGGCCGGCCTTGGCCAGCGTCTCGCGATATTCCGCCGCACCGTCCGACAGGACCGTGATGCCGCCGCCGGCCTGGAAGCGGGCGGTGGCGCCGCTCATCGAAACTGTGCGGATCGCGATGTTGAGGTCCATCGCCCCGTCGAAGCCGATATAGCCGATCGAGCCGCAATAAGGACCGCGGGCGGCGGCTTCGATCTGCGTGATGATGTCCATGGCCCGGATCTTCGGCGCGCCGGTGATCGAGCCGCCGGGAAAGGTGGCGGCGAGGAGGTCGAGCGCGTCGCGGCCCGGCGCCAGCCGCCCCGTGACGACGGAAGTGAGGTGGTGGACCGAAGCGTAGGTTTCCAGACCGCACAGGACCGGCACCGCGACGGAATCCGGCTCGCAGACCCGCGACAGGTCGTTGCGCATCAGGTCGACGATCATGACGTTCTCGGCGCGGTCCTTCTCGGACGCGAGAAGCGCCTCGGCGGCCCGGGCGTCGGCTAGGGGGTCGGCGAGGTCGCGGGCCGCCGTGCCCTTGATCGGGCGCGTCTCAACGCGGCCGCCCGGCAGAAGCTTCAGGAAGCGCTCGGGACTGGACGAGGAGACGGCGAGCGGCCCGGTTTCCAGAAAGGCCGCGAAGGGGGCGGGGTTCGCCGCCCGCAGCGCGAGGTGGAAGGCGAAGGCGTCGAAGTCCGCGGGAAGCGTCGCCTCGAAGGTCTGGGCGATGTTGGCCTGGTAGATGTCGCCGGACAGGATGTAGTCGCGCACCCGCTCCACCGCCGCGGCGAAGCGCTCGGGCGAGAAGTTGGAGGTGACGGGAATGCTTCCCGGCGGCGGCGCAAAGCGGCGGGGCGGCGGCGGGGCCGGCCCGCTCAGCGCCGCCTCGAAGCGGGCGAGCCTGGCGCTCGCGCGGGCGCGGCGGGCGTCATCTTCCATTTCGGGGAAGCCGGACGCGAAGAGCCAGGCGCGCTTGTCGATCACGTCGAGGGCGACAACGGTGTCGTAGAGGCCGAGCCGCAGGGAGGGCTGGACGGCGTCGATGTCGGTGGGCGCGTCGAGCCGCTCCAGGTGGTGGGCGAACTCGTAGGCGACGTGGCCGAGCGCCCCGCCCCGGAAGGGCGGAAGGTCGGGCCGCGGCTCTAGGCGGAAGCGCGACAGGGCGGCGCGGATCGCCAGTATCGGGGGACCCGCCACGCGACGCCCGTCGACGAGCGCGCCGGTCCGGTCGACCGCGACGCGCGAGAACGGGTCGGCGGCGACGAAGGCGTGGCGCCCGAGCGTCGGATGGGGCATGGCGCTGTCGAGGAGCGCGAGGTCGCCGAAGGGGCGCAGGCGCGCCGCCGCCTCGGCCGGATCGAGAAAGGCGATCTCGCGGATCAGCATGGGGGTCGTCGCCTCGACTGCACGTCTCCTTCCGCATGCCCGGTTTGGGGCTCCGCGTCAAAACCTCTTCGAGCCAGTCGGGCCAGACGCTTGAGCCTCCGGCCGAGGAGGCGGGATGCGGCGTTTCACGTATCCTTTCGTCGCGCGTCATTGCACCGCCGCAGGATAGGATTAAGTCGGTGCCCGGCGGGGGCTCGGTCGAGCGATCGGACCCGCTTGAAACAGACGAGCAGCCAGCCTCGCCCGGCGAGGCCAGAACGATCGCCCGCCGACTTGCCGGCCCCGGCCGACAACAAGCGGAGCGGGCGAATGAGGAACGAGCAGACATGTCCCGCAGCCAGGCCGTCAAGGCCGCTCCCTCGCGCGCCCTCGTCGAGCGCTACGCAACGGTGCGCGCCCGGAGCCTCTTCCTCGCCGAGCCGCTGACCGACGCGGACGCGACGGTTCAGGCCGGCCCCGACGCATGCCCCGCCAAGTGGCACCTCGCCATGCCCACCGCCTTCTTCGAGACGGTGGTGCTCAAAGCCCATCTGCCGAACTACCGCCCCTTCGACGAGCGGCTGCTGTCGCTGTTCGACCCGTTTCCCGAAAGCGCCGGGCCGCGGCTCGTGCGCGTCGTGCCGGGCCTTGTCACGCGCCCCTCGCTCGAGCGGGTGCGCGAATGGCGCGCCCACGTCGACGCGGCCATGGTGGCACTTCTCTCGCAAGGGCCCGTCGGCCCCGACATCGAGGCCGCGGTGGAGCTTGGCTGCCACCGCGAGGAGCGCCAGGGCGAGCTTCTCCTCGTCGATATCCTGCACCTCTTCTCCTGCAGCCCCTTGAAGCCGAACTATCGCGAGGCCGAGCCGCGGCGCATGGAGAGCGCCAGCGTCGACATCCCGCTCTGGATCGGCTTTCCCGGCGGCATCGCCGAGATCGGCCGGGCGGACGAGGACGGGGGCTTCGCCTTCGACGCCGAGCGGCCGCGCCACCAGGTGCTGCTGCGCCCCTTCGAGCTGGCCGACCGGCCGGTCACCAACGGCGAATGGATGGAGTTCATCGAGGACGGCGGCTACCGCTCGCCGCTGCTCTGGCTCGCCGACGGCTGGGAGCGCATCCTGTCCGAGAAGTGGTCGCACCCGCTTCACTGGGAGCGCCGCGACGGCATCTGGTGGACGATGACGCTGCGGGGCATGCTGCCGGTCGACATGAGCGCTCCGGTCGCCCATCTCAGCTACTTCGAGGCCGACGCCTATGCCCGCTGGGCGGGCCGGCGCCTGCCGACGGAAGCGGAGTGGGAGCGGGCGGCCGAGGAGGTGCCGGTCGCGGGCAATCTCTACGAGCGTCAGGCGCTGCGGCCGCGCCGGGTCGACGGGTCTCAGCCGGGGCTCAAGCAGGTGTTCGGCGACGTGTGGGAATGGACGAGCTCGGCCTTCGCGCCCTATCCCGGCTTCAAGCCTTCAGCCGGCGCGCAGGCGGGATCGGACGCGCGCTTCGCCAACAACCGCTACGTGCTGAAGGGCGGCTCGTGCCTGACGCCGGCGAGCCACATCCGTGCGAGCTACCGGATGGCGCAGCAGCCGCATCGGCGCACGGCGATGGCGGGGCTGCGGCTGGCGCGGGATGCTTAGTTGACAGGAGGATCGCGGCCGGAACCCGATCCCGCCGCGATCCGTTCCGCTTGAAAGATCGAAGAGCGCCGTGTCACGCCGCGGAGCCCGGAAGAAGCGAGTCCCCCCATGCGCGCCATCGGCCCCCTCGTTCTGTCGGGCTTCGTTCTGGCCGGCTGTGTCGGCGACGGAACCACGCCTTATCCCAACCTCAACCCGATCGAGGGCGCGCGCGTTTCGGCGAACCCGTTCCCGCGCGGCAGTGCCGCCTTCTGCGCCCAGTACGGCCGCCAGACCGCCGCCAACCGCTACGAACAGCTCGTCAGCCGCAGCGAGGACGGGCTCGGCTATCGGCTCATCCTGGAGCAGCAGGCGCGCCGCGCCGGAGCGGATGCGGAAGCCCGCTGCCGTCAGCGCCAGGGGCGGCGCAGCTGAGGCGCGGCTCGCCGCCGGCCGGCAGCCCTCAGGAGGCGACGCTTTCCGATAGGAGGTAGAGGTCCGAGACCTGCCAGCGCGACATGCCCCAGCGCTCGAAGTGGAGTTCGTCGATCTCGCGCCGGGTCAGCTCGACGACGCCCGTGTGGCGCGGGTCGTGGCGGATCGTCTCGAACAGCGCTTCCACGCGGTCGCGCGGTCCTTCCAGGATCTGGACGCAGCGACGATCCTCGAAGGCGATGCAACCGGTGATGCCCGCTTGTTCGTTGTTGCGTTTGGCCTGGGCGAGAAGAGCGGCGCGAGCGTCGGGCGCCGCGTCGAGAAGTTCGCTGGCGTAGCAGATGTGAAGAAAGGGCACGTCTTGTCCAAGGCACGTCGATCGGTCGGCGCGAAATCCGTTAGATAGGCAAGCACTGGCCGATTCCAAGCGGCGATCCCAACGGCCCTCGTCGGGTCACCGGCCGGCGCCGGCGTCCCCGTGCGCGCCGTGCTCGTGCTCCGCATCCGCGCCGCCAGCTCCGGCATTGGGCGCTTCCACGGCGAGTTCCACCTCGACGCGGGCTCCGGACGCGAAGTCCAGCGTCATCGGCACGCGCGTTCCCTGCGCCAAGGGGGCCTTCAGCCCGACGAGCATGAGGTGCAGGCCGCCGGGCCGCACCGACACCGTTTCGCCGGGCGGCAGCTCGATGCCGTTCTCGATCGGCGTCATGCGCATCACGTCGCCTTGCATCGTCATCGAGTGGAACTCCACCCGCTCGGCGGCCGGCGTCGTGGCGGCGACGAGCCGGTCGACGGTCGTCCCGTCGTTGCGGAGCGCCATATAGGCTCCTCCGACCGCGGCGCCGGGCAGCGTCGCCCGGGCGAAGGGATGATCGATGGCGATCGATCCGGCGCGATAATCGTGCGCGGCGGCGAGCGCCGGACACAAGCAGAGAGCGAGGACGAGGCTGCGGACTGACGGGCGCACGAGAAGTCTCCGACGGAACGGTGCGGGGCGCGCAGGCGGCTCCGAGATGCCGGCCGGCGGGTGTTGCCGCCCCCTCATGTCAGAGGAGCGCGTCACTGTCATCGGCGAGGCGACGCGCCGGGCGCCTGCGCCGTGGATCCTGGCGTGCAGACAGGAAGCAAAATGGCGCCTTGCCGCCTTGGGCGACAGGCGTTTAACCCCGAAGGCGGGCCAAGCCGGAACCAGAATCAGATGATGCTTCGAGACGATCTGTCCTTGCCACTGAAGGTCAGCGCGGACTCCGCGGAGCACGTGCTGATCCGCAAGCTGGACAGCATCTTCGACCTCGACGAGGAGGACCGTCAGGCGCTGCTCGACCTGCCGGTGACGCTTCGCGACGTCGCGGCGGGCCAGGACATCGTCGTCGAAGGCGACGAGCCGAGTCAATGCTGCATCGTCCTCGAAGGCCTGACCAACTGGTACAAGATGATTCCGGACGGCCGACGCCAGATCGTCGCCTTCCACCTGCCCGGTGACATCCCGGATCTGCAGAGCCTTTATCTCGGCGTTCTGGACTGCAGCCTGGCCGCCAACACGCCGTGCCGCCTCGCCACCGTCCGGCATGAGGATCTGAAGGCCATATGCCGGGCACGGCCGCGCATCGCCGCGGCGCTCTGGCGCTCCTCGCTGATCGACGGGGCGATCTTTCGCGAGTGGATCCTCGGCATGGGCCGGCGCTCGGCGCGCGAGAACGCCGCCCATCTCCTGTGCGAGATGCTGGTGCGGCTCGACGCGGCGGGTCTCGCCATCGATCACCAGTTCGCCCTGCCGCTCACCCAGATCGAGATGGCCGACGCGCTTGGCCTGACGCCCGTTTCGGTGAACCGCGCGCTGCAGGACCTGAGGGCCGAGCGGCTCGTGGCGATCAGCCGCCGTTCGGTGCGGATCCTCGACTGGGCCGGGCTGAAGAGCGTCTGCCACTTCGACCCGACCTATCTCCATTGCCGCAGCGAACTCGCCAACTCCGACTGAGACCTGTCAAAGAAGCCCGCGACGCGCGAGGTTGCGCATGAGGTCGGCGGCGCCCATGCGCCAGCCCTCGACCGCGTCGGTGGGGGCGGTGCGGTTGACGAGGGCGCCGAGCTTGTCGGTCGCGATCGACACGACGTCGCCCGCCTTGTGGGTGAAGCCGCGGCCCGGCTCGTCGCGGTCCTCGACGGGGGCGAACATGGTGCCGAGATACAGCACGAGGCCGTCGGGATAACGGTGATGGCCGTTGATGCCTTGCGCCACGAGGTCGGCCGGATCGCGGCTGATCTCGCGCATGGAGGAGCGGCCCGTCAACTTGTAGCCCTCCTCGCCCTCGACGGTCAGGCTCAGCTCCAGGGCGCGCACGTCGTCCAGCGTGAAGTTGTCGTCGAAGAGCCGCAGGAACGGCCCGACGGCGGCCGCGCCGTTGTTGTCCTTGGCCTTGCCCAGAAGGAGGGCCGAGCGGCCTTCCACGTCGCGAAGGTTGACGTCGTTGCCGAGCGTAGCCCCGACGATGCGGCCGGTGGAGGCGGCTGCGAGCACCACCTCGGGCTCGGGATTGTTCCAGGTGGAGGCGGGATGAACGCCGATCTCGGCGCCCGAGCCGACGGTGGAGAGCGGCTGGCCCTTGGTGAAGATCTCCGCGTCCGGCCCGATGCCGACCTCCAGGTACTGGCTCCAGGCGCCCGCCTCGATCAGCGCGCTTTTCAGGCGCGCGGCCTCGGGGCTGCCGGGCTTGAGCGCCCGGATATCGGACCCGACGAGATCGAGGATGGTCTGGCGCACGCTTGCCGCCGCGCCGGCATCGCCGCGGATGCGCTCCTCGATGACGCGCTCCAGCATGGACACGACGAAGGTGACGCCCGCCGCCTTCACCGCCTGGAGGTCGATGGGGGAGAGGAGATGCGGGCGCGCCGCGTTCCGGTTGCGCGGATCGGCGTTGGCGAGGAGGTCGGCGACCGCGCCGAGATCCTCGCCGGCGGAAGCGGCGCGAAGGGCGCTCGCGGGATCGTCGGTTTCGCAGAGGTCGCGGACGGTGGGGAAGGCGGCGGTGACGTCGAGGGCGCGGCCGTTCTCGACGCGCACGACGGCGGGGCCGGCGACGTCGGGGCGGAAGACGCGCCCGACCAGCGCCGCGCCGCCCGCGCCCGCCGCCTCGGCCAGGGCCAGCGTCGCCCGGTGATGCTCGTGTGTGATCATGCCCGTCCTCCAAGACGTCGAATGCCTGCCGCGCCTCCCGCGCTTCGGCCGGCTTATAGCCGCGCGGCGCGCGGCACCGACAGGGGAATTCCCGCAGGCAGGCTCGCATTCTCCGGCGACCGACAGCCGCCTCCGATCGTCGTTCCGCTTTCGTTCTTGACGACATTCCTCATTAGTTCTAGTGATTCGGTCACGCGCAGCACTTCGGCGGGACGAGCGCCCGCCGATCAGAAGCGATCCCCCCGATCCAGGACTGCTGTCGACGGGGGCGTGCCAGGTAGCACCTGGGGCTGGTCACGACGGGAACCGGCTGGTGAGCGAAAAGGGCCAGCGGATCAGCCGAAAGGCGCGTCCGCCGGGCCCTGTCAGCCCGTTCTCCGTCCCGCATCTGTTTTCGTGTTCCGAGCATCGGGGAAACGCCCCGGTCGCTCGTTCAGCGCCCGGGCGTCGCCTCGTCCTCGATCACGGCGAAGAGGCGGGCCGCCGCCTCGCGCGCGGCGCCGGGCCGGCCGCGCCCGATCGCCTCGAAGAGTTCCCGGAAGACGGGAAAGGTCCGCCGCGCCACCTCGGGCCGTTCGAAAGCCGCGTCGTCGCCGCTGCCGCCGGCCCGCATCTGGTCGATGAGCTGGGCGAAGAGCGGGTTGCCCGTCGCATCGTGGACCGCCCGCCGAAAGGCGACAATCTCGGGGGCGGCCGTTCCTCGCGCGCGGTGGGCCGCTTCCAGGGCGTCGAGCAGGCAGCCCAGGCGCTCGATGTCGGCGTCTGAAGACCGGCGCGCAGCCATCATCGCGGCCTCCATTTCCAGGGCGCGGCAGACGTCGAGCGCGTGGAGCGGCGAGCGGCTCGTCGGACCCGGCTCGATCGAGAGCGGCAGGTGGATCGTCTCGGCCGATACGGGCTTGAGAAGAAACGAGCCGGAGCCGCGCCGCGTCTCGACGACGCCGAGCGCCTGGAAGTGGCGCATGACCTCGCGCACGGTTGACCGGCCGATGCCGAGCGCCGCCATCACCTCGTGCTCCGAGGGCAGCTTGTCGCCCGGCTTCAGCGTCGAGCGGGCGATGTATTCCGCCATCACCTCGATCGCCTCGCGCATGCGGCTCGTGGGCGCCGCGCGCCTCGCGTCCTCGCCCGTGCTGGTGCTCATCGCCGCCGCCTCCGTCTCGCCGCCGACCTGTGGCGGCACGCACGCGCCGCTGTCAACGCGGCGTCGGGCGGACGAGGGCGAGAAGAGGCCAGGACCGCGTCGTTGCCGCCGCAGTGCGTGGAGAAGGTCGGCGCGGCGTCGATGCCGGTGGTCGGGCGCCGTCCTCGGCCGGCGACGCCGGCGTCAGCGCCGCGCTCGGGCGCGGTCGACGGCCGGGCTGATCCGGTCGCCCTCGGAGATGCGCCCGCCCTCCCGCGAGCGGCCGGAAACGCTGTACCACTCGCTGCGTGCGTCGTGCTGCTTCCAGATCACGCTGCCGACGCGGCGGTGGCTCCAGCATGACTTGTGCCGGCTGTCGCCGCCGGCGGTCCGTTGCCAGCGGATGTCGACGCACAGCCGTCCCTTGTTGTCGACGCGCCAGCTGCCGGTGCCGACGCGCTCGTCGGGCGCGTTCTCGTAGGCTTGGAGCGTGCCGGACGGGGCGAAGTAGATTCCGGTCGGCCGTTTCTTCCAGGCCCAGGTCTTTCCGGCATAGATCTGACGTATGGCCGCAGCATCGGCCGGCCTGGATATCGCCGGAAGCTGAGCCGACCAGGCGGAAGCCGATAGAAAAGCCAATATCAGGAGGCTCGATCCGACAAGGCGATACGCAGGACTCATTGCATCCTCCCATTCTTGTTGAATAAGAGGGGCGTAAAGGCGCGGCGAATCAATCGCTGAACTTGATCCAGGTTTATGGTCTTGCGAAAAAGTCTTACTTGTCGCCCGCACGCCTCAAGAAAACGAGGCAGGTGGCAGCTGCCGGTCGAGCAAGCACCGGATTTTTTCTTCGCGTCGGGCCCTTTCATCCCCCATTTGGGGGATCCACCGCGAGGATGCTGCCGTTAGACTTGACGTACCGGCAGATATGATGTGCCGTTAGGGAATGGGCAGGGAGGCGGCATGTCGGTAGTCGATGCCCATCGGTTCGAAGCGGTCACGGGCGGCCTGTTGTCGGAGGACCGGCAGCACGTGCTGATCCGGCTGCGCGACGCCGAGGACCGGGAGCTGGTGATCGCGCTGCCGATCGCCGAGCTTCCCCGGCTTCTCTACCTCGCCGATTCGTTGAGCAGCCAGGATGCCGGCGGCGGGCGCGACGGGCGCAAGACCGTGTTCGGCGCCCATCGCGTCGAGGTGGGGGATTCGGATGACGGCCGTGTCACGGTTCTGTCGCTGTTCGGCGCGTCCGGGGCGCCGTTCCGCTTCGCCATGAACCGCGCGACCGCCCACGACCTGCACGTCCAGCTCGCCGGAATGACGCCGAGCCTGGTGCCGCGCGCGCGGCGCAACTGACGGCGGAGACGACTCGACCATGCGCGGACATCGCCCCATCCTGACACCCGCCGAGGTGGCGCTCCTGGCCAGCATCGAGGACGGCTTCGCGCCGGAGGACAGCGTCGGCCGCCCCTTGCAATCGATGACGGACCGGGAATTGCAGGTCGTCGACGCGCTGCTCGGGCGGCGTCTGTGCCAGGTCTTTCCAGGCTGGGGCGACGTCTGGTGGGTTCACCTCACCGAGCGCGGCCGGCTGCGGATCCGCGAGATCGATCCGTCCGATCCTGTCAGTTGACTGGACCGGGTACGATGTCGACGTTCTCGACGATGTGGTAGCCGAGCGGGTCGATCGTGAAGCCCGTCACCTCCGCGCGCGTCGCCACCATGAAGTTGGCGTGCGCGATCGGCACCCAGGGCACGTCCTCGTGGAACAGGACCTGCGCCTCCTCATAAAGCGCGCTGCGGCGGGCGACGTCGGAGCTCACCTTGGCTTGGGTCACCAGCGCGTTGAAGGCGGGGTTGCACCAGCGCGCGACATTGTTGCCGCCGGTGCGCGCGGCCGGGCAGCCGAGCAGCGTGTGGAGGAAGTTGTCGGGATCGCCGATGTCGGCGAACCAGCCGAACAGGGCGAGCGAGAAGTCGCCGTCCTGCATGGCCTGCCGGTACTCCGCCCAGGGCATGGTCTTCAGCTCGACCTCGATGCCGATCCGGCCGAGATCGCTCGCCACCAGCTCGGCGACGCGCCGTCCGTCCGGCAGGTAGGGCCGGTTGATCGGCGGGTACCAGAGGTCGAGGCTGATGCCCTTTGTGAGCCCCGCCTCCGTCATCAGCCGTCGCGCCTCGGCGAGGTCGTGCCGGAAGGGCGGGATCTCGCCGTTGTAGCCCCACATCGTCGGCGGCATCGGGTTCGTCGCTTCGGTGCCGGTCGCCCCGTAGACGCTGGCGATGATCGAGGCCTTGTCGATCGCGGCGTTCAGGGCCCGCCGGACCCGCAAGTCGTCGAAGGGCGGGCGGGTGGTGTTCATCGCGAGGTAGCCGATGTTCAGCCCCTCGGCGGTGTAGAGCCGCAGGTCGCGGTTGGCGCGCACCGTTTCGGCGTCCTCCGGCGTCGGAAAAGCGGAGATGTGGCACTCGCCGCCCTGCAGCTTGGCGAGCCGCGCCGTCGCCGAGGGGGTGATCGAGAAGACCAGCGTGTCGATCATCTGCAGGCCGCGCCAGTAGTCGGGGAAGACCCGGTAGCGGAGCGCGACGTCGGGACGATAATCGGCGAGCACATAGGGCCCCGTGCCGATCGGGCGGGTGTCGAGAAGTTCGGGCCGGCCGATCCGCTGCAGCGTTCGGGCGTATTCCGCCGACAGGACGGAGGCGAAGGGCAGGGCGAGGTCGGCGAGAAAGGGCGCTTCGGGGCGCGTCAGCCGGATGCGCACCGTCCGCTCGTCGAGCGCCTCGACGGCTTCGAGAAGGTCGTCCATGCCCGTGTCGCGGAAATAATCGAAGCTGCCGCCGACCGGCTCGTGGAAGGGATGGTCGCCCTTCCACTGACGCTCGATCGAGAAGACGACGTCCTCGGCGGTGAGGGCACGCGTCGGCGTGAACACGTCGTTGGCGTGGAAGCGCACGTTTTCGCGCAGGCGGAAGGTGTAGGTCCGCCCGTCCGGCGAGATGGTCCAGGACTCGGCGAGCGCCGGCCGGATGACGGTCGTGCCGATCGCGTATTCCACCAGCGTGTTGAACATCGGGTGCGCCGCGTCCATCGCCGTGCCGGTGACGGCGAGCTGCGGGTTCAGCGTTTCGGGGCTGCCCTCGGAGCAGAAGACGAGGGTCTTGGCGGCGGCGGGAAGGGGGATGAGGGCGGCGAGCCCGACGAGAACGGAAAGAACGGCTTGCCGCCAGCGGTCTGTCATGAACGGGGCCCCGCTCGATCGTTGAAACGCGCGCCGCGGCGTCGCTCCTGGCGAGCTCGCGCGCAGGGTGCAACGGCTAGCGCGGCGATGTTTCAGGACGATTGCGCCCGACGAAGCTGCCCCTCATGGGGCGAGCGCCTCGACGAGGCGGGCAGCGGGAACGGCGAGCGCCACGGGCCTGCCGTCGGCGAGTGCCGAGGCCACCGTCATGCCGACGAGGTTTCCGGTTTCGGCGTCGAAGAGCGGACCGCCGGAAAAACCGTGCGAAGCGTAGCAGTCCGATACGATCAGCCCCGCGGGGTCGGTCCCTTGCCGGCTGCAGGGCGGGGCGGAGGACAGGACCTCGCTGCGCTCCTGCGCGTAGCCGGCGGCGGCGAGCGGACGCCCCGGATCGGGCAGATCCTCGGCCGGCCGGGCCGGCGCGAAGGCCTTCGGCACGGCTTGCGCGAGCCGGAGCACAGCGAAATCCATCGGCAGGGTGCGCGCTGGCGCCTTCGGATCGTAACCCTCTGCGATCTCGATCGCGGCGACGGTGGCGTGGAAGCCGTAGCTGCCGCGGTCGAAGCCGAAGAGCACGTGGATCGAGCCGGCTTCCAGGAAGCGGCCGCTGCGCCGGTTGAACAAGCAGTGCGCGGCGGTGACGGCGACGCGGGGGCCGAGAAGCACGGCGGCGCAGCGTCCATAGGCGCTGTTGTTCATCCGCCCGACCGAGGTCCAGGGGGCGGCGCGCGCATCGAGGGTCGTCAGCGATGGCGGGGCCGCCCGCTCTTGCGCGCCGGCCGGCGAAACCAGGGCGAGCCCGAGGACCAGGATCGGCGCGAAGCGGGAAAGCGGGGGGAGCGTCGGCACGAAACGGAGCTTAACGGCTGCGGGCGGCCGCGGCCAGCTTCGCGCCGGGTCGGGGCGGCAGACTGGATCGACGCGTCTCGGGGCGGCGCCAGAACCGCCGACGCGCCTGGATGAACCGGAGGACCTTCGCGATGCCGCTCCTGCCCTTGTTCTATCTTCATCACCGCTCCGACGGCACGGCCGTTCTGGTGTCGCGCGGCCAGGGCCAGGCTGCCGAGACGGCCCGCGACGCAGGCGCCCGTCTGCCCGCGCGCCCGTCCACCGCCGGCCCGCTCGCCGCCCACGCCTGAAACGCCGCAACCGGGCGTTCAGCGAAGGTTCAGGCAGGCCGAGGCCATATGCCGGTCCGGCTTTCGCGCGGGTAGCGTCTTGAGGGCGCCGCCGCGTCGCGTCGCCGGCAGGCCGAGGCCCCGTGCCCGTCGAGCGGCACTCCGCCGCGCGGCGCGTCGCGTCGGGCGCTCCGGCGCAGCGGAGTGCCCATGAACCGTCGATCCCTTCTCGGCTCCCTTCTCGCTCTCGCTGCCTCGCCGGCGCTCGCGGCGCTGGCGCGCAACGCGTTCGCGCCGGCGGAGCCGTTCTCGTTCGAGGCGCTCAAGGTGCGCGCGGCCATGCTGGCCGAGCGCCCCTTCGCGCAGCGTCCGAAGGTCGCGCCGGAGATCGTCGGCCGCATCTTCTACGACGACCACGGCGCGATCCGCTCCGTGCCCGAGCGCGCCCTGTTCCGCGGCGAGGCCTTCGAGGTCACGCCCTTTCACCTCGGCCAGTTCTTTCCGCGCCCCGTGCGCCTCCACGTCGTGTCGGGCGGGCAGGCGCGCGAACTCGTCTACGACCGCAGGATGTTCCGCATGCCGGCGGACAGCCCGGCCCAGAAGATGCCGAACGATGCGGGCTTCGCGGGCTTGCGCGTCCACGAGGCGGGCCGCGGTGCCGAGGACGGCGACTGGCTCGCCTTTCTGGGCGCGAGCTATTTCCGCGCCTCCGGTGACCTGTCGCAATACGGCATCTCCGCCCGCGGCATCGCGATCAACAGCGGCGGTCCCGGCACCGAGGAATTTCCCGAGTTCACCGAGTTCTGGATCGAGGCGGCGCAGAACGGGCGCGGGCCCACGGTCTGGGCGCTTCTCGACGGACCGAGCGTTTCGGGCGCCTTCCGCTTCGAAACGCAGCGCGCCCCCGAAACGCTGACCGACGTCGAGGCGGCCCTGTTCTTCCGCCGAAGCGTCGCGCGGCTCGGCATCGCGCCGCTCACCTCGATGTTCTGGTACGGCGAGGGCGAGCGCGAGCCGACCTATGACTGGCGGCCGGAGGTGCATGACAGCGACGGGCTGCAGATCGAGACCGGGCGGGGCGATCATCTCTGGCGCCCGCTCGACAATCCCCGCCACCTCGCGCTCAGCGCCTTTTCCGACGAGAACCCCAAGGGCTTCGGCCTGATGCAGCGGGACCGCAACGGCGATCATTATCTGAGCCAGGTGTTCTTCGAGCGCCGGCCGAGCCTCTGGGTCGAGCCGCGCGGCGATTGGGGCCGCGGCTCGGTCCAACTCGTGGAAATCCCGACGAGCGGAGAGTTCATGGACAACGTCGTCGCCTTCTGGACGCCGGAGCGGGCGCCGGAAGCGGGGGAGCGGCTGGACGTTTCCTACCGCCTGCGCTGGTGCGAGGACTGGTTCGCCGGCGGCGGACTTGCCCGCGCGACCGCAACCCGCCTCGACATGCCCAAGCGCGACGGCGGCAAGCTGCACCGGATCTTCTACGTTTATTTCGACGGGGCGGGGCTAGCGGCACCGGGGCCCGTGGAGGCCGTGGCGAGCGCATCCGACGCGGAGGTCGCGGGCCTCTCCGTGCAGGTGCCCCCGCAAGGCCCCGAGACGGCCCGGCGCGTGACGTTCAACCTCGTCGTCGACGGCGCGCGCAAGGAGCCGGTGGAGATCTCGCTCCACCTCACACGCGGCGGCGCGCGAGCCTCCGAAACCTGGCTCTACCGGCTGGAAGTACCGAACGACGGCGCGCCGGAGCAGGCGTCCGCCGGCTGAGAGCCGGAGGGCCGTTCCGACTTCGGAGCGCCTTCACATCAGCCGGGCGAGCCCGTCCTCCCGCAGGGGCCCGGCCTCGTGCGGCTGGGGCTGCCACAGCATGCGCCGCATGAAGGCGGCCTCGCCGCGCGGCGCTCCCTCCCCGTACCAGGGCTGGGCGGGATCATAGACCCTTCGTTGCTCGCGCGCCGCTTCCAGCCAATGTTCCAGGGCCCGCCCGTCCGGGCAGCCCTCGCTCAGCCAGATCTGGTGCGCGCGGCTGCGAAGAGCCTCGCTGTCCTCGTGGAACGTCATGACGGACCCTCGTCCTTTGCGCATCCCTTCGATCCATGTAGACAGGGAACAATGTCGGGCAAATGGCGCGCGGCCGCGCGATCGCATAAGCGGCTACGAATCCGCGCACCGGCCTTTCGAACGAACGGGAACGGGCATGACGATCTACGCGCTCGACGGCATCGCGCCGCGCCTGCCGGCCGGCTTCTGCTTCGTGGCGCCGAGCGCGGAGGTGATCGGCGACGTGGTGCTGGGCGAGGACGTCGGCATCTGGTTCGGCGCCGTGCTGCGCGGCGACAACGACCTGATCACCATCGGCGCGCGCACCAACATCCAGGACATGACGATGATTCACGTCGATCCGGGCCTGCCCGTGACCATCGGCGAGAACTGCACGATCGGCCACCGCGCCATCGTCCACGGCTGCACGATCGGGAACAACGCGCTGATCGGCATGGGCGCGACGATCCTCAACGGCGCGCGCATCGGCTCGAACTGCCTGATCGGCGCCGGCGCCCTGATCACCGAGAACAAGGTGATTCCCGACGGCTCGCTCGTCATGGGCGCGCCGGGCAAGATCGTGCGCGAACTC
>CANJKV010000076.1 GCA_947474855.1 Aurantimonadaceae bacterium | reverse complement strand
GCGCGCCAGCGGCGACCCCTACTTCTCGCATCCCTTGGAAGTGGCCGCGATCCTCACCGACATGCGCCTCGACGAGGCGACGGTGGCCGTCGCGCTCCTCCACGACACGATCGAGGACACGGACGCCACCCGCAAGGAGATCGACCAGATCTTCGGCATGAAGATCGGCCAGCTCGTCGAGGGGCTGACCAAGATCAAGCGGCTCGACCTCGTCTCCAAGAAGGCCGAGCAGGCGGAGAATCTCCGCAAGCTTCTACTGGCCATCGCCGACGACGTGCGCGTCCTCCTCGTCAAGCTCGCCGACCGCCTGCACAACATGCGCACCCTCGGGCACATGCGCGCCGACAAGCGCGCCCGCATCGCGCAGGAAACCATGGACATCTATGCCCCGCTCGCCGGGCGCATGGGCATGCAGGACATGCGCGAGGAGCTGGAGGACCTGGCCTTCCGGCACGTGAACCTCGAAGCCTACGAGATGATCACCGCGCGCCTCGCCGAGCTGCGCGAGCGCCATGCCGGGCACATCGCCAAGATCGAGACGGACCTCGCCGAGCGCCTCAAGGCGAGCGGGATCGTGGCCAAGGTCTACGGCCGGCAGAAGAAGCCCTATTCGGTCTTCTCCAAGACGCAGCGCAAGCAGCTCTCGCTGGAGCAGCTGTCCGACATCTTCGGGTTCCGCGTCCTCGTGACCACCGAGGAGGAGTGCTACCGCACCCTCGGCATCGTCCACCGCACCTGGCAGAACGTGCCGGGCCGGTTCAAGGACTACATCTCGATCCCCAAGCAGAACGACTACCGCTCGTTGCACACGACCATCGTCGGTCCGTCGAGCCAGCGCGTCGAGCTGCAGATCCGCACCCGCGAGATGCACGAGGTGGCCGAGTACGGCATCGCGGCGCATTCGGTCTACAAGGACGGCATGAAGGCTGGCGATCGGCAGGTGGCGCTGTCCAAGGACTCCAACGCCTATGGCTGGCTGCGCCGGACCATCGAGACGCTGGCGGACGGCGAGCCGGAGGAGTTCCTCGAGAACACCAAGCTCGAACTCTTCCAGGACCAGGTCTTCTGCTTCACGCCCAAGGGCCGGCTGATCGCGCTGCCGCGGCGGGCGACGCCGATCGACTTCGCCTATGCCGTGCATACCGACGTCGGCAACACCTGCGTCGGCGCCAAGATCAACGGCCGCGTCATGCCGCTAATGACCGAACTGTCGAACGGCGACGAGGTCGAGATCATCCGGTCGAAGGGGGCCAGCCCGCCGCAGGCCTGGGAAAGCCTCGTCGTGACGGGCAAGGCGCGCTCGGCGATCCGGCGCGCGACGCGTGCGTCCGTGCGCCGGCAATATTCCGGGCTCGGCAGCCAGATCCTGGAGCGGACCTTCGCGCGCTCGGGCAAGACCTTCTCGGCCGAGGTTTTGAAGCCGATCCTGTCGCGCCTCGGCCATCGCGAGGTCGAGGACGTCCTGGCCGCCGTCGGACGCGGCGAGCTCGCCTCGGCCGACGTCCTGCGCGCCGTGCATCCCGACTACCAGGACACTCGTGCGAGCCGGAAGCTGCCGGTGCCGCGCGTCGCGGAAGAAGGCTGGTTCAACCTGCGCACCGCGGCCGGCATGCTGTTCCGCATGCCCGGCGCCAACGAGCCGCGTCTGCGCGCCGCCAAGGGGCCGATCCCGATCCGCGGCGTCGGCGAGGACATGCCGGTTCTGTTCGGTCCGGACGGCGCGGTGCCGGGCGACCGGATCATCGGCATCCTGGAGCCGGGACGCGGCATCACGATCTATCCCATCCAGTCCCCGGCGCTTCAGGCTTTCGACGATGAGCCGGAGCGCTGGGTGGACGTGCGCTGGGACATCGACGCGGAGCTCACCGAGCGCTTTCCCGCGCGCATCCTGATCTCGGCGATCAACGAGCCGGGCACGCTCGCCGTGATCGCCGAGACGATCGCCGCGAACGACGCCAACATCCACAATCTGTCGATGCTCTCGACCGCGCCCGACTTCACCAAAATGCTCGTCGACCTGGAGGTCTGGGACCTCCAGCATCTCAACCGCACGCTGGCGCAGTTGCGCGAGAAATCCTGCGTGTCCGACGTGTCGCGGGTGAACGCGTGAGGCGCTGGCTCCCGGCCCGCGGCGCCGCAATCTGGCCGATTCTCCCGCTTATGGCCGCGTCCGGCGCCGCCTGCGCGCGGCGTCCTTCGAGGAAGCACTGAATGCTGTTCGCCCGCCGCGAGCCGGAACCCCTGTCCTCCCGCGTGCGCGGGGTGCTGTGGCCGCGCCGCTCCTGGAAGCGGTCGCTGCGCTACATGGGCAAGCGCGTCCTGCGCCTGCGCGCCAGCCCGCACGCCATCGCGGCCGGCTTCGGCGTCGGGGTCCTGTCCTCCTTCACGCCCTTTCTCGGATTCCACATCCTTCTCGCGCTCGCGCTCGCCTTCCTGATCCGCGGCAACATGGCGGCGGCCGCGCTCGGCACGGCGGTCGGCAACCCGCTGACC
Source organism: Aurantimonadaceae bacterium (assembly GCA_947474855.1). Lineage (GTDB taxonomy): Bacteria > Pseudomonadota > Alphaproteobacteria > Rhizobiales > Rhizobiaceae > Antarcticirhabdus. The sequence goes on along the minus strand of CANJKV010000076.1, from coordinate 16,930 downwards.
TTTCCGCTGATCTGGGGCTCGACCTACGAGGCCGGACGCTGGATCCTCCACAACGAGACCGTGGACGTGGCTCGGCCGGAAAGCCTCGGCGCCTCCTTGATGAAGCTCGACTTCGCCGCCATGTGGAAGCCGCTGGTGGAACCCATGCTCGTCGGCTCGCTCCCGCTCGGGCTGCTGTTCGGCGCGGTCGGCTACGTCGTCGTCTTCCTGGCCGCCCGCTCGATGCGGGACAGGCGCGCCGATCCGGCGCCTCTCGGCACGCGCGAGGCGGCGCGATGATCCTGGGCATCGGCAGCGACCTCATCGACATCCGCCGCATCGAGCGCTCGCTCGAGCGCTTCGGTCCGCGCTTCATCGACCGCGTCTTCACCGACGTCGAGACGGCCAAGTCCGAGCGGCGCGCCAACCGCGCGGCATCCTACGCCAAGCGCTTCGCCGCCAAGGAGGCCTGCGCCAAGGCGCTCGGCACGGGCCTCGCGCGCGGCGTGTTCTGGCGCGACATGGGCGTCGTCAACCTGCCCGGCGGAGCGCCCACCATGGTGCTGACCGGCGGCGCCAGGGCGCGGCTCGACGCGCTCGTGCCGCCCGGCATGGCGGCGCGCATCCACCTCACCATCACCGACGATCACCCTCTGGCGCAGGCCTTCGTCGTCATCGAAGCGGTGCCCGGCGAACACACAGGCTGAGCGGGTGCCGCGGCGCCGATTGCCCGCCGGATTTGAAGCTTATAGAAGCCCTTGACGCGCCGCGGGGCGGCGCCGGGGTCAGAAGGGACCATGATGGTCGAACAGACGCACAGCAAGGAAGGCGGCGGCTTCGGCGAAACCGTCAAGGTCGTCGTGCAGGCCCTGCTCCTGGCGCTGGTGATCCGCACATTCCTCTTCCAGCCGTTCTCGATTCCCTCGGGCTCGATGATGCCGACCCTGCTCGTCGGCGACTACCTCTTCGTGTCGAAGTGGTCCTACGGCTACAGCAAGTACTCGCTGCCCTCGTTTCCCCCCTACATCGGTTACGTCCCGTTCGACGGGCGCGTCTTCGCCTCCGATCCCGAGCGCGGCGACGTCGTCGTCTTCCGCAAGCCCGGCGAGGAGGAGACCGACTACATCAAGCGGCTGATCGGCCTGCCGGGCGATCGGGTCCAGGTGCGCGACGACGTCCTCTTCATCAACAACGTCGCAGTGCCGCGCGAGCGGGTCGACGACTTCGTCACCGACGACGGCGCCCGCGTGCCGCAGTTCCGCGAAACACTGCCCAACGGCGTGTCCTACATGACGCTCGATCTCAGCCCCAACTCCAGCGGCGACAACACCCGCGAGTTCGTGGTGCCCGAGGGTCACTACTTCATGATGGGCGACAACCGCGACAACTCGCTCGATTCGCGCTTCGACGTCGGCTACGTCCCCTTCGAGAACTTCGTCGGCAAGGCGCAGGTCATCTTCTTCTCCATCGACGGCGACACCTCGCCCCTGGCGCTGTGGGACTGGCCGACGGAGCTGCGGCCCTCGCGCATCTTCACATGGCTCTCTTAAAGCGTCGCCCGCTCGCCGAGCTGGAGGAGCGGATCGGCGTCCAGGTGCGCGACAAGGAGAGGCTGGAACGGGCGCTGACCCATTCCAGCCTGCGTCCGGGCCAATCGGGCGCGCGCTCCTACGAGCGGCTGGAATTCATGGGCGACCGTGTGCTCGGGCTCGTGATCGCCGAGAGGCTCTTCGAGATGTTCCCGCGCGACGACGAAGGCGGCCTGTCGCTGCGGCTCAACACGCTGGTCTCGGCGAACGCCTGCGCGGAGATCGCCGACGAACTCGGCTTGCACGAGTTTCTGCGCCACGGCGGCGACCTCAAGCGCGTCAAGGGCAAGCATACCAAGAACATCCGCGCCGATCTCGTGGAAGCGCTGATCGCGGCGATCTACCTCAGCGAAGGGTTGGAGACGACGCGCGCCTTCATCCTGCGCGTCTGGGGCGACCGGCTGGTGCAGGCGGGCGAGGCCCGCCAGGACGCCAAGACCGCGCTCCAGGAATGGGCGCACACCCGCGGCACGCAGACGCCGCGATACGAGACGGTCGGGCGCGAAGGACCCGATCACGATCCGGTCTTCACCGTGCGCGTCAGCGTGCCCGACGTGGAGCCCGGCGAGGGCAGGGGGCGCTCCAAGCGCCTGGCGGAACAGGAGGCGGCCAAAGCGGTTCTCCTTCGCGAAGAGATCTGGAAGGACGAGGCTTGAGCGACGAGACGGTGACGAACGAGACGCAGATTCCCGCGGCGACGGCGGGGGAGGGAGCCGCCGACACGCGCTCGGGCTTCGTCGCCCTGATCGGCGCGCCCAACGCCGGCAAATCGACACTCGTGAACCAGCTCGTCGGCACCAAGGTCTCGATCGTCACCCACAAGGTCCAGACGACGCGCGCCCTCGTGCGCGGCATCGCCATCCGCGACCGCACCCAGATCGTCTTCGTCGACACGCCCGGCATCTTCGCCCCCAAGCGCCGGCTCGACCGCGCGATGGTCAAGACCGCCTGGAGCGGTGCCAAGGACGCCGACCTCGTCCTTGCCATCGTGGATGCCGACCGCGGCGTCAACGAGGAGGTCGAGACGATCCTGGAGCGCATGAAGGACGTCCGCCAGCCCAAAGCCCTCCTTCTCAACAAGGTCGACCGCATGAAGCGCGAGCGGCTGCTCGCGCTGACGCAGGAGATCGCCGCCCGGGTCGAGTTCGACCGCGTCTTCATGATCTCGGCCCTCACCGGCTCTGGCTGCGACGACCTCATGGGCTGGCTCGCCGAAACGCTGCCGCCCGGCCCCTGGTACTACCCCGAGGACCAGATCTCCGACCTGCCGCTCCGCCAGCTCGCCGCCGAGATCACCCGCGAGAAGCTGTACCTGCGCCTCCACCAGGAGCTGCCCTACGCCTCGACGGTGGAGACCGAGCTTTGGGAGACCAAGCCCGACGGCTCCGTGCGCATCGAGCAGACGATCTACGTCGAGCGCGACTCTCAGAAGGCCATCGTCCTCGGCCACAAGGGCGAGACCATCAAGGCGATCGGCCAGTCCGCCCGCAAGGAGATCGCGGAAGCCGCCGAAGCCAAGGTCCACCTCTTCCTCTTCGTGAAGGTCCGCGAGAACTGGGGCGACGACCCCGAACGCTACCGCGAGATGGGCCTCGACTTCACCCGCTGACGCCTCGCGCAAGAGCGAACGAATCACTATCTTGAGGGGCGTGGCCCCCGATCTTTGGGCTTGCTTCCCCCGAGGACGACCATGCCCGAGGCCATGACCGGCATCGATATCCGCGTCGCGTCCAACGCGCCCGAGCGGTCGGCGCAGGTCGTCGCGCGGCACTTCGGGATCGAGGCGGACTGCGTCGCGGCCTGGAACGACGCCGACCTGCTTTGCGCGGCAATCGGCCGGGCACGCTCCGGCTGGGTCGGCTGGCACCCGGCTGAGGAAGGCGCCTATCCCAGCCTCGTCTCGGTGAACTGGCTGCCGCACCACAGGCCCGCGCCCGGCGGCAACAGCTTCGGCGACCTTCTGCCGGTTCTTCAAGCGATCCGCGACGAACTCGGCGTCGACATCGCCGTTCCCGATGAGCGCCAGCCCGCGCCGATGGCTCTTCTCGCCTTTCGCGGAAACGGCGTCACGGACGAGCAAACGGACGGCCGCGATGGAATGGCGTGAGGACGCGATCGTGCTGGGCTTGCGCCGGCACGGCGAGACGAGCGTGATCGCGGAGGTGATGACGCGCGAGCGAGGGCGGCACCTCGGCATCGTGCGCGGCGGGCGCTCGCGCCTCCAGCGCCCGGTGCTCCAGCCCGGCAACGAGATCGCGATCCACTGGCGCGCCCGGCTCGACGAGCACATGGGCACCTACAACGTCGAGCCCTTGAAGCTGCGCGCCGCGACGCTGATGGAATCGCCCGGCGCGCTCGCGGCCGTCCAGCTCCTCGCCTCGCACCTGCGGCTCCTGCCCGAGCGCGACCCGCATCCGCGCCTCTACGATGCTCTCGCCTCGATGCTCGACCATCTCGCCGAGCCGATCGTCGCGGGCGAGCTGGTGCTGCGCTTCGAGCTGATGCTCCTGGAGGAACTCGGCTTCGGCCTCGATCTCGAGCGCTGCGCCGCCACCGGCGCGCGGGTCGACCTTGCCTACGTCTCGCCGAAGACCGGCCGGGCTGTCGCGCGCGAGCCGGGCGAACCTTGGGCCGACAAGCTCCTGGCGCTGCCGGCCTTCCTGTCGGCCGAGGGCGGTCAGGCGGACCGCGCGGCGCTGGACGCCGGCTACCGTCTCACCGGCTATTTCCTCGCCCGCCACGTCTACGAGCCGCGCGGCCTGCTCGAGCCGCTGTCGCGGGCCGGACTGCTTCAGGCCGTCGCCCGCGCCGATGCTCAGGCCGGCTGAGCGCTCGCCGGCATCGCGGGCGCGGAGGAGGGCGCCTCGCGGATCGGCAGGTGGACGATCGCGGCAAAGAGGCCGAGCGCGGCGCCGAGCCACCAGACCGGATCGTAGGAGCCGAAATGGGCGTAGAGGTAGCCGCCGAGCCAGACGCCCAGGAACGAGCCGATCTGGTGCGAGAAGAAGACCACGCCGCCGAGAAGCCCGAGGTGCCTGGTGCCGAACATGATCGCGACGAGGGCGTTGGTCGGCGGCACCGTCGAGAGCCAGAGGAGGCCCATGACGACGGAGAAGGCGATCACGGTCGCCGGCGATACCGGCGTCAGCAGGAACAGCGTCACGGTGATCGAGCGGCCGAGATAGATCAGCGCCAGGAAGTAGGGCTTCGACCATCGCTGACCGATCATGCCGGAGGCGAGCGAGCCGATGATGTTGAAGAAGCCGATGAGGGCTAGCGCGATCACCGCGTAGCGCGGGGCGATGCCGAGGTCCGCCAGATAGGCCGGAAAGTGCGCGGTGATGAAGGCGACCTGAAAGCCGCACACGAAGAAGCCGCTGGTGAGAAGTACGAAGGATCGCGTCGCGAAGGCCTGGCGCACGGCGCCGCCGATCGTCTGCTCGATGCCGGCCTCGACATCGGCGCGGCTGACCTTGCCGCCGCGCAGCGCGAGCCCGAGAAGCGGCACCAGAAGCATGGTGGCCGACAGGATCAGCAGCGCGTCCGACCAGCCGAAGCGCGAGATCAGCGCCTGGCTCAGCGGCGCGAAGACGAACATGCCGGCCGAGCCGGCAGCGGTGCCGAGGCCGAAGACGAATGAGCGCTGCTCGGGCGAGACGCGCCGCGCGAAGGCCGCGAGGACGATGCCGAACGAGCCCGCCGCGACGCCGAGGCCGACGAGGACGCCCGCGCCGATCGTGAGGAAGAAGGGCGAGGGCGCGACCGCCGTCAGCGCCAGTCCCGAGGCGTAGAGGAGGCCGGACAGGAGGAGGACGCGCGCCGTTCCCCAGCGGTCCGCGATGGCGCCGAAGAGCGGCTGGCCGGCACCCCAGAAGAGATTCTGGACGGCGATGGCGAGCGCGAAGTCCTCGCGGCTCCACTCGCGATCGGTCAGCATGGGAAGCTGGAAGAAGCCGATCGCCGAGCGCGGACCGAAGGTGAGAAGGGCGATCAGGCAACCCGCCGCGATGGCGAGCCACGGCCCGACGGACGAGGCTGTGGCCCCGAGGCTTCTGGATTGCGCGCCCATAGCCGCGACTCCCTGCAAGAACAGGTCATCCTACCGAGTCGATGATCCATCCCGCAAACGACTTCGTCTGATGCGTTCGATCAGCGCGATGAATGATTCAAGTCCGAAGCGCTGCGTCGATCTCGTTGAAGCGATTGAGGAAAGCCGCATCGACCTCGCCGGCGGCGTGCGGCGCGAAGCGGTCGGGGTGAACCGGCTCGCCCTTCGGTCGCCCGAAGAATCCGGCCGCCTCCTTCGGCGAGAAGCCGGCTAGCATCGTCGCCTCGAAGAAGGCCGAGACCTTGTCGGCCGCCTTGATCGCGCCCGCCACCTCGTCCGGAAGCCGGGCCGGCAGCGAGAAGCGCAGATGGATCGCGGCCTGGAGCCGATGCTCCACCGCCCTGTAATCCGTGCCGAGCACGTTCTTGAAGGGCGAGATCATGTCGCCGATCACGTATTCCGGTCCGTCGTGCAGGAGTGCCGCGAGCCGCCAGCGCGGATCGGGAAAGGTCCGCGCGACGATCTCCTCGACGATCAGCGAATGCTGCGCGACGGAAAACGCGTGAGCGCCGGCTGTCTGGCCGTTCCAGCGCGCGACGCGGGCTAGGCCGTGGGCGATGTCGGCGATCTCGATGTCGAGCGGCGAAGGATCGAGAAGGTCGAGCCGCCGCCCGGACAGCATGCGCTGCCAGACACGCGGGCTGCCCGACTTCACCTTCGACGCGGAGCCGGCCGTCACGCCTCGCGTCCCTCCGGACCAGTCGCGGCGCTCTCGCCCGGTGCGGGCAGGTCGAAGCCCGCCCATGACGGCAGGCGGAGCTCGACGGGCACGCCGTCGACGGCGAGCGTCGCGCCGGCGCCCATCGCGTCCACCAGCCGGTCGAGGCGCACGAGGGCGACGCCTTCGGTGCCGACCGCCGACCAGAGCGTCCCGATCGCACGCCCGCTCGCCTGGATGTCCGAGCCGGGCGTCAGGTGACGCTCGCCGCTCACCAGCATCAGCCGGCGCCGCGCCGTGCCGCGGTGCTGCATGCGCGAGACCACCTCCTGCCCGACGTAGCAGCCCTTCTTGAAGGACACGCCGCCGTTCTGATCGAGGAGGACGTCGTGCGGGAAGACGTCGGAGGCCGGAAAGTCCGCCTCGGCCTCCACGACGCCCGAGCGCAGGCGCAGCGCCCGGAGATCCTCCGCCGGTGCTTCGACGAGGTCGGTGATCGCGGCCTCGTCATAGGCACGCCAGACCGGCTCGCCGGAAAAGCGGCGGTCGCGCACGAGACCCGGACGAGGCGCATCGCCCTCGTCCCAGAGCGCGAAGACGGGGACGTCCTCCGGCTCGATCGCAACCTTCGTGCGCAGGCGATACAGCGTCAGGCGCTTGACGAGATCGGCCCGCGCCGAGGCGGCGACCTCGATGCGAAAGCCGGCTTCGGTCCGCGAGACCAGGAAGTCGAACAGGATCTTGCCCTGCGGCGTCAGCAGCGCGGAGGGCCGCGCCTCGCCGGGCGGGATGGTCGGGATGTCGGCGGTGACGAGGTTCTGCAGGAACTCCTCGGCCGGCTCGCCGGACACGACGAGGGTCGATCGATCGGCAAGGCGCGCGAAGGGCATGGCGAGGACTCGGGGATCGGTGTGGCTCCGAGCGGCAGGTAAGTCGCCGAGGCCGGGAGGGCAAGCCGGTGGGCCTCGGCGATGGATCCCCTCCCGTCCGCGCCTCCGCTCCGACGCGACGACCGGCTCCCCCGCATCAGGGCTGAAAGCCGGTCTCCGTCAGCAGGTACTCCGCGACGTCGACGCCCAGGACGGAGCGGCCCGCTTCCTGCGCCATCGCGTCTCCCATTCTCCCATGACGGTGCCGGGGCGCAGGCGCGACGCTCCGGCCGCCGCCCACCACCGGAGGGCGACCGACGGGTCGCAAGCACGCGAATGTGGCGAAGTCGCGCGCCCGGCGGCTCAATCGCCGGCGACGAAGAACTCCAGCCGCCCTTCCGGGCTGATGCCGGCGCGGTAGAAGTTGTAGGCGCCGAAGCTCTTCATCGCTTCGTAGTCGCCGGCGGTGACGAGCTCGAAGAGCTCGACCTTCTGGGGCAGGGTCAGGGCTTCGAGGTTCGCCTGCGCGAAATACGGCCAGATGTAGATTTCGGCGTCGGAGCCCGCCTCGGCATGGGCGTAGCCAGATTCGAGGATCTCGAGGAGAATGGCCAGGAGCTCGGCCCCTTCGCCGTCCCCGGAGGCTTCCTTGAGGTAGGCGATCGGGTCGTGCGGCGTGTCGCCGAAGGTGAGGACGGTCGGTTCCGAACCGGTTTCGAGATAGGGCCGCAGCGCCTCGACCTCGCCGGTGCGGGCGATCTCCATCAGCTTGCGGCGAAGATCGCGCACCGGCCGCGGCAGGTCGTCCTCGCCGTACCGCACGGGCTCGGCGGCGCCGGTCGCGGCCGCCGCGGGAGGGCTCGGGGTCTCCTGCAGCTCGTCCGCGGGCGGAGCCGGAGGGCCTTCGGGCGGCGCGGCGGAGCTTCCCGGTGGAGCAGCCTCGGCGGGCTGCTGAGCGGCTGCGGGTGCCGGCTCGTCGGCAGGCCCGGCCTCCGGCTGCGGGCCTTCCACGGTGCCCTGCGCTTCCCGCTCCGGCGCGTCGTCGAGCGGGGGCAGGGGCACGGCGATGATGCCTTCCTTGGCCGTCGGCTCGCCGCCCTCGCCGGGATCGATCTGCGAAAAGGCGAGCGCGGCGGTCGCGAAGGACAGGAGGGAGGCGGCCGCGGCGGCGACGCGAAGGGCGCAACGGAGGTCCAGCATCGGCAACACTCCTTGCCGCTCGCCTCCCGCCGAGCGGTCAGAGAACGGAGGGTGGGGCGCCTGCTCGTCGGGTGCGACTTACTGCAGGCTGCGGTCGGGGCGGAACTCGCCGTGGTTCAGGCGCTCGCGCATCGTGTCGAGCATCGCGATGACGTCTGCCTCGCCGTGGCGGCGAACCAGTTCGGTGAGGGCGGTGGAGATGGCGGTCTCGGCGAGGATCTCCGCCTCGATGCCGTCGCAGATGCCGTCGGCCCAGGCTTCGTTGTGGTACTCGCAGGCGACCTGCTTCTTCTCGGCAACGATCATCTCGTCCAGTTCGCCGCCTTGCAGATCGATCATCGCTTGTCTCCGAATTGATGCGTCCGATTTCACAGACTGTTAAGCCCTAGCACGATCCCGGAAAATGTCGCGGCGCTTTTGCGGCAATTCCTAACGGGTCGTTAATTTCCAAAACGGGTGCTGATTTCGCGCGACAGTGTGGCCCCTTCGTTTTGGTAGCGCGCCACCGCCAGCCGCGCGGCGGGCGTGCAGCGCCGGTAGGTGGCCTCGAAGGCGCGGTAGCCGCTGTTGAAGCTAGCCACGAGCTGGCGGCGATCCGCCTCGCTCGGGGCCTGCGCCGCCAGGAGGTCGCTCATCTTCTGCCGCCAGATGCCGGCCTCGCTGTCGCCGCAGAGCGTGCGCAGGAAATGCACCGAGCCGAGGATGGAGGACAGGCGCGAGAGCGGTGCCATGTAGGCGGCGTTCGACGTGGAGGGACGCGCCGTGGCGGCATCGCCGTCCGCATCCTCGCCCTGCACGGCAGGCGCGTCCGGTGGCTCCTGCGCCGCGGCAGCGAAGGGGCCGGCAAGGGCAAGGGCGACCAGAAGGGCCGACAGCGGCAGGCGCATGGGGCGGCGGCTTATCCGAGAAACGAGGCGAAGCGGGAGCGGCGCAGAGGCCTTTAAACGAGGCTTGCCGTCCGATCACGGCAAATCTTCGTCAGGCGCCGCGAATTCCGGCGATCTCCCCGATCCGCGTCGCGGCCTGCGCGACGATCGGCGCGAGCCCGTCGGTCAGGCGGCCCGCCGACTGCATGTCCTGGAGACCCGCGACCGCGTGCAGCGCGAGCGCTGCCGCGTCGTCGCCGGCGAGCGGCTGGGCACCGGCCGGCAGGCGGCCGGCGAAGACGGCGATGACGACGTGGATGCCCGCCTTGGCGTCGATCGCCTCGTGGAAGCGCAGGAAGCCGAGGTCGGCGACGTCGAGCCCGGTTTCCTCCTGCACCTCGCGGCGGACGGCGTCGGCGAGGCTTTCGCCGAACTCCACCCGGCCGCCGGGCAGGCTGAGCTTGCCGGCGAAGGGCTCGCGCCCGCGCTCCACGAGAAGCACTTCGCCGTCGGCGAGAAGGCAGGCGGAAACGCCGAGGACGATGCGGGGCTGCGACGCGGGATGGGTCATGGTGACGGCTTGACCCATGCCGAGGCGCCGGGTCAAGCCGTCACCATGACCAAGCGCTTCGCCCTGACCCACGCGCCTTCGCAAGTGGCCGACGCCCTGCGGCTCGACGCGCTCGACCCGTTCCCGCCGCGCTACAACATCGCGCCGACGCAGCCGGTGCTGCTCGTCTTCGGGGATCGCTCGCGCGTCTACGATCGCGCCGAGCCGCCGGTGCGGCGGGCGATGCTGGCGCGCTGGGGCTTCATTCCGGGCTGGGCGAAGGACCCGTCCGACGTTCCGCTCCTCGTCAACGCGCGGTGCGAGACCGCCGGCGAGCGGCCGGCCTTCCGCGGGGCTCTGCGCCATCGGCGCTGCCTGCTTCCGGCGAGCGCCTTCTATCTCTGGCGCGAGGCGGGAACGCCGCGCTCGGTGCCCTTCCTCGTCCGCCCGCGCGATGGCCGGGTCCTGGCGCTGGCCGGCCTGTTCGAGACCTTCATGGCGGCGGACGGCAGCGAGATCGACACGGCGCTGATCCTGACGCGCGAGGCGTCGCGTCCGCTCGCCTCGATCGCGGACCGCGTGCCGATCGCCGTGTCGTCCGGCGACCAGGAGCGGTGGCTCGACTGCGGCACCGCCGAGCCGGGCGACCTCGCCGACATCCTGGCGCGCCCCGCGCCGGCGGAGGCCTTCGAGACGGTCAGGCTGACGAGCCTCGTCAACGACCCCGCCCACATGGGCCCGGAGGTCCAGCGCCCGGCCGAGGCGCCGGGCGACGAGGCGTGAGTCCGCGAGGGCTTACTCGGCCGCGGCGAGGGCCGGCAGCGCTGCCGCGTCGTTGTCGGCCTTGGGCTTGGAGCGCACGGCCTGCGAAGCGGCCGCGATCGCGGCGATGCCGATTTCGCGGTAGTTCTGGACGAGGAGAACTTCCTTCTCTCGTTCGGCGCGCGAGCGGAAGGTGATCGACTGGGCACTCATGGGTCTCAAGGATCCGTCTGGTTGCGTGGAGGCAGCATTCAGCGCCCCGGATTGAGACAGATTAGCGACCAGTCCTAAGCCTTCGTTGAACAAGATTGTTATCCCCCGTTCATCAGCCGCGAGGGTGGCGCGGCGGGCACAGCGAAGGTCGGGGCCGCGACAAGGATTTTGCGCGCTGAGGGTGGCGGTCCGGGAAATGACGCGCTAGCCACGGCATCGCCGCCGGGACGCGCTCCCGGCGCATCGAACAATCGAGGCGACGGAGCCCGGATATGGACGACGGATTTCGCGGACTGACGCTCTGGAACACGATGAGCCGCGCCAAGGAAGCGCTTCGGCCGCTCGACTGGCGGAACGCAGCCCTGCCCGAAGCCGACAAGCGCGTGCGGATGTATGTCTGCGGGCCGACCGTCTACGACTTCGCCCATATCGGCAACGCCCGGCCGGTGATCGTCTTCGACGTTCTGTTCCGCCTGCTGCGCCACCTCTACGGCCAAGCGCACGTGACCTATGTCCGGAACATCACGGACGTTGACGACAAGATCAATGCGCGGGCCGCGCGCGACCACGCCGGCCTGCCGCTGAACGAGGCGATCGCGCTGGTGACGGAGCGCACGGCAGCGCAGTTCCACGCCGACATCGCCGCGCTCGGCTGCTTGGCCCCGACCGCCGAGCCTCGCGCCACCGCCTTCGTGTCCCCGCGCGAGGATGGCAAGCCCGACATGATCTCGATGATCGGGACGCTGATCGAGAAGGGCCACGCGTACCAGGCGGGCGGCGAGGTGCTGTTCGACGTCTCGTCCATGGCCGATTACGGCCAGCTTTCGCGCCGCCGGCTGGAGGACCAGATCGCCGGCGCACGCGTCGCCGTCGACGCGCACAAGCGCAATCCGGCCGACTTCGTGCTCTGGAAGCTGTCCGATGCGAACGAGCCGGGTTGGGACAGCCCGTGGGGCCGCGGGCGACCGGGCTGGCACATCGAGTGCTCGGCGATGTCGGCGGCCTACCTCGGACCCCATTTCGACATCCACGGCGGCGGGCTCGACCTAATCTTCCCGCATCACGAAAACGAAATCGCCCAGTCGCGCTGCGCCCACGGCACGCACGCCATGGCCGAGGTCTGGATGCACAACGGCTTCGTCCAGGTCGACGGGCGCAAGATGGCGAAGTCCGACGGCAACTTCTTCACCATCCACGAGCTGCTCGGAACGACGCGCTTCGGCGGCCGCCAATGGCCGGGCGAGGTGCTGCGCCTCGCCATGCTGAAGACGCACTACCGCGAGCCGATCGACTTCACCACGGCCAAGCTCGATGAAGCGCTGCGCGAGCTCGATCGCTGGGAGCGGGCGAGCGCGGGCGCGACGGCGGGCGCCGAGCCCGACGAAGCGTTTCTCGCCGCGCTCCTCGACGACCTCTCGCTGTCGCAGGCCTTCGCCCGCGTCCACGAACTCTTCGACGAGGGGCGCGCGGCCGAGGCCCTGGCCAGCCTGCGCCTCGTCGGCATCGATCCCGTGCGTGAGCAGGCGGTAGGGGAGGGCGTCGCCGCCCGGATCGCGAAGCGGCTGGAACTCCTCAAGGCGCGCAACTTCGCCGAGGCCGACCGCCTGCGCGACGCGCTCCTGGCCGAAGGCATCCAGCTCAAGGACGGCAAGGATCCCGCGACCGGTGAGCGCGTGACCACCTGGGAGATCAAGCGCTGACCGTCTTGTGAGCTGGTTTTCGGCGGATTAGGCTTGTTGACTTGCGTTCGCCGCGCAGATGCCGCCGGTCCGTGACCGGCGGCATCTGCTCGGCGGCGCCTTCAACGGTCTCCTCGCTTCGGCGGCGTCGAGGGCCTCACCTTCGTGCCCGCACGCGCTCTCGTCGCGCGCTGTCCCGGCGCCATCCCATCCTGACGGCATGAGCATTTCACCGAACGGCATGACCGATACCTTCCGCAAGCCCTATCCGCCGATCGAGCCGCTGCGCAGTGGACGCCTGGACGTCGGCGACGGACACGTCCTGCACGTCGAGGAGTGCGGCAACCCCGAGGGCAAGCCGGTGATCTTCTTGCATGGCGGACCCGGCAGCGGCTGCTCGCCCCAGCATCGGCGCTTGTTCGATCCGCAGCGTTGGCGCATCGTCCTCTTCGACCAGCGCGGCTGCGGCCGCTCGAGCCCGCTCGGACGCCTCGAAGCCAACACGACCTGGCACCTCGTTGCCGACATCGACCGCATCGCCGACGAGCTGAAGCTCGATCGCTTCACGCTCTTCGGCGGCTCCTGGGGTGCGACGCTGGCGCTCGCCTACGCCCAGGCCAGGCCCGAACGCGTCGATGGGATGATCCTGCGAGGCGTCTTTTCGGGGCGGCGAGCGGAACTCGACTGGTTCTACCGCGAGGGCGCGAGCCGGCTCTTTCCGGACCATTGGGCGCGTTTTTCCGACCACATTCCACCGGAGGAGCGGCACGATCTCGTCGCCGCCTACGGCCGACGGCTGGACGATCCGGACCGGAGCGTGCGCGCTCGCGCGGCGGCGCGCTGGACGGCGTGGGAAACGGCAACGGTGATGCTGCGCGACCGCCCTTTCGCGCCAGCCAGCTCCGGCGACGCCGCACCGCTGGCGAGCGAGGGGACGATCGCCTTCGCCCGGATCGAGAACCATTATTTCCGCCATGCCCTCTGGCTGGACGAGGGGCAGCTCATCGCGGGCGCCCACCGCCTCGCAGACGTTCGCGGGCGCATCGTCCAGGGGCGCTACGACGTCGTGACGCCAGCCGTCACCGCCTATGACCTCGCCGCAGCCTGGCCCGGCGCGGAACTGCGGATCGTGGAAGCGGCCGGCCACGCCTTCGCCGAGCCCGGCATCGTGCACGAACTCCTCGAAGCCACCGACGCCTTCGCCTGACGGCGGGGCCGGCCGCCAGGACGCCGGGCGTGTCCTTCGCCGTCTGACGCGACGGTGCCGCGGTCCGCTGCACGAATCGAGCACGGTCGCGTCCCTCGCCGGTGATCGCGACGGGTATGCACGCGCTGCGGCAAGCGTCCCGTCACCGCCTCCACCTGCATCCCGCGCAAATCGTCCGCTCGGCAGGCGGATAGCCCATGGCGGATTTCGACGGCGACAAGCGCACCTCACGGCCGCTCATTCGGGGGTCACCGGGCTCGTCGTGTCTGAAATCGCGACGGTCGGAGGCCGGAGGCAAATCGGTGACCACCAGATTTTCCAGATCGTCCTCGGCGGTCCATAAAGATCTAATACAAATTGAGCGAATATCTGTGCCGTTTAGCTAATTAACTCTACGGTATGGATTGGGTTGCGACGTAGGGTCATGTCGATCATACGAATTAGGAGCGAGATAAACCGAAATTTATAAAAGGGGGCAGCGGATGCGTGCTTCGTTTGCAGGTATACTCTGGTTGCTGAGTGCGGCAGCCTTCCTGTTTCTTATCGCGCAGCCCATCAGTACGGACGTCCAGTGGCTGACGGCAGCGACGGCGATCAGCATCGGTGTCTGCATCTACGTGCTGCGGCTTCAGGGGCCCTGGCGCTTCGTCTTCCTTGCCGTCACCTCGGTAGTCGTTCTTCGCTACGCCTACTGGCGCACGACCGCGACGCTGCCCTCGCTCGACGATCCATTGAGCTTCGTACTCGGCATGACCCTTTACGGGGCCGAGATGTACTGCCTGCTCATGCTGGCCATGAGCCTGTTCGTGGTCGCCGACCCCATCGACCGGGCACCCGCGCCCATCTATCCCGACGAGGACCTGCCGAGCGTCGACGTGTTCGTCCCGTCCTACGACGAGTCGTCCGACATTCTGTCGCTGACGCTGTCGGCCGCCAAGGCGCTCGATTATCCCGCCGAGAAACTCACCGTCTGGCTTCTGGATGACGGCAGCACCGATCAGAAGCGCTTGTCGCGCGATCCCAAGGTCGCCGCCGCCGCGATCCGCCGCAGCGAGGAGCTTCAGGAACTCTGCCGAGCGCTCGGCGTCTCCTATCTGACCCGCGCGGCCAACCTGCACGCCAAGGCAGGCAACCTCAACAACGGCCTCGCCAATTCCCGCGCCGAGCTGGTGGTGGTCTTTGATGCCGACCACGCTCCGGCGCGCGAGTTCCTCCAGGAGACGGTTGGGCACTTCAAGCGCGACCCCAAGCTGTTCCTGGTCCAGACCCCGCACTTCTTCTCCAATCCCGACCCGCTGGAGAAGAACCTCGGCACCTTCCGTTCGATGCCCTCCGAGAACGAGATGTTCTACCACACGATCCAGAAGGGCCTGGACAAGTGGAACGCGGCCTTCTTCTGCGGCTCGGCAGCAGTTCTGCGCCGTGCGGCCCTGGAGCGGGTGGGCGGGTTCTCCGGCGTCTCGATCACCGAGGATTGCGAGACCGCGCTCGACCTCCATTCGAAGGGCTGGAACAGCCTCTACGTCGACAAGCCGATGGTCACCGGCCTGCAGCCGGACACGCTGGCCTCCTTCATCGGGCAGCGCTCGCGCTGGTGCCGCGGGATGATCCAGATCCTCCTCCTGAAGACCCCGGCCTTCCGCTCCGGCCTCACCTTCGCACAGCGCATCTGCTACATGTCGAGCGGGATGTTCTGGTTCTTCCCGATCATGCGGATGATCTTCCTGGTCTCGCCGCTGCTGTTCATCGTTTTCGACCTGAAGATCTTCAACGCATCGGTCGACGAGTTCGTCTCCTATACCGTGACCTACCTCGTCGTCGGCGAGCTGATGCGCAACTACTTGTACGGGCGGGTCCGTTGGCCTTGGGTGTCCGACCTCTACGAATACATCCAGTCGGTCTACCTGTTCCGTGCCATCCTGTCGGTGATCATCAACCCGCGCCGCCCCACCTTCAACGTCACGGCCAAGGGCCAGACCCTCGACCGTGACCGCCTGTCCGAGCTCGCCTGGCCATACTTCCTGATCTTCGGCGTCCTCGCCGTCGCGATGGGCACCGCCATCTACCGCTTCCAGACCGAGCCCGAGATCGGCGGCATGCTCCTCGTCGTCGGCGCCTGGAACCTCATGAACCTCATCGTCGCCGGCG
Organism: Aurantimonadaceae bacterium; assembly: GCA_947474855.1. Classification (GTDB taxonomy): domain Bacteria; phylum Pseudomonadota; class Alphaproteobacteria; order Rhizobiales; family Rhizobiaceae; genus Antarcticirhabdus. The sequence continues at coordinate 1,102 of CANJKV010000076.1, read as the reverse complement.
CGGCCCTCGGCGTCGTGGTGGAACGCCGCGAGCGTCGCCAGTCGCCCCGCCTTTCGACGGCGCGGTGCGGCATCCTGGTGGTGGACGGCTCGCAGCGCTTCGCGGTCCACGTCGACGACGTGTCCCTGAGCGGAGCACGCCTCCTGCCTAAGGCCGCCATGCCTGCCCTCGGGCGGGCCGCCAGCCTGCGCCTCGAGGTCCTCGACGAGGATGGGCTCGAGCTGCGAGGCGCCGTGCCGGTCAGCCTCGTCGACGTCTCCGGCAGCGATGCGGAGACCATTCTCGGCATCCGTTTCGACGCCTCGCCGGCCGAGTACGGCGTGATCGCCGACCTCATGCTGGCCGACATGGAGCCGGTTCGCCAGCAGCGGGCCCGCCGTCGCCGCAGCCGCGGCATCGTCTCCGGCAGCCTCGCCTTCATCCGCTGGAGCGTGGCACACCCGCTGAATGCGCTGCGCCACCTTCTATTCGACCGCGACCATTCGCAGACCCGGGACATCGAAAGCGCGGCCGCTTCCGAGCGCGCGCCCAGCACCGGCGCCGTCGGCGCCTGATCCAAACGCTCGAACGGAGGGACGTCATGGTCTCCAACATTCGCATCCTGTCCGGGCTGTTCATGTCCGGTGCCGCTCTCGCCCACTGCCTGCCTGCCGGAGCCCAGACGGTTCCGCCGGTCCCCGCCTCAGCCTTCGCCGTCGCGTCACCGTCACCGGTCGCGGCGACCCTGCGGCGCTTCGGCGACAGCCGGACTGCGCTCACCTTCTCGGGCGAGATGGCCGACGCTAGCCTGCCCTTCTTCGTCACGGCGGAGGAAACGTCGCGGCCGGCCCGCCTCGTTCTCGCCCTGTCCGGGGCGGTATCGATCGCGCCGGAAACCTCCAACATCCAGGTCTTCGTCAACGACGTCGCGGTCACCTCGACGACGCTGGGGAGCGATGCGCGTCTCGCCGTCGACCTGCCGCCGGGCCTGCTTCAGCCCGGCTACAACGCGGTGCGCTTCGCCCTGACGCAGCACCATCGCGTCGACTGCTCCATCAACGCCACCTACGAGCTCTGGTCGCGCATCGATCCGGCGGCGAGCGGCATCGACTTCGGGCTCGGC
>CANJKV010000075.1 GCA_947474855.1 Aurantimonadaceae bacterium | reverse complement strand
GGACCGCAAGCCGGCCTCGGCCTGGCCGATCCGCTCGGCTATGTCGAGAAGATCGCGCGTAGATCGGGCGAGGCGATCGAGCCGGGTCACCGTCACCACATTGCCCGGCTGCAAATGGTCCAGCATCTTCGCCAGCTCGGGGCGACCGCGCTGCGCGCCAGATGCCTTTTCCTCGAACACGCGCTTGCAGCCGGCCGCTTTCAGCGCCACGCGCTGCTGGTCGAGGGTCTGGCCTTCGGTCGAGACGCGGGCATATCCGATAAGCAAGGGCAGGGGCTTCCTCGTGGGTGACATGCCCGGAATCTAGCGCGTGCAACCCGTCGCGAAAATCCCTATTGTGCGACTGTCGCATGTTTCGGGAATTTTGCGAACTTGTCAGGCGGAGGCTTTCATCAGCCATGCGTCATGGTTCTTTAGGAAAGCCTTTGAGGCGATCCGCGTAGTCATCGGTGATGGCCTCGCCCACGCTCGGGCGCTGGGCCAGTGCCTTCCGCCATGTCGTGACGCGGTGCAACGCGTCGAATACGCCGGTGGGCGCGATGGTGTCGAACACATCAAAATAGCGGAAGATCGGCGCGAAAACCGCATCGACCAGGCTGAACGCCTCGCCGGCGAAGAACGGACCGTCTCCAGTACGGCTTCGACGCGGCCAAACCTGTCTATCAGCGCCCGGCGTGGCCTCGTAGGTGGTGGCATACTTGGCTGTCTCGAATCCCAATAGGTCCGACAGGATGGAGGAACCGAACTCGATCCAGCCACGATGCCGGGCGTGCGCCAGCGGGTCACCATCCGATATGAACGCCACGCAGACCTCTATCGCGCCTTCCTCGCCCTCGCAGTGGCGATCATATGCTTCAACGCCAAGAATAAGTTTTGTTAGGTGCTCTAAGTAGGCTGCTTCCTTTTCCAGGAGGCCCGGCCCCGCCTGTTCGTCGTTCAGCGGTCGTTCCTGCAGATGGGATGAGGATCTGCTCCAGCAAAGCGGTCATGAACGCGGCGGCCACCGCGCCGACGAGCGTGAGAACGATGCGCAGGACGGTAGCGTCCACCGGCTCTTGCGTGGACAGTCCGCCCGCGACCAGCGAGATCATTGCCGAGAAGGCGAACTGGTAGACCATTGGCGGATAGTAGCCGTCAATCATGCGGCTGGCGATGAATAGCCCGCCTAGAAACACTAGGATGAGCAACACCGGAAAATGCGCGATCGGTGTGAAGACCGCAAGAATAAGGAGCGCCATGACGCCGCCGATCAGCGTCGCTAGCGTCCGTTCCCAAGCCTCGGCGTAAAGCTGCTTGGTGGTCGGGAAAACCAGCACGAACACCGCAGCCACCGCGATCATCATATTGCTGGAGTCCAGAATCGAGAACAGCCAGAAGGACAGAATGAGGAGCACGCTACCGCGGATCAGTGCCCGTAGGCCATGATGGCCTTCCTTGGCCGGCTCATATATCTCGACCATCAACTCTTTGGCGCGCGGCGGAAAGATCATATAGAGGATCGGGATGGCGAACAAAGCGCAAAGGCTCGCCTCGATAAAGCCATCGCGCATGAAGACCATCGCTTGGGCCGAGTCCATCCGCATGACCGACATCAGTACCGCGACGATCGCGATCAACATGCCGATCGGATTGCCCGTTTTCAAAATGACGTAATACGACAGCACACAGAGCGCCCATACGATCATCACCAGCACGATAGGCATGGGCCGCGCCAGATCCACAATGAAGGACAGGGTCGCAACCATCACGATCATGGCCACCGGCGCGCCAATTCCCTTCTTTGCGTCAAAGGCTTTCCGCATGCCCGCCATTAACCCGACGATCAGTGCGGGCGGCAACATCGCTAGCGGCGACTGGAGACCGATCGCAAGCAGGAACCCGACGACCGCGCCGCACGACAAGCGTATGGCAAACAACGGGTCGTCCTCGACGCGGGGGCGGGGGGCGACATACATGGCGGATCAGTAGAGGTAGGAGAGATAGGATTGCGCCCGGTGGAGGCCGGCGGCGATCCAGGCGATAGGATTGCTCGTCCCTCCAGAATAGACCACCACGCTGACTTTGGCGCCAGCCCGGGCCTGACGCGGCCAGGCCTCCATGCCGCCATCAAGCTCGATGCGCACCGGCATGCGTCGGGCGGGCTCGAACCAGCGGTTCTCTGGTAGGTTTTGCATCAGGCCACCCGCCGTGGTGCGGCCGGGGTCAATGCCCCAGGCGACGCTGTGCACCCGGCCCGTATAAATCCGGCCCGGCATCACGTCGAAGAGGATGCCAACCTCGTCGCCGGGCGCGACCAGTCCGAGCTGGTTTTCCCGAAGATCGGCGGTGATCCAGCCGCCTCTGGAATCGATGAAGGTCATGCCCGGGGTGCCGGCCGCCGCATATTGCCCGATCGCCAACTGGAGATTGGTGACGACGCCGAGCGTGGGGGCGGTCACGGTGGAATAGAGAAGGTTTAGCTGAGCCTCTTCCAGTTGAAGTTGGGCCGCCAGGATGTTCGGGGCAGGTTCGCCATTGTCGCCGCCCAGTTGCGCGACAGCGCTGCGCAGGTCCGATTCGGCGGCTTCAAGCTGTGCCTCGGCGGTCAGCAATTCTGCTTCAGCCGTGTCGACCTGGGCCTGCGATACGATCCCGCGCTCGGCCAGCGAATTGGTCCGGCTGGCCGAGGCCCGCACGTTCTCGAGATTGGCCCGTGACTGCGAGACCCGCGCTTGCGCGGAGGCAACGCCGGCGGCCGAAACGTCCGTCGCCTGCATCGCCTGGGCGAGATTGGCCTCGGCCTGCCGCACGGCGAGTTCGAAGGCTCGCCGATCGAGCTGGAAAAGCGGATCGCCCGCATTGACGATCGTGTTGTCCTCGACGAAGACCTCGGTCACCTGGCCGGCGACCCGCGGCGCGATCTGCGCCACATAGGCGGAGGCCGACGCGCGTCCGGTATAGGGTGCGGTGCGGTCGGTCACCGCATACCATGCAACGATGACGATCAGCAGAAGCAGGAAGACGGCCCCGATCTTCTTTGCGGGATTAGCGGGATTGGCCGCGACCGGCTCCTTGAGCGCAGCCTTCTCGGCAGCAGGCTCGTACTGCGTCAGAGGATCTTCGGCGGCAGGCTTTGTCAGGAGCTGGTTCTCGCCGGAAACCTGAAGATCCTCCGGCGCGGCGTCGCCTCGCTCAGGATGCGCGTTGTTCTTCATGTCAGTTGCCATTCCGTCAAACCTCCTTAACCGAACTCTAGCAAGGAAGCCCGTTCGATCCTACCATTGCGCCATCTAGTATCTTGATGGTAGAGCCATATGGATGAAGCATATCGATAAATCAAGTGATGAACGCGCTGTCCTTGTTCACGCCCTGCGGCGCAACATGCGGATGCTGGTCAGAAGCTTCACGAAAGCCGACGCTCTGTTGGCAAAAACCATAGGCATACACGCTACGGATCTGGCCTCCATCGATCTCTTGAGATCGTCGGAGGAGCCGGTGACACCGAAACAGCTTGCAAACTATCTCGGCATCTCCACCGGCTCGGCGACGGCCGCGATCGATCGGCTGGAAAGGGCGGGGTTTGTCGAGCGCGTTCACAACCGGCGGGATCGTCGCGGCATTTTCATCCAGCCGGTGCCAGGCCGCATCGAGGAGATCGCCAAGGCGCACGATAGCATCAACGTTCACTTCGATGCGCTGGCCGGGCGATTTTCGGATGACGAACTGCGCGTCGTCAACAAATTCCTGTCCTCGATCTGAACCAGCCACCACCGAGTGAGTGCCATCCATGTCGCGACTTGTCTTCACCATCGGCGCTGTCATTCTCGGCATCTGCCTCGTCCAGTTGGCAAATGGCTTTCTCGGCACGCTCGTGTCGATGGAAACCTCCGCCGCCGGCTTTTCGCCGGCCGTGATGGGCATCGTCCTGGCAAGCTATTTCGGCGGCTACACGATCGGCGCGGTCAGCGTCGGCAGACTTCTGATGCGGGTCGGACATATCCGCATGTTCGCCGCGCTCGCCGGGCTTGTCGCGGCTTCGGTGATCGTGCAGCCCATCCTGACCTCGGCGCCGGCCTGGATATTCATTCGTCTGGCGACCGGATTTGGATGCGCCGGGCTCTTCATAACCGCCGAGAGCTGGCTCAACGCCTCCTCCACGGCAAAGAACCGCGGCGCGGTGTTCGCGCTCTACATGGTAGCCACCAATGCTTGCTTCGGCGGCGGCCAGTTCCTGCTCAACCTTCCTGCCCCGATGGGCTTCGAACTGTTTGCACTCGCCGCCGCTCTGTTCTGTCTGGCCTTGATCCCGGTGAGCCTAACGCATGCCTCACCGCCTTTTCTGCCTCCCGCCCCCAGCTTCGGCCTTCGCGAATTGCGCCGGCTCGCGCCGGTGTCGATCGCTGGATGCGCCGCAAGCGGATTGGCGAGCAGCGCCTTTTACGCTCTCGTTCCCGCTTATGGTCAGGCCCAGGGCGTCGAGGCAAGCTGGATTTCCGCCTATATCGCGACCGCGATCTTCGGCGGCCTCGCCTTCCAGGTTCCGGTGGGAAAGCTGTCCGACCGCTTTGACCGTCGCGTCGTGGTAGCGTGCGTCGCTGCCGGTTTGTCGGTCACGGCGCTCGTCCTTGCGCTCTTGCCGCAGACGATGGCGATCCTTGTCGCCACCTTCGTGCTCGGCGGCTTCCTGTCGACGATCTATCCTGTCGCGGTGGCCCACGCGAACGACCGGGTTGATCCGCAGCACGCGGTGAGCGTGAGCGGCTTGCTCATACTGGTCAACGGCATCGCTTCGTTCGTCAGCCCGATGATAGGGACCGGAATCATGGGCCGCGCGGGCTTCACCGGCGTCTTCGTCTACATGGCCATCGTCGGGGGGCTGTTCGCGCTCTTTGCGCTGTGGCGGGCGCGAACCGTCGAACAGCCCGAACACAAGGAACGCCCGTTTGTCTTCCTCAGCGAACGCATGGGACATCAAAGCGCCCATGTCGCGGACGACGCCGAGACGGTCGACATGCAGGAGGCGTCCTTCGCAAACGATGCAGGCGTGGCGGCGCCGGAGCGGGAGACATCGTCATGATTTATGGGCTCGCAACGAAAGACGGTCCCGGCAGAATACGGACGCAAGCAAGACCAAAGGGAGGACCGGCATTGGACAGTTCACATGCATCGTTGCGACACGGCGTTCATGCCGGTCAAGCGGGAGGGCGCGCCCTCACGCCGACTATCCTCGTCGCGCTCGTTCTGCTGTGCGGTTGCGCCACGCGGCCGGGACCCGAGGTGCTCGCGACGGTGCCGCCGGCGCCGGAAGCAGCGCAGGTCAGGCTCTATGCCGCAACGACACGCGAGCGCGCGCCCGAGGGTGAGGCCGATTATACGGCGGAACGCGCGCGAGCCCTCAACCTCGCCGCCTTCACCATCTCGATTCCGCCAGGCCACCAACCCGCGAGCATCGAATGGCCTCAAGGAATGCCGGACGCCGGATCCAGCTTCGCCGTCGTCGGGCAGTCGCAATTGACGCGTGCGGAGTTTATTCAAGAGATCGGGGCTCCCGGGACATCGGGCGGCCGCCGCAACGTCGGAATCTTCGTCCACGGCTACAATCACAGCTTTCCGGAAGCCCTGTTCCGACTGGCGCAGATCGCGGCCGATTCGCAGACGACCGAGCCCCAGATAGCTTTCTCCTGGCCTTCGCAGGCGTCCGTCGGCGGCTATGTCGCCGACAAGGATTCCGTGACCTATTCACGCGACTATTTGGCTGAACTGATCACGGATCTGGCCGCGCAGCCGAACGTGGGCGAAATCAATATCATCGCGCACAGCATGGGCGGCTGGCTGGTGATGGAAACCGTCCGGCAGTTGCGTCTTCAAGGGCGAGACGCGGCGATCGATCGTCTGAATGTGGTCCTCGCCGCGCCCGACATCGACGCCGACGTCTTCTATCAGCAATTGCAGGTCATCGGTTCGCTCCGCACCCCCCTGACGGTGCTCGTCTCGCCGGACGACCGGGCGCTGCGCGTCTCACAAAGGCTGTCAGCCTCGCGCCAGCGCCTTGGCGCACTCGATGTTCAGGATCCGCGCGTGCAAGAGGTAGCCGCGGAAACGAACGTGCAGATAATCGATATATCGCAGGCCGGCGCATCCGACGGCTTCCGCCACGATCGTTACGTTTCGCTCGCGACCATAATGCCGACGGGCAACCAAGACGAAGGGACCGGCGACATCCGCCAGGCCGGGGCGTTCATCTTCAACGCCGTGGGCGCGACCTTGTCGACGCCGTTCGAGAGCGCAGGACGCGTGTTAGCCGGAGAGTAGGAAGGCATCCTGTCAAGGGAATCTGATGACGCTCAGGTACCGCAAGATCGCCGTCCGCTTAGAGAAGAATCGCAATGGGCAACACGGCGCATGGCTCCTGTTCCTGTCACCATACTCTCCCGATCGCAACCCGAAAGAGATGCGGATAATCGAGGTCGGGCGAGCCATGCAGGCGCGAATGTGGAGCGTCTATGCGGGGGCGCTGCAACATCATCTTGGCGACAAGCTGGACGATGCGCAGGCCGCCCAACTGGCCGAGCTGTTGGCGGCATTGTCGCGCAATTCCTAAGTTTTGCGACAAAATCGCCGGCGCTGATTTTGCAGGGAAAAATCTGTCGCAAAAGTCAGGTGCGAAAGTCGATGTTTCGCGACAGACTTTCGCGACACGTCGCAGCCCGGATTCCGGGCCGCTGCGGACGTGATGCAGGTTTCAGAAATTATGCGACAGCTATCGGGGTGAGGTAAGCAGGTGTTGTAGCTGGCCATCTGAACTGGTCGCAGGCGAGGACAAAGCCTCAATCACGCGGCATTCAGCAACACGACCCCGGCCGCATTCACTGACCATCCGACGCAGTTCGTCCCGCAAGCTGAGTAATCGGGCAATCCGGCTTTCAACTGCCTCAAGCTGATCCTGCGCAATCCTGCTCGCGTCGTCACACGATACCTCGGGTTTTTCCTGTAAAGCCAACAACACTCGAACACTCGGCAGATCAAAACCAAGATCGCGAGCATGGCGGATGAAGTCTAAGCGCTCTGCGTCGGCGGGACTATAGGTGCGCCGGCCATTCGACTGACGGGCAGGCTTCGGCAGAACCCCGATGCGCTCATAGTAGCGGATCGTTTCGATGTTCACACCCGACTGTCGCGATAAGTCGCCTATCTGCATTTTTTCCTTGCTCCTGTAGTGACTACAGGATGTAGCACGGCAGGATTAGAATTTCGAGGATCGACACATGGCCGCCGCCGCAACCGACATAATCCGCTACCAAGTTACCGGCATGGACTGCTCATCCTGCGCGGCCAAGATTGAAGGCGCAGCTCGTAAAGTCGAAGGCATCAACGATGTGAAGGTGTCGATCGCCTCGCAGATTATGACGCTCGAAGTCGATGATCCGGCGCGGCGACTTCCCGCCTTGGAATCCGCTGTAACAAACCTCGGCTATCAGCTCGACCGGGTAGGCGAACCGAAAGCTGCGAACGCGAACGGTGACGACGACTATCATATTCCCGACCTGTCGCATGTGAGCCCTGCCTATAAGCGGGCGCTCTGGATCGTCGTGCTGCTTAATGCCGGATATGGCATCATCCAGATTGGCGGCTCGATCCTGTCGGGCTCGCAAGCGCTGCAGGCTGATGCTCTCGACTTCATCGGGGATGGTCTGATTTCCTTCCTCGGCCTGATTGCTGTGGGCTGGGGTCTTGCGGCCCGCGCTAAAGCGGCCTTGCTTCAAGGCATCTTTTTGGCCCTGCTCGGCTTTGGCGTGATCGGCTCCACGGCCTACCGTGTCTTCGTCGAACATGAGCCGCAAACCCTACTCATGAGCGGCTTCGCCATTGTCGCCTTCTTCGTCAATGTTCTGGCTGCCGTGGTGCTGATTCCGCACCGTAAGGGCGATGCCAACATGCGAGCCGTCTGGCTGTTCTCTCGCAACGACGCCATCGGCAATCTGGCCGTGGTCGCCGCTGCTGCCCTCGTCTGGTGGCTCAACAATCCGTGGCCGGATTTGCTGATGGCCTTTGTCGTGGCGGCCCTGTTCTTGCAATCGGCATGGTCGATCATCCGGGATGCGCGGCAAGACCTCGCACAGGCCGGCCGCTCATGAGGATTGGCACTGCTGCATTGATAGTCGCCACAGGTACGGCGCTCGATCTTGCAACGAAGGCATGGGCGCGGGCGAGTCTCGAACCCTATGGCCCTGCCTTCGACTTCTTGCCCTTCGTATCGCTACACCTGACCTTCAACAAAGGCGTGTCGTTTAGTCTGCTCGCTTTCGAGGGCGATACAGGCCAAGCAGCCTTAGTGGTCGTTACAGGATTGCTGACGCTTGCCATCACCGTCTGGGCCTATCGGTCGCAAGGTTGGCACCGGGTAGCCCTCTCCTTGGTCGTGGCGGGCGCTCTGGCAAACCTGATCGACCGAGGCGCACGCGGCTCTGTCACCGACTTCCTGAACCTACATTTTGGGGATTGGCATTTCTTCGTGTTCAATCTGGCAGATGTATGGATCAGCTTCGGCGCTGCTTTTCTGCTGGCGCTACAAATCATTCCGCCGAAGAACCCGGCTAAAATCGCCTCTGGTTCAGCCTCAACTAGAGCCAAGGTTACTGAGGTGCCGCCACGGTGATGGTGCAACGCTGATCCGTGCCAGCTTTCGCTGCCGCCTCCCAACATGCTGTCACCGTCTCCCTGTTCGCCGCAATGAGCTGGTCGGCCGCCGCCACGCGCTGCCATGATACCGGACTATCAAATGCCATGAGACTCATGCCGGCCTGCCACGGCGTTTCCCCCATGACAACGCTGGCGACACGCGGCGCGGCCGAGAACGGCAACAGGCGCGGAAGGAACAACATCACCAGCGCGCCGGCGAGCAGGCCGATAGCGAAAGCGGCGACAAGCCACCAATTTTGCCGGTCGCGCTCCCGCGCGCCGGCGACATGCCCGGCGAGGTTCCGGCCGGCGCGCTCGAGGTCGGACGCCTGCCGCTCGAGCTGCTGCACGGCGGTGCGTATCAGGGCCTCGCCGCTGCGCTCGAGGGCGGCCGCATAATGCTGCGCACCCTGCCGGAGAATAGGCGACTGCTCTACGCCGTGCAGCCGCTCCGCAACAGTGTCGAGCGCCTGCACAAGCTGGGCGAGCTGGGGCTTGTAGTCCTGCGCCGGCTCGATCTTTTCGAGCTGGTCGAAAGCCGCTTCCAGCCCGCGCCGCATCACGGTCATTTCCGCGCCGATCTGCGCGCCCTGCGTCTCGATCGTGCGCCGGAGCGCATCGAACGCGGCGGCCGGGTCGCCGGCGTCCTCGTCCAGTGCTTCCGGCTCGATTCCTTCCCTGTCGTCGTCCAGCTCCGCCATATGCTCCGTGCCTACCTTCCCAAACCGATGCCCCGGCTAATCTGCCGGCTGCGTGACATTTCCTCTTGCAGCTCGTGGGCGATGCTCTGCCCCCGGCGCTGCTGCTGCCCGATTCCGAGTTCCTGCCGGCGATTGCGCAGGATGGAATCTACCTGCGGGTCACGCTCAAGGCTCTTGGTCATACCGTTCATCTGGCTTTCGACCTTGGCGCGGGCGTCGTCGTGCTGCCAGCCGCGAAGCTCCCGGCGCTGGCCCTGTAGCTCCTGCCAGCGTTCAACGAACCGCTCGGCCCTGATATTCGGGTCTTGCAGCGCGGCGTTTTCGCGCTTCATTCCGTCGATGACATGCGCGACACGCTCCCGGCCGGAAAGCTCGGTCATGGCGCGTGCCGTCGCCGGGTCGTTTTGCAACGTCGAGCGCAGCAAATCTTTCATGCCGCCCTGCACCTGGTCGAGCTGCTGGCCGGCATCGCGCATTTCCTGCCGCTGCATGTCGAGGACCGGCAAACCCTCGCGCCGATGCTCCGCGACCGACTGATAGGCCCGCGCATAGCGGTCAACAGCCTGCTCAAGCGGCGACTGCCGCCGCGCCCGCTCGGCCAACCGGTCAGGCGCCGGCGCCTGCCGCAAGCTCCCCTCTCTTTCCGGCCGCTCTGTGCGCTCCTGTGAGGGTGCAGGACGCGCATTGAGCTTGAGGCCGGCGAACATACCGCGCCGCTGCTTCTCGGCCTGTTGCGGCCGTTTCTGGTCGATCTGCGAGCCGTCCTCGCCGGCGCGGTCTGGCTCGCGGCTCTCGGTCGCCGCGCCGCGCCCGAGTTTCAGGCCCTCGAATGGCCGTTGGCGCTGCTGTCGATCGGCGGCGAGATCCTCGCGAGGATCTGCACGAAGATCCTGCGCGAGATCCGCGCGGACTTTTTGCGAGGATCTCCGATCAAGGGCATGATCCCCGGCCGTCGACTCCCGTTCCGCACGTAGCCCGGCGCGCTCGGCCGGAATCTCGATCTCGCTGCGGACGCCCATTTGCTCCGCGATCCCGCGCCGCTCGGCAAAGTCGCGGGTATAGTCGAGCGTCGTTTCCTTCACGCCCGACCGGGACAGGCGGCGTTCTAGCTGGCTATAGGCCAGCTCGCCGGCGTCCTGAACCTTCCATGTGTTCCGGTGCGTCTGCGTCCCATCGGGCAAGGTGACGGGGGTGGAACCCTCATGCTGTAGGCCGATCTTCTCCCCGATCTCCGGCGCGGCCTCCTTCATGGCGCGCTCAAGATCGACGCCCCATAGGGTGCGCTGCTGCCCTTGGTCAGTTTCCAGCGTCACGAAATAGCTGTCGGATTTCTGCGGGTCATGCTCATAGGGCGCGGCCCCATGCTCGACCAGCCGGCCGGCATTGGTGAACTCGTCCTGTGCCGCGTAGAGCTGCACCCCGTCACGATGCCGGGTCATGGCGACATAGGTTAGATGCCGGTCCATCGTCCCCGACGCCATCACATAGGCGCGGTCCACGGTTGCGCCCTGATTTTTGTGAATCGTCGTCGCATAGCCGTGGTCGATCGCCTGATAGTCGCCCATCGGCACGGAAACGCTATCGCCGCCCCGGCCGTCGAGCTGCGCGACGATCCGGCCGGCCTCGACATGCTCGACGGTGCCTAGCATCCCGTTTTTCACGCCAAGGTCGCGGTTGTTCTCCAAGAACACGATGCGGTCGCCGGGGGCGAACTCCCGCTTTCCGTCATTGGTCTGGAAGGTCAGCGCGCCGGCGTCCTCGCCCTGCGCCAGCTCGCCCCGGTCCTGTAGCTCGCCCCGGATCGCGTCGTTGATGGCCCGAACATCGGCCCGGCGATGCGCCATCGCTACGCGGGTTCCTTCCGGCCGCTCGTCGCGGTCGGCAAGGTAATCGCGCACGATCTGGCCGCGCGCGTCCTCGCCGTTCTCGGCAAAACTGATAGCGCCATGGTCGCGATAGGCCGCCAGCCCCTCGGCCGTCCGGTGCGTGGCGAAGTCAACCGACGCCTCCCGCTGCCAGTCCACCCGCTGCCGGCGAATCTCGGAAAGCTCGGCATGGCCGATTTCCTCCGTGATCGCCCGGAACGGTGCGCCGGCCCCGATCGCCTGTAGCTGCTCGTGATCGCCTACAAGCACGATCTTCGCCCCGCGCGCCTCGGCCTCGCCAACGAAGCGGGCGAGCTGGCGCGAGCCGACCATGCCCGCCTCGTCGATCACGAAGACGTCGCCGCGGCCGATCGTGCCGCGGTCGTTCTCCCAACCGCGGGACCATGACGCGAGGGTGCGGCTCTGGATGCCGGAACTTTCCTCCAAGCCCTCGGCCGCCTTGCCCGACAGGGCCGCGCCGTGGACCTGATAGCCCTCGGCCTCCCACGCCTCGCGCGAGGCCGCGAGCATGGTGGACTTGCCAGCGCCGGCATAACCGACAACGGCCGCGATCCTCTCCGGGCCGGTGATATGCTCGATCGCCCGGCGCTGCTCGTCGGACAGCCGGGCGGAAGCATCGCCGGCGCTGCGCTGAATGGCGGCGTCCTGCCGCTCTATGGCGCGCTCGACATGCCGGCGATCGACGCCATGACCATGCGCGCCGTGCATCCGCTGCGCGCTCTCGATCATGCCGGATTCGAGCTCGACCATTTCGCGGGTCGAATAGCGGGCAAGCTCGATCTCGCCCGTTGCTGCCGGGTCCCCCACTACGTGGGCGCGCTCGGGCTGCAACTCGACCAGCGCCGGCGAGGCCATCACCTTCGCAAACGCGCTCTGGAACTCCTGCGGGTCGTCGTTGATGTAGCGATGCAGCGCCCGCGCAACGTCGTGGCGATCGAACACGCTCTTTTCGCCGGTGATGAGGGTTAGAACCTGCTCGGGCTTCTCCCGGATCAGCTCGGCATTGCGCCGGGCCGCATCCTCGTCCAGCCGCGACCGCGACACGTCGAGGCCGCGCCGCTCCATCTGCGAGGCATGGACGCCCACATGCTCGGTCGGCGCAATCTCTAGCCCGCGCTCCATGTGCGAACGATGGTCGATCCGAATATCAAGCCCGGCCATCGCAAGGCGCTCGTTGGCGATCCCCTCCCACCTCTGGCGAAGGTCACGAAGCTGCATGTCGGTCGTCGGCAGGTCGTTCGCCAGAAGCCATTTGTTTTCGCGCTCTAGATAGGTCTTTTCGCCTAGCCCGTTCTCCGTCACCTGCCGCGTGGTCATAAGAATGTGGGCATGGTGATTGCGAACGTCGCTCGCCTCGTGCGGCGCATGAATGGCGAAGTCCACGGCCGCGCCGTAGCGGTCGGCCAGCTCTTGCGCCATCTCCCGCGCCGCCTCTAGCCGCTGTTCGGCCGAAAGCTCATGCGGCAAGGCAACCTCGAACTCCCGCGCCACGCGGGCGTCTTTCCTCTTCTCGGCAAACTCGGCGGCGTTCCACAAGTCCGACCGATCCCGCGCCCAATCGGCGTTCACGCCTTCCGGCAAGACGATCTCCGCATGTTCCACGCCCTGCTTTGCCGTGTAGTCGTGCGTGATCCCGTCGCGCTCGTTGGTCAGCTTCTCGCCGGAACGATAGGCGATCGACGCAACGGCGCTGCGGCCCTTCGCCCGCGAAACCGGCTTCATGCTGAAATGGTAGATCGCCAAGCCGTGCTCCCCGATACCGTTTCCACTTCTCCCGCCAGCCTCCAAGCTGGCGGCGCGCTGAGTTGCGTAGCAACTCGTAAGTGCGCCCTTCTGACCTCAATCGCTTCGCTCTTTCGTGCCTCCGGTGTGGCGCTGCGGCAAGCTCTCTGCGATCCGATTGAGGTCGCGATTGTGACTCCGAATGCCCAAGATTTCAAGAATCAAGACAACAGCGTTTGGCGTCCCTGCCTGCATCGGTTAGGCTATCATTCAAACGGGAGCGAAAAACGATGGCAGTAGACAGCGCCGGAACACTTGCGTTGCTGATCGACGGCGACAATGCCACGCCGAAGATCATAACCGGCCTGCTGGCTGAGATCGCCAACTACGGCACCGCCAGCGTCAAACGCATATATGGCGACTGGACCAAGCCCAACCTGAACGGTTGGAAAGAATGCCTGCTGGAACACTCGATTCAGCCGGTCCAGCAATTCGCCTACACCACCGGCAAGAACGCCACTGACGGCGCAATGATTATCGACGCAATGGACCTGCTCTATACCGGCCGGTTCTCCGGCTTCTGCATCGTCTCAAGCGATAGCGACTTTGCCCGCCTGGCCGCGCGCATCCGAGAGCAAGGCGTCATCGTCTATGGGTTCGGGGAGCGCAAGACACCCCGCCCCTTCATCACCGCTTGCGACAAGTTCGTCTATTTCGACGTGCTCAACACGGCTAGCGAGCCGAAGGAAGCCGAAGCCATCGCCGTGCCGAAAACGGTGGTCGCGGCTAAACCTGCCCCGGCGAAAGCGGCGCTCGATCGCGCCGCCCTCGACATGCTGGCTAAGGCCGTGACTGCCTCGGCCGACGAAGACGGCCGCGCCAATCTCGCCCGCGTCGGCGCGCACCTGGCAAAGCAATCTCCGGACTTCGACGCCCGCAACTATGGCTTTCCCCGCCTCTCCGATCTGGTTGAGGCATCCGGCATTGTCGAGGTCGAGCGCGTTGGGGAGAATCCGAAAATCGTCATGGTTCGCCTCAAGGGTGAGCCAGCCCCTCGCCCGGCTAAGTAGGAGGAAATGGCACATGGCGCGCAAGACGATCGAACAACGGCTGGCCGAACTGGATGCGCAGCGCGCTACCCTCAAGGCCAGGCTCGGCAAACAGGAACGCGCCAGAGACACCCGCCGCAAGGTGCTGCTCGGCGCGCTCGTCCTTCACCGGCTCGAACACGGCCGCGATGAAATCTCCCGCGCCCTGCCCGACTGGCTGCGCCGCGAGCTGCCCGGCTTCCTCACCCGCGACATGGACAAGGAGCTGTTTGCCGATCTCATCAACCCGCCAGCGGCCGGGGGGACGGCCTCATGACCGATTTCCGCTTGGCCTGGACCGCCTTCAAGAACATGCTGCGCGCGGCTGGCCGCGATCCCCTGTGGGCCTTCGTCTCGATCGTCACCGGCCCGTTTCGTGCGGCCGGCTATGTCGCCAGAATGGGCGTGCTGTTCTTCCTGGTCCTGCTCGTCGTCGGCGGCGGCCTCATGGCTCTCATGCAATGGGCCGGCATCCAGCGCGGCGACGTGCTTTGGTATGTCGGCAACATCGCATTCACCGCCTTCCTCGCCCTGCTCCTGTTCCGCCTCGCCTCCCTGCCCATGATCCGGCATTTCGGGGACATGGACGCCGACACCCACGGCTCGGCCCGCTTCGCAACCGACAAGGAAGCCCGTCCCCTCACCCGCGCCGCGTCCGGCCTGCTGATCGGCCGCGACAGCAAGACCGGGAAGCTCTTGCGCTATGACGGCCCGTCGCACCTGCTGACGATGGCCCCGACGCGCACCGGCAAGGGCGTCGGCACCATCATCCCGAATCTGCTTACGGCCGACCGCTCCGTGATCTGCATCGACCCCAAGGGCGAGAATGCCAGGATCGCCGGCCGCGCCCGCGAAAAATTCGGGCCGGTCCATGTCCTCGACCCCTTCGGCGTCACCGGCAAACCCTCGGCCGCCTTCAATCCCCTCGATGCGCTCGACCCTGACGGCCTCGACGTGGCCGAGGATGCGTCCACCCTGGCCGATGCCCTGGTCTATGACGATCCCGGCACGGCCGGCGAAGCGCATTGGAACGAGGAAGCCAAGGCGCTCATTGCCGGCCTGATCCTCCACATTGCCGCCAGCGAGCCGCGCGACCGCCGCAACCTCGCCACCCTGCGCGACAACCTGACCCTGGCCCCTGAAGCCTTCGCCGCGCACCTGAAGGACATGCAGGCGTCCACGGCCGCCGGCGGCCTGATCGCCCGCGCCGCCAATCGCCACCTCGGCAAGTCCGACCGCGAGGCGGCCGGCGTGCTGTCGGCCGCGCAGCGCCATACCCATTTCCTCGACTCGCCGCGCATGGCGGCGGTCCTCGGCCGATCCGATTTCCGCTTTGCCGATCTCAAGGCCAGGACCGCGACCGTGTTCCTCGTCCTGCCGCCCGATCGGCTTTCGACCTATTCGCGATGGCTGCGCCTGCTCGTCACGCAAAGCCTGCTCGACATGGCCCGAACGCCCGGCAAGCCCGCCCTCCCCGTCCTCTACCTGCTCGATGAGTTCGCCGCCCTGGGCCACCTCGCCCCGGTCGAGCGCGCTATGGGCCTCATGGCCGGATACGGCGTCCAGCTCTGGCCGATCCTGCAAGACGTTCACCAGCTCCGCGCCACCTACGGCCAGCGCGCCGGCACGTTCCTGTCAAACGCCGGCGTCCTACAGGTGTTCGGCGTCAACGATCACGAAAGCGCCCGCCTCGTCTCCGACATGCTCGGCCAGGCCACGGTTGTTTTCGAGAGCATGGGCCGCGCCCTCGATTCCGAAAAGTCGGGAATCTCCTACGGCGAGCAGCATGTCGGCCGCCCGCTCGCAACGCCCGATGAAGTCCGCAACATGGCCCAAAACATCGAGCTGCTGTTCCTGGCCGGGCAACGCCCGATCCTCGCCGGCAAGCTCGCCTACTATGCCGATCCCGAGTTCCGGGGGCTGTATGACGCTGCCTGACGTGACAAGAAGCGGACCCGGCGCTTTGCGCCGGGACTTTGTTACGAACGGCCCTCCGGCTCTCTACGGCGCTATGGGGGAGCGCGTTCGCCTCCGGGCCGGTCGCGGCTTCCGCCGCGATCCGTTCTTGACCTGGCTGCGGCTCCAATCGGGAAGAACCTGCATCGCCACCGCCGCGACGGTAGCCCCCGGCCGGCCCGCTCTCATCATCTAGGGCCGTAGGGACGGCCTGGGGCGGGTTGCAGGTGTGCAGTCTTGCAGATGTGCACTAGGCGGCCTCGGCAATGTCGAGCCGTACCGCAAGCCCCGCCTGGGTGGCGAGATTAATCAACGTATCGAGGCTGAAATTTGTGATCCGGCCGCGCAGGAGGTCGTTTAGCCGGGGCTGCGTGATCCCGAGACGCCGCGCCGCCTCGGCCTGCGTGACGCCCCAGCTCCGCACACGCTGCTCAACGGCAATCAACAGATTGGAGCGCATGGTCATGTTCGCGGCCTCGGCCGGCGTGTCTTCCAGTGCATCCCATACATTCGCAAAGCTCTGACGTTCCATCGTCACGCCTCCACTAGATTTGCCGCAACCGGGTCGCGGCTAGGTCCAAGTCCCGTTTTGCTGTCTGCTGCGTCTTTTTTTGGAAGGCGTGCAGCACATAGACGGCATCCTCTATCTTGGTGATGTAGAGCACCCGGAAGGCCCCCGCGTCGTCACGGATGCGGATTTCCCGCACCCCCTGCCCTACACTCGTCATCGGCTTCCAGTCGCTCGGCTCAAAACCTTGCTGAACCTTGTGGAGCTGGACGCCGGCCTCTTTCCGCGCCGTCTCGGGAAACTCCCTCAACTGCTCAAGGGAATCCCCGAGAAATTCGAGCCGCTTCATATCAGCCATGCGCCCTTATATCAAAATTTGTATAATTCGGCAACCCCGCGCACAATGGATGCGCACCCCTGCAATCGTGCACAACTGCACTACCGATCACCGAATTTCCGGGCGGCCCCTTCCCTGCTGTAAAGCTCGTCAATGGCGCGCTTGATGAGCTGCGAATTGTCGAGGTCGAGCCGCGCCCGCAAAAGGGCCACCTTCTCGACGGTGTCCCGGTCGAAATAGCCGCCGATATGCTTGAGGCCCGTCCTGCCGGCCGCGCGACGTGGCTCGATCTTCGTTGTCTCGGCCGCGATCGGGGCGGATTCCTCGCTCCCTTGCTCGGGGAGCTTCATTTTCGACAGGAAATCCTGCGCGGTTGCCTTCGTCTTCGCCATGTCGTTCCTCACGCTCGCTTGTGCACGATTGCACTTATGCTTAACTGCAATTCTGCACTAACCCAATCCCAAAGAGCTTGAAGCTCGGCCGCCGCCTTCCCTTCCGGCTCCAACTCGCTCGCCGTCACGCCTTCCCGGCTTGCGTCCCGATGCACCTTGAATCGGTGGATCACGGCCGGGACCATCGGCAGCTTGACCGTCTCGAAGACCTGGCGGGCAATATCTTCCTCGGAGCGGCTGTTCGGCTGCGCCATCGTCAACACGGCGGCGGCCGGCTTGTCGCTCGCACGCGCAAGGCGCGCGGTCCTGGGAAGCTGTTCGTATGCCTCGATGTCAGGCGCGCACGGCACAAGGACCAAATCGCAATACTCGACGGCGGCCGGGGCCTCCGTGCTTCTGGCGGGCGGTGTGTCTATGACAACCAACTCGCATCCGGCTTCCTCGGCTTGGCTCAAGAGCTTCGGCAAGTCGATCTCGGTTGCGAACCTCACAACGGGGAGGGCGTCTTTGCGGCGTTCGGCCCATTGGGTGGTCGATTGTTGCGAATCCATGTCCAGCACGAGGACATTGAGGCCGGCTTTCGCGCCGGCAACGCCAAGGGCCTTAGCCAGCGTCGATTTTCCGACGCCGCCCTTTTGCATGGCGATAGCTACGGTTTTCATGTGCAATACCGCATTTTTGCAAACGCTCCTTTGTGCACAATTGCAGAACCAAACATTGCCACGCCACCCGGCTTTCGGTCAACTGGATTCTGTGCAACTGACAGATATTGCAAATGTGCACACCTGCACAAATAGGGCGCTGCCCTTGCCTCTTGCTTTCTCTCGAAAGCCCATGCGGCAGTTGCCGCAGGCGCGAGCGTTGCGGTTTTGCTGTGAGGTTTCCGCTTCCCGATCCGCCCTATAAGCGGATCGGAACCGCCGCAGGGCTGCGAAAGCAGCCCGGACAGCGGCGTCCGCTTATGTTTGCCCTCTTAGATAAAGATCAGATGGGGATTCAGTCTGCTTATCGGACTCACGTTTGTTCATCAGGTTTCGTGCCATCTTCGCAAGGTTCCGCCCGAGCGCATTGTCGCCCACGTCGAGCAAGGTCCGCTCATCGAGGGGCAGGGTATTCCTGTAGGCGTCGATTGCCTCGCTCCAAGCCTGCTGGTCCTGGCCGTGATCCGCAGGCGGGGGAGGGGCCTTGCCGAACCGCCCAAGGAACTGCCGGGCCTTTTCCGGCAGGGACAGGCGATAGGCGTTGCTGGCCTGCTGCACCTGGGGGCCGCGCCCTTCGTTGCCGGTCGGCTCGTAGCGCCGCAGCCAGTCGATGAAACCATGCGCCCGCAGGTTCTTCAGCGCCCGCACGATCGTATCCCGCGACCGGCCCAGGCGGTCCATGATCGTGCTGATTGACGGTTCTAGCCGGCCGGTGCGGAAGTCGATGAGATTGACGAACAGCCGCAGCACGTCCAGCGCCACCGATCCGAGCGGGCCGCTGCGCTCGCCCTTCTCGTGCAAGCCGGCCTCGTTGTAGATTTCGGCCGCCTTCAAGATCGCCTGCACGTCCTTGCGCGTCGTCGGCCGCCATATGCGGCCCTCCGATCGCCCCCGGATATGGCTATGCCGGCGAACTGGCGTCGGGCATCGCTCGGCCGGGGGCGGGAAGACCAGCCCTAGCGCGGTCTGCCCCGATCCCCGCAAGGCGTCCCGGCGCTCATAGGCGAGCGTGGAGAGCTGGCCCGCCTCGTCGTCGGAAAGCTGGCCGGCTCCGTGCCTGGTCCAGATTTCCCGCATGATTTCTTCAAGCGCGTTCCCGCGCGCGCAGCCGATCGCGGCCGCGATGTGCGTCCTCAACATATGCCTCTTGTCCTTCCGTTCGGAGGACATGACGGCTGTGGACGGCAGGCACGGCTTTCCCGTTCCCGCAAGAATCAATCTTGCGGAGCGGAGTGCTCTAGCGTAGATAAGGGGAGAGCTTCTTGGCCCCGTCTCTACGGTGTGTCTGACGGCCTACAAAAACGCTCGACCGCGCCAACGGTCGGGCGTTTTGCCGTTATGTCCCTTGCTTCGCTTCGATATAGAACCTCAACGCTTCCTCGATGATCGGCGCGCGCGATGACGCGCCCCGTTCTTCCTTGATCCGGTCAAGTCGCGCGACCAGCTCAACGGGAAGATCGGTGTTTACGAAGGTGCGGCCAGCCTCCCGCAACCGTTGTCGGTGCGCGGCCACGTCCCTCCGAATCCTATCAGAATCGCTTTTCATCGTTACTAGAAAGACCCGAAACCGTCCGATTCTGCAACCCCTTGCGGACGGAGCCGGGGAAGGCACTATTTCTAGGGTAGGGCAGGGGAACATGCTTGCATGTAATCATCCGCCCCCGGCCGTCCTTACGGCCCTATGGAGAGAGCGGGCCGGCCGGGCGCTGGGGTCGTGTCCCTTGGCGTGGTGTAGCTCGCGAAGGGCCACCACGGTTGCCGGCTTGGGCCGGGCAGATCAGACTGCGAGGGTTGGCAGGCTGACGAGGGGATCATCGCCGATTGGGGCGATGCTTTCCAGGGTCATGTAGCGCGAGCGCTGGACGGCCCATTCGTCGTTCTGTTCCAGCAGGATCGCGCCCACAAGGCGGGTGATGGCGGCCTCGTTGGGAAAGATGCCG
>CANJKV010000074.1 GCA_947474855.1 Aurantimonadaceae bacterium | reverse complement strand
GACGACCTCGTCCAGGAAACGCTGGTCAAGGCCTGGGACAAGCAGCACACCTTCCAGCCCGGCACCAACCTGAAGGCGTGGCTCTTCACCATCCTGCGCAACGAGTTCTACACGCAGATGCGCAAGAAGGGCCGCGAGGTCCAGGACGTCGACGGCGTCCATGCCATGCAGCTTGCCGGACATCCGGAGCAGCAGGGACATCTCGACCTGCAGGATTTCCGCAAGGCCCTCGAGATGCTGCCCGACGATCAGCGCGAAGCTCTGATCCTCATCGGCGCGTCCGGCTTCTCCTATGAGGAAGCCGCCGACATCTGCAAATGTGCGGTCGGAACCATCAAGAGCCGCGTGTCGCGTGCTCGCACCCGCATCGCCGAGATTCTGAAGATCGAGGGCGACGGGGAGTTCGGCCCGGACTCCATCTCGTCGCAGATCATCGGGGTCGCCCCGGCTGCCTGAACCATGCCGGAAAGTCTGGTCGGGGCTGGATAACGCCCTGGCCCGCCCCAAGTCCTCCCTTATCGCCGGCCTTGCTCCCCTTCCCGCCTCCCGGTTGGGGAGGATGCGCGTGGGCCGCCCGTTACCAGCACCGTCAGGGATCCTCCGAATGTCCGACACTTCCGCCACCGAGAACCTCGACAAGCGTGCCGCCGCGGCCGGCGCTTCGGGCCGTGAGGACCGCGAGACCCTCGAAGCGCAGGTCGCGCGCCTGCGCGAAGACCTGCAGGGCGTCGCCGAGGCGATGAAGAACCTTGCTTCGCACCAGGCCGAGGGTGCCCGGCGCCAGGCTTTCGCGCTGCGCGACGACGTGCGCGACCGCGGCGAGCGCTACGTGCGCCAGGCCCAGGAAGCCGCGTCCGAGTTCGAGGATCAGGTCGCCGAGCGGGTTCGCGCCGAGCCGATCAAGAGCGTGCTGATCGCGGCCGCGGTCGGCTACGTCTACGCCCGCCTGTTCCGCTGACCACAGACCGGCGCGCTCGCCGATGCTGACGCAGCTCATCACGAAGCTCATCACCGGCGAGGCCGGCATCTTCGTCGAGAAGATGAAGCGCCTCGCCGTCCTTTACGCGCTGATGGCCGTCTGCGCCCTGTTCATGCTGGGCTTCCTGATGAACGCGCTGTTCGTCTGGTTGGCCAGCCATTTCGGGGCCTTCGGCACGTCGCTCGGTTTCGCCCTGTTCTTCCTGGTGCTGGTGATCGCCGTTTACGTGATGATCTCGGCGGCCGGGCGTCCTCCAGCCAACCGCGCCGACGACAGGCTGCAGCGCGACATCGCCTCGATCGCCAGCGTTGCCGCCCTCTCGAACGCCCCGCTGCTGTTCTCCTCCGTCCGCCGCCGCAAGAGCCTCCTGCTCGTGCCGGTTGTGGGAGGGTTCCTGTTCGCGGTGTGGCGCCTCATCACCGCCACGCGCCGCCAGCGCGACTGAACGGTTCTGCGGGACGTCGCCGGTGCGATATCCCGCAGCCCGCCGCTCCCACCTTGGCATCTCCTCGGCATCGGGGCGGAACGTTTCGGCTTCCGGCGCCTTGATCTCCTGAAAATCCAGTTTCGCTCGCCGCGTAACCGCCCGGCGCTTACAGGAGCCAAGCACGATGGCAACTCCCCCCGTCACCGAGAATGCAACCAAGGCCCGCCAGGGCAGCCAGGGCAAGCCCGTTCTCCTGATCCTCGTCGCCTCCCTGGCGGCGATCGTGATCCTTTACTTCCTGGTGGGCGGCTTCATGACCTCGACCTCGCCCGATTCCGCCACGGTCGGCGGCTCGGCGGCCGGCATCTCCACGGAGCAGGCGAACACCAGCAGCGCCGGCAATTCCAGCTCGGTCGTCACGCCGGCGCAGGACGGAAACGCGATGCCGCCGAGCAGCACCTCGCAGGGCACGTCGAACTGACGCGGCCGGGTTTCCGGTCCGCTCCGCCGCCGGCGCGCGACGCACCGGACGGCCTATCCGACGAGCCGGCGCGTGCGGGACTCAGGATCCGCACGCGCCGGCTTTTCCGGTTCGCGGAACCGATCGCAGTCGAGAACGGAGGGACATCCATGGCCGCAAACGTGACGAGCCGACCTGGTGGCGATGGAGCAGCACCCTCCGGCTCCCTTACCGAGGCGAGCAGCGGGAATACGGACCTGGAAACCGAGGTCACCGAGATCCTCAACGACACGACCATGCCGATCGCCGAGAAGCAGCAGCGGCTCCAGGAACTCGCCGACAGCTACGGCGTCGCCGTGCTCGGTCCCAACGCGGATCTCGACGGCGACGGCGAGGTATCCCCTCTCGAACTCCAGATCGCGGAAGCCTTCGGCATGCTCGCCGAAGGCGGGCACAGCTATCGCGACGAGGAAGGCCGGGAGGACGAGCCCGCGAGGGTTCCGGATCGCGAGGTCTGAGAGCCTCCGTCGAATCCTTCCGGCGAAGGCCGGGCGCGTGGTGCGGCGTTTCGGCTCGACCGCGCCGTCGATCCGCCTGCCGGAGGCTCCATCCGCGGCTGAGGCGCCTGATCGTCAGCCGTCGGACGCGAGATAGCCGGCGTCGTGCGGGGCCAGCACCTTCAGCCGGCCCGGCTCGATGCGGATCGTCGACTCCGGCGGCAGATCCTCGAGCTCACCGTCCCGCACGGCCCGCCCCTGCCGCTTGCTCCCGCCGTAACGGATGACGACTTCCTGCGCCTGAAGGACTTCGAGAGCCGGATTGGTGCGCCAGGTGCCCAGGACGATGTCGGCCGCGAGCTTCATCAGCGCCCTCCGATCGTCGGTCTGGCAGATATAGACGCCGAGCGTGCCGCCCACCGGATCGTCGGCATAGGGCATGTGCCCGTCGCCATACATGTTGTTGGAGATCGCGACGGCCGGCGTCCGGATGCGCCGCGGCTTGCCGTCGACCGTGATCTCCATCTCGATCTTGGGCGCGCTCTGGAGCGCCATCAGGGCCGAGCGGAAGGAGGCGAGGATCTTGCCGATCCGCGAGCCGTAGCTCATGCGCCGACGCATGCGCACCATGCGGGCATGAAGGCCGACAGCGAACTGGTGGACGAAGGGCCGGCCGTTCACGGTTGCGATGTCGACATCGATGATCCGGCCGGATGCGAGGGCGGCTGCGGCCTCCTCGAGCGCCAGCGGCACCTGCAGCGTGCGGGCAAAAAGGTTCATCGTGCCGGCGGGCAGGATCCCGAGAGCGACCTTCGTGCCGTACAGCGTGGCGGCGGCCGACGACACGCTGCCGTCGCCGCCTCCCACGAGCACCACGTCGAGATCGCTCCGGTCGGACGCGCGGCGCAGCGCGTCCCCGAGCTCCTCTGCCGTCAAGAACTGGACTTCGATCTCGTGGCCGTGGAGGTGGAACTCGCTTTCGAGAACGGCGCGGAGCGCGTCGTGATCGGCGGTGCGCAGGGTGCCACCCTGCTTGTTCATGAACGCGGCAACCTTCATCGAGCGCGCTTTCGCCTCCTTTACGGCGCCTCGCGGGCGGGCGACCGGCGCCGCGGCATATATGGCGCGCCCCCGCCATCCACAGGGCGTCAGCCGAAGAGACGAGGAAATTTTGCCCCTTCCCTGTCGCGACCGGAACCGCACCCTACCCTCGACGCCGCGGCCCCTACCCCTTCCTTGTTCCAGGGCCGGCGGAGATCGGTGACATGATCGAGTGGATCGTCATACTTCTGGTGGTTGCGGCAATTGCCAGCCTTCTCGGCATGCAGGGCACGGCGGGCTTCGCCACGGGGATCGCGAAGATCCTGATCTTCATCGTGCTGATCGGCTTTCTTCTCGCGCTCCTTCTCGGCGTCCTCGTCATCAGCCTTTGATCGCGCACGCTTGACCGAGCCGCGCAACCAAATGCGGCATGAACAGTTGAGGCCGCTGGGATCGAACTCACCATCAACAATCGGCGAGATCCCGTCTTCGATCATCAAGTTTTCTCAAGCCCTCGCTCTGTTGCAGTGCGTCATCGGCAAAACAACGTCCGGACGCGGAACCATATGCGCGACGATTGATTATTGAGGCAGAAGGCGCCCGGCCGCTCGCCCCGACCGATGTGGGACGAGATGCGCTTGTCCGCGCCGCACGCCAAAAGAGGAAACTACCGATGATCCGCAAGCTTCTTGCAACGACGGCTATGGCCGGCCTGTTCGCGACGGGCGCCTTTGCCCAGGAGACCACGGCTCCGGCACCGGCAGCTCCCTCGGCCGACGCCGCGGCTCCCGCGGGCGCCATGGGCGCTTCCGCCGATGCGGGCGCCGCCGCTGACTCCGGCAGCTACCTCCAGAGCCTGTCGCCGCAGCAGCACCTCGTGTCCGAGATGGACGACGCGGAGATCTACGCCGGCAACCAGCCGGACGCCCAGTCGCTGGGTGAGATCCAGAACTACCTCGTCGAGAAGGACGGCAAGATCGCGGCCGCCATCGTCGAGGCGACCATCAACGACGAGAGCCGCACGGTTGCCGTGCCGTTCGATCAGATCCAGTGGTCCATGGGCGAGAACAACGAGCCCCGCGCCACGATGACCAACGCCGACGCGCTGAATTCAGCGCCGATCTTCATGGAGCGCCAGGCTGCCGCGACGACGGATCCGTCCATGGCGGCGGGTTCGGGCGCCGCGACGGGCGCCGCCGGCTCGGCGATGGCCCCAGCGGCCGGCGACACGGCCGCGACCGGCACGGCTCCGGCAGCGACCGGCACGGCTCCGGCGGCTGGCGGCACGATGGCCCCGGCAGCCGGCAGCAGCGACATGGCCGCCAACGGCGGCACGGCGGCGCCGGCCGGCGAGACCATGATGCAGAGTGCGGACCAGTATCTCACGACGGATCTCGTCGGCCAG
This sequence comes from Aurantimonadaceae bacterium, assembly GCA_947474855.1. Lineage (GTDB taxonomy): Bacteria > Pseudomonadota > Alphaproteobacteria > Rhizobiales > Rhizobiaceae > Antarcticirhabdus. Next base: position 15,089 of record CANJKV010000074.1, on the reverse strand, counting down.
GATATCCGCAGCGGCGCGGGTGACGACGCCGAGACCATCGGCGAGGTGAGCGACCTCGTCGTGTCCGACAACGGCATGGTGGACGCGGCGGTGGTCGGTGTCGGCGGCTTCCTCGGCATCGGCCAGAAGAACGTCGCCGTGCCGTTCGGCGAGTTCCAGGTCACGCCGCAGGACGGCGGCGATCCGGTCTTCGTTCTCGCCGCGAGCAAGGAGCAGCTCGAGCAGGCGCCGACCTTCGAGGGCCGCGAGCAGGATGTCGCCGCCAACGCCTCGTCGGGCACCGGCGCCACGGCAAACGACATGGCCGCCACGGGCGCGGCAGCCGGGGCGGCGACGGGTGCCGCCGTTGGCGGCGCGGCGGCCACGGCCTCGAACATGGCCTCCAATGCCGGGTCGGCGGTGGAAGGTGCTGCGACGTCGGCCGGCAATGCCGTGACCGGTGCGACCGAGACCGCGCAGAACCAGTCGGGCATGGCCACCACCGGTACCGACAACAGCACGACGGCGTCGACCGGCGGCTCCTCGCGCGAGAACATGATGCCCGTCGACAGCAGCGCCCAGCTGACGGCCGACGAGCTGATGGGCACGACGGTCTACGGCCCGAACGATCAGAGCCTCGGCAAGGTCGGTGACGTCGCGATGACCGTCGATGCCCGCGTCGACGCGGTGATCGTGGATGTCGGCGGCTTCCTCGGCATCGGCGCCAAGCCGGTGGCCGTCGGGCTCGACAACGTCCAGCTGATGCGTGACCAGGGTGACTCGCTCTACATCTACACCCAGTTCTCGCAGGACCAGCTCGAGAACGCGCCGGCCTACGACCAGGCGTCCTACGCCGAGAACCGCGATACGATGCGCCTCCAGGGCGAAGCGGCGCCGGCCGCGGGCGGCACGGCTCCGGCTGCGGGCGGTGCGTCCACCACGGCCAACTGACGGATCGCCGGTCGGCCGGACAGAGCCTCGGCCACCGAAGTCCCAAGGGGGTCCGCCGCGAGGCGGGCCCCTTCGTCGTTGATCGGCCCTCGAATCGACGCAGGGGCCATTACAAATCGTAACGAAACTCAACGCGTTGATCACGGCTTCTCGGCTATGGTGCAGGCGCCTCGAGACGCCTGCGGCGATCGTGCCGACGGGCGGTTGCAGCACGGATGGTCATGGCCTTCATCAAGCAGCTCCTCGTCACGATCGCGCTCCTTGGCGGCGCTGCGGCGCTCTGGATCACCTTCGATCCGGCGCCCGGGCGCGCCATCCTGCAGTCCGGCGTCCAGCTTCCCAACGAGGTGCGACAGGCCGTCCTCTGGCTCAATCCCGTCAGCGACCCGGCAGCCGCCAAGCCGGCGGCCGGGGGCAGCCGCGGCGGCGCGCCGGGCGGTGGCCGCGGCGGCGCCGGCGGGCCGCCTTTGATCGTCGTCGGCGACGTCGCCGAGGCGGTGGCGCAGTCGACGTTGAAGGCCATCGGCACGGCGGAGGCCGAGCGCTCGGTTCCCGTCTATCCCGACGCCACCGGCATCGTATCGGCAGTCGGCTTCAGGTCCGGCGACGAAGTGGCGGCCGGAAGCGTCCTCGTCAGCCTCAAGGACGACGCGGAACGCCTCGCGCTCGACCGGGCGCGCATCGCGCTCAAGGCCGCCGAGGACCAGCTCGCCCGAGCCGAGCGCTTGTCCAACTCGATCTCCACCGTTCAGCTCGAAGACTATCGCCGCACCCTCGACAATGCGCGCCTCGACCTGCGCTCCGCCGAGATCGCCCTCGACGACCGCCGGATCACCGCCCCCATCGACGGTCGGGTCGGGCTCGCCGACATCGACGTCGGCGATCTCGTGGGCAATCAGACGCTGATCGCCACCGTCGACGACCGCGCGAACCTGCGCGTCGTCTTCTTCGTGCCCGAGTCCTACGTGCCCCAGGTCGCGATCGGCCAACGGTTCGAGGCGACGAGCACCGCCCGGCCGGGCGAAACCTTCGAAGGTCGCATCACCGCCATCGACAGCCGCCTCGACGAGGCGTCCCGCACGCTGCGCGTCGAAGGCAGCATCGCCAACGAGGCAGACCGGCTGCGCCCGGGTATGTCCTTCGCGCTCGCCATCGACTTCGAGGGCGACCGCTACCTCGCGCTCGACCCCATGGCGATCCAGTGGGAGCGCGCCGGGGCCTATGCCTGGAAGATCGTCGGCGACCGGCCGGAAAAGGCGGCGCTGCGCATCGTCCAGCGCGACATCGACCGCGTGCTGGTGGCGAGCGACGCGTTGCGGCCGGGCGATGTCGTCGCCGTGGAAGGCGTGCAGTCCATCCGCGAGGGGTCGCCCGTGCGCGTCGACGGCACGACCGGCGCACCCGCAGGCCCCGCCGTGGCCGACGGCGCCACCGCAGGAGAGGCGGCGCCGGACGCTGCCACGCCGCCCGCTCCGGCATCGGCCCCGCCATCGCCGGCGAGGGCGAGCCTCGGCTTCGCCTCCCCCGCCAACGCCCGCGAAAACGCGGTCCGATGAGCGGCGGCAAGCAGTCCGGCGGTCCGGACGCCCTTACCAGCCTGACCAGCCTCTTCATCCGCCGGCCGGTCCTGACGATCGTGCTCAACCTCCTCCTGGTCGTGGCGGGCCTCGCCGCATTCCAGGCCGTGGAGGTGCGCGAGCTGCCCAACGTCGACCAGCCCGTCGTCTCCGTGTCCGTCACCCTCGACGGCGCTTCGCCCGAAGCCGTCGACCAGCAGATCACCTCCACCGTCGAGAGCGCGGTCGCGCGCGTCGCCGGCATCGACTCCGTCTCGTCGCGATCGAGCTTCGGCTCGAGCCGCGTCACCATCGAGTTCACCGACACGACCGACATCAACGTCGCGGCGAGCGACGTGCGCGACGCCGTGGGTCGGGTCGTCTTCCAGCTGCCGGAGGACGCCGACGAGCCGCGCATCGTCAAGGCCGACGCCGACGCTGACGCCATCATGCGCCTCGCGGTGGTCGCGCCGGGCATGCGGTCCGACGAGCTGACGACGCTGGTCCAGGACGTCATCGTCGACCGCCTCTCGGCTGTGGAGGGCGTGGCGGACGTCCAGGAGAACGGCGATCGCGAAGAGCGCATCTTCATCGACGTCGACCCGGATCGCCTGGCGACGCGGAGCCTCACCCTCGCGGACCTTTCGGCTGCGCTGCGCAACGTCGCGCTCGACGTTCCCGCCGGCTCGCTCGTGTCGCCGACGCAGGACCTCGTCGTTCGCGCCAACGCCAACGTCACGACGCCGGAAGCCTTCGGCGCGATCGCCATCAACGACCGCACCCGCCTGCGCGACGTCGCCACCGTCCGCTTCGGCCCGGAAGACGCGACCTCGATCGTGCGCATCAACGGGCAGACGGGCTACGGTCTCGGCATCGTGCGCCAGGCGGGCTCCTCGACGCTGTCGATCTCGGAAGGCGTGCGCGCCGCCGTCGACGAGATGAACCGGACGCTTCCCGACAACGTCTCGATCCGCGTCACGAGCGACGACGCCAACTTCATCGACGGCGCCATCCACGAAGTCGAGCTGACGCTGATCTTCGCCGTCGTCATCGTCGTCGCGGTGATCTACGCCTTTCTCCTGAACCTTCGGGCGACGCTGATCCCGGCCGTCACCATGCCGGTGTCGCTGGTCGCCGTGATCGCGGCGATCTATCTCGCCGGCTTCTCCATCAACATCCTGACGCTCCTCGCCCTCGTGCTGGCGACCGGCCTCGTCGTCGACGACGCGATCATCGTTCTCGAAAACATCGTGCGCCGCCGCGACATGGGCGCCAAGCCCCAGGCCGCGGCCGTGATCGGCACGCGCGAGGTCTTTTTCGCCGTGATCGCGACCACGGCGACGCTCGCGGCGGTCTTCGTTCCGATCTCGTTCCTGCCGGGTCAGGCGGGCGCGCTCTTCGCGGAGTTCGGCTTCGTTCTGGCGATCGCCGTGCTCCTGTCCTCCTTCGTCGCCCTGACCCTGTGCCCGATGCTCGCTTCGCGCCTCCTGAAGGAGAAGCCGAGCGCGACCGAGCGCCATAGCTTCCTGGCGCGCGGCTGGATCTGGATCGGCGGGCGGCTCGCCGGCCTCTACGGGGCCGCGTTGCGCTTCTCGCTCACCTTCCCGCTCGTGGTTCTCGGGCTCGCCTCGATGTTCGCCTTCTCGGCCTTCGTCGCCTACAACAACCTCGCCCAAGAGCTGACGCCGCCCGAGGATCGCGGCACGATCTTCCTGCGCGTGACGACGCCACAGAGCGCGGCGCTCGACTACACCTCCTCCAAGGTCCGGCAGGTCGAGGACCTCCTCCTCCCCTATGTCGAATCCGGCGAAGCGGCGAACGTCTACTCGATCTCGGGCCAGGGCGGCAGCAACAACTCCGCCTTCGTGTTCCTGTCGCTTGCCGACTGGGCCGAGCGTGAGCGCCCGCAAAGCGCGATCGCGGCCGAGATCAACCGCGCCGTCGCAGAGATTCCGGGCGTGCGCGCCTTCGCGATCCAGCCGAACTCGCTCGGCATCCGGGGCGGCGGGCGCGGCCTCCAGTTCGCCGTTCTCGGCTCCAGCTACCAAGCCATCGCCGACGCCGCCGAAACGCTGCGCGAGGCGATGGAGACGGACGGCCGCTGGGGCCGGGTCGACCTCAACTTCGAGGCGACGCAGCCTCAGCTCTCGGTGCAGATCGACCGCGAGCGCGCCTCCGACCTCGGCATCGACATCGAAGGTCTCGCCACCGCCGTCCAGGCGCTCCTCGACGGCACGCAGGTCACGACGACCTTTATCGAGGACCAGGCCGTGCCCATCGAGATCGTCTCGACGGGCCAGCCGATCAACGATCCGGGCGACCTGTCGAACCTCTTCCTGAAGACCGGCGACGGGCGCATCGTGCCGATGTCGAGCGTCGCGACGCTGACCGAGGAGCCGATCGCCCCCTCGCTCACCCGCGAGGAACGCTCGCGCGCCGTCTCGCTGTCCGCCGAGCTGAAGCCGGGCTACACGATCGGCCAGGGCTGGGCCGACCTCCAGGCCTTCGCGGGCGAGCACCTGCCGCCCGAGATGCGGCTGATCCCGCTCGCCGAGGCCAAGACCCTCGGCGAGACCTCCGGCGGCCTGGCGCTGACCTTCGGCTTCGCGATCGTGATCGTGCTCCTGGTCCTGGCGGCGCAGTTCGAGAGCTTCGTCTCGGCCCTCATCATCATCGCGACGGTGCCCTTCGGCCTCGCCTGCGCGGTCTTCGCCCTGCAGTTCTTCGGGCAGAGCCTCAACCTCTACAGCCAGATCGGCCTCGTGCTGCTCGTCGGGATCATCGCCAAGAACGGCATCCTCGTCGTCGAATTCGCCAATGCCGAGCGGGACCGCGGCCTGTCGGTCCGCGAGGCGGTGGAGGTCGCGGCGATGACGCGCCTGCGGCCGGTGATGATGACGATGATCGCGACGATCGTCGGCGGCGTGCCACTGATCTTCTCCACCGGCGCAGGCGCCGAGGCCCGGCAGGCGCTCGGCTACGTCATCGTCGGCGGCCTTGCCTTGGCGACGCTCGCGACGCTGTTCATCACGCCCATCGCCTATCTCTTCCTCGCCCGCTTCTCCAAGCCCCAGGCCGAAAGCCGCGCCCGGCTCGACCACGAGCTGGAGGAAGCCGCCCGGCTCGGTGCCGATGCGGAGGGACACGGACCGGCCAGGGGCGATCTGCAACCGGCGGAATAGTCCGACCGCGCAGGTAAACTTAATGATTGCGAAGACGCGCGACCGGTGCCATCCTTCCCCAAGGGAACGGGGAGGGGCGCCATGCAGAAGAAGCGGCTGGTCGTGTGCTTCGACGGCACCTGGAACAACGCGGACCGCGGCGGGAGCGAGACCAACGTGTCGATCCTGGCGCGATCGGTGCAGGCCAACAGCGGCGGAGACGGCGTTCCCCAGCTGACGCTCTACTTGCGCGGCGTCGGCTCCACCGGCAACGCGATCCGGCGCCTGCTGGACGGGGCGACCGGCGACGGACTCGATGACAACATCCTGTCCGCCTACATGTTTCTCGCCCAGAACTACGTGCCGGCCGAGGATGGTCGGGGGGCGGACGAGATTTTCCTCTTCGGCTTCTCGCGCGGCGCCTTCACCGCCCGCAGCCTGTGCGGGATGATCGGTGCCTGCGGCCTCCTCAAGCGGCAGGATCTCGATCGCATCGCCGATGCCTGGTCCTTCTACCGTAACGAGAGGGCGGCGACGCGCAGGCCGGAGGTCTTCAGGCAGAAGCACGAGGTCGAAGCGCATCGGGACGTGGCGATCAGCTTCCTCGGCGTCTGGGACACGGTGGGGTCGCTCGGGATCCCCTCCTCCCTGATCGGCAGCTTCGTCAACGACGGCTACGAGTTCCACGACACCACGCCCTCGCGGATCGTTCGGCGGGCGCGTCACGCCCTCGCGACCGACGAGCATCGCGACGAGTTCATCCCGACCTTCTGGACCCACCCGGCGCCCGACGGCGCCGACATCGGGCAGGTCTGGTTCGCCGGCGTTCATTCCGACGTCGGCGGCGGCTACGCGAACCGGACGCTCGCCGACATCCCCCTCCTCTGGATGGCGGACGAAGCGCGCGAGGCGGGGCTGAAGCTCGACGCCGACGTTCTGCCAAGGCCCGGCGACCTCGATTGCCTCGCCCCGCAGCACGAATCCCGCAAGGGCTATTCGAGCAAGGACTACTTCACGCCGACCTTTCGGCGCATCCTCGAGCACGACGTCGACGCCGCCTTCAACGAGGCCGTCTACGTGCCCAGGGACAGGCGCAGGAAGGTGCTCGCCACGATCAACGAGTCCATCCATCCAAGCCTGAAGCTCCGCTTTGGCCGACCGGTGCGCACGTTGAGCGCCGAGAACAAGGTCGTACGCGACGCCGTTTATCACCCGAAGAACCTGGCGCCCGCCCTCGACGCGGAGGGCTGACCGGGCCGCGTTGCGGGCGGAGGCTCGATCGCGCTAGAAGCCGGACCATGGCACCTCCCCCGCTTCTGCGCCTCGACGGCGTGCGCCTCACCTTCGGCGGCACGCCGCTCCTCGCCGACGTCGAGCTGAACGTCCTGCCCGGCGACCGCATCGCGCTCGTCGGCCGCAACGGTTCCGGCAAGTCGACCCTTCTCAAGATCGCGGCCGGCATCGTCGAACCGGATGGCGGCGACGTCTTCGTCAAGCCGGGAACGACCGTGCGCTACCTGCCGCAGGAGCCCGACTTCGGCGCGCACGAGACCGTCGGCTCCTACGCGAGCGCCGGCCTCGGCCCCGCCGACGATCCCTACCGCGTCACCATGCTTCTGGAAGCCCTCGGCCTGTCCGAAAGCGCCCGGACCGCCGACCTGTCGGGCGGCGAGGCACGCCGCGCGGCACTCGCCCGCACGCTGGCGCCGGAGCCCGACGTCGTTCTCCTCGACGAGCCGACCAACCACCTCGACCTGCCGACCATCGAGTGGCTGGAAGGCGAGATCGGCGCGATCCGCAGCGCCATGGTGCTCATCAGCCACGACCGGCGCTTCCTGCAGCGCACGACCCGCGCGACCGTCTGGCTCGACCGGGGCGGCGTCCGGCGCCTGGAGGAAGGCTTCGGGGCCTTCGAGGCGTGGCGCGACAAGGTGCTGGAAGAGGAGGAGATCGCCTTCCAGAAGCTCGGCCGCAAGATCGTGCGAGAGGAGCACTGGCTGCGCTACGGCGTCACCGCCCGGCGCAAGCGCAACGAGCGCCGCCTTGCCAACCTCCATTCCCTGCGCGCCGAGCGGCGCGAGCACCGACACGCCGTCGGGCAGGTGCAGATGGCGGCGGGCGAGACGCGCGAGAGCGGCAAGCTGGTCATCGAGGCGGAGACGATCTCCAAGGCCTATGGCGAGCGCGTCCTCGTGCGGAACTTCTCGACCCGCATTCAGCGCGGCGACCGCGTCGGCTTCGTCGGTCCGAACGGCGCGGGCAAGACGACGCTTCTCAAGATGCTGGTCGGTGAAACGCCGCCGGATACAGGGTTCGTCCGCCTCGGCACCAACCTCGACCTCGCCTTTCTCGACCAGAAGCGCGCGACCTTGCGCGACGACGTGTCGGTGGCCGAGGCGCTGACGGACGGGCGCGGCGACCAGGTCGTCGTCAACGGCGAAGCCCGCCACGTCGCGGGCTATCTGAAGGACTTCCTGTTCCAGCCCGAGCAGATCAGGACGCCCGTCGGCAACCTGTCGGGCGGCGAGCGGGCGCGTCTCCTCCTGGCCAAGACGCTCGCGACGCCCGCCAACCTTCTCGTTCTCGACGAGCCGACCAACGACCTCGACATGGAAACCCTCGATCTCCTTCAGGAGCTCGTGGCGAACTATCCCGGCACGGTCCTTCTCGTGTCCCACGACCGCGACTTCCTCGACCGGACCGTGACGAGCGTGATCTCGCCGGCCGACGCGGGCGACGGGCGCTGGCTGGATTATGCCGGCGGCTATTCGGACATGGTGGCGCAGAAGCGCGGCGCGAGCGACGCCCCGCGCCCGAAGGTGCCGGGACCGGCCAAGACGAACGAAGGCTCCAAGGACGCGGCGAGCGCCCCGGCCGCGGAGCGCAAGACGACCTCGAAGCTCGCCTACAAGCAGAAGTTCGCGCTGGAGAATTTGCCCAGGGAGATCGCGCGCCTCGAGGCCGCCATCGCCAGGGCCGAGGCCGCCATGGCCGACCCCGCCCTGTTCTCCAAGGATCCCAAGCGTTTCGCCGCGCTCGCAGCGGAAATCGAGGCAAACCGGGCCGCACTCGCCAAGGCGGAGGACGAGTGGTTGGAGCTGGAGATGCTGCGCGACGCGATGGAGGGCTGAACCGTTCGCTCACCCCCGTGGCCGCTCTGTCAAAGCGCCGCAGGTCGTGGCGCGCCTGCCTATTCCGCTGGGGAAGATCGGCGGATGGTGGAAAGATCACTTGCAAGTCGAGCATATCATTTGCTTGACTGTTGCGAATCGCAGATATCAGCACCAAGTCTTGGTGTTGGTCGACAAGAATCCTCCGCCGACCGGGTTTGACAATCCGACCCGGCGCCTATCTTGAGGTATCGTGTCGAGTATGAAACAGGACGGCGTGCGCGCCGGCGGATGGGTGGCCATTGCTATAACGGCCGGATTCGCTTGCGCGTCGGTACGAATGACGCAGAGACGCTTCATGCAATTTCGGCCCATGCGGACGCGCGGACATAAGGTTCCGCAAACCTTTCTCGGACATGATCGTGTCGGAGGCTCGCGGACATCGCCGCCGGTCCGTCCTTGGAGCATCGAACTCCGTTGAGCCAAGTCCCGCCCGCCGCCAAATGCGCCATCCTCGTCGTCGATGACGAGCCCTTGGTCCGCTTCAACGCCGTCGACATCTTCGAAGAAATGGGGTTCGAGGTCATCGAGGCCGCCGACGGGATGGAAGCTCTCGCCATCCTCGAATCCCGGTCCGACATCGGCCTCCTGTTCAGCGATTGCCGGATGCCCCGCATGACCGGCCCCGAGCTCGCCGCCGTCGCCTCCCGCCGCTGGCCGAACCTGCGCATCGTGCTCGTCACGGGCTATGTCAGCGCCGAGGACGTCAAGGACTGGCCCCTCCTCTGGAAGCCTTACAAGGCGGAAGACATCCAGCGCATCGTCGCCCATCGCGAAGTCGGCGCCAAGCGCTCCCGCCACTCCGCGGCTTGAGCCATCCTCGTGTCGCTCGTTCGCCGCGCGGCGAACGATGTGACGACGCGCGAGGCTTTCATCTCACCGGCAGGCTTTGTAGCCTCGGTTTGTCCGCGCGCGCGGGCCAAGCGGCAGACGGAGGCAGGATGCAGACGGCGTCAACGGTATCGGCTCGGGCTTGGTTGACGAGCCTCGCCTTCCTTCTCCTTCTTCTGCGGCCGGCCGCCGCATTCGAGACCGTGGCCCCCCATGCCATGATGATCGACTTCGAGACCGGCATCGTTCTCTTCGAGAAGGACGCCGACGCTCGCGTGCCGCCGGCGAGCCTGCTGAAGCTGATGACCGTCGCGGTGATCTTCAACGAGCTCAAGAAGGGCACCGTCTCTCTCGACGACGTGTACACCGTGTCCGAGCATGCCTGGCGCACCGGCGGCGCCGCCTCGGGCGGCTCCACCATGTTCCTGCCGCTGAATTCGCAGGTCGCTCTCGGCGACCTCATCAAGGGCATCGTGATCCAGTCCGGCAACGACGCGACGATCGTCGCGGCAGAGGGCATCGCCGGCTCGGTCGAGGCCTTCGCCGGCATGATGAACGCGCGCGCCGCCGAGATCGGCCTCACCGGCTCGCGCTTCGTCAACCCGCACGGGCTTCCCGCCGAGGGGCAGGTCGTGACGATGCGTGACTTGACGACGCTCGCCGCCCACATCATCCGCGACTATCCCGAACACTACCACCTCTTCTCCGAGGAAGCCTTCACCTTCAACGGCATCACCCAGCGCTCGCGCAATCCGCTGCTCGGCCTCGGCGCCGACGGGCTCAAGACGGGCCACACGTCCGAAGCCGGCTTCGGGCTCGTCGCCTCGGCCAAGAACCCCGAGCGCCGCATCGTCTTCGCCATGAGCGGCATGACCTCGCAGAACCAGCGCGCCGAGGAAGCCCGCGCCATGATGGCCTTCGGCCTCGAAGGCTTCTCCGAGGTGACGGTGCAGCGCTCGGGCGAGAGCGTCGGCTACGCGCCGGTGACGGACGGGACCGCCTCGCAGGTGGCGCTCGCCACGAAGAACGACGTGCGGCTTCTCGGCCCGCGCGAGGGCGCCGGCGGCTATACCAAGATCGTCGTCGGCGCGCGCACCCTTCCCGCGCCCGTTTCACCGGGCACGCCGGCCGGAACGCTGCGGATCATGCGCGCCGGGCTGACCGTTCACGAGGAGCCCCTCTTCACGACGGACGCGATCGAGGAAGACAGCTTCATCCGCCGCTTCTGGTCCAACATCACCGGCGGCTGAGAACCGGCCTCGCGCAATCCCGGACGGCTAGAACGTCTCGACCAGTTCTTCGGCGAGCGCGCGAGCCCTCATGTCTGTTTTCGACCTCATCGTCATCGGCAGCGGCCCCTCCGGCCGGCGCGCGGCCGTCCAGGCCGCCAAACTCGGCAAGTCGGTGCTCGTCGTGGAAAAGGGGCGGCGCGTCGGCGGCGTGTCCGTCCACACCGGCACGATTCCTTCCAAGACCATGCGCGAAACGGTGCTGAACCTCACGGGCTGGCGCGAGCGCGGCTTCTACGGCCTCGCCTACCGGGTCAAGCAGGACATCACGGCCTCCGACATCCAGGCCCGCATCCTCAAGACGCTCGACCACGAGGTCGAGGTGCTGGAGCACCAGTTCGTCCGCAACGGCGTGAAGACGGTCGTGGGCGAGGCGTCCTTCGTGTCGCCCCACGAGATCGCGATCGCGCTTCCCACTGGGGAAACGCGGGTGGAGCGCGCGGGTGTCGTGATCATCGCCTGCGGCACCCAGCCCTTCCGTCCGGACACGATCCCCTTCAACGACGCCACCGTCTTCGACAGCGACGAAATCGTCGAGCTGCCGAAGCTCCCGCGCTCCATGACGGTGATCGGCGCCGGCGTCATCGGCGTCGAATACGCGACCATCTTCTCCGCGCTGGAAGTCGCGGTGACGCTGATCGAGCCGCGCACGAGCTTCCTCGACTTCATCGACAAGGAGGTGATCGCCGAGTTCGTCCACGAGTTGCGCGATCGCAACGTGGCGCTGCGCCTCGGCTCGGAGGTGTCCTCGGTCACGCTGGACGGCGCCGGCCGACCGGTCTGCGAACTCGCGAACGGCCGCACGGTGACGAGCGAGGTTCTCCTCTTCGCCGCCGGCCGCATGGGGGCGACGGACAAGCTGAACCTTTCGGCGGTCGGCATCGAGACCGACCGGCGCGGGCGGATCACCGTGGACCCGAAGACGCTCCAGACGAGCGTTCCCCACATCTACGCCGCCGGCGACGTGATCGGCTTTCCCAGCCTCGCCTCGACCTCGCTCGAACAAGGACGCCTCGCGGCCTGCCACGCCTTCGGCCTCGAGCCGCCGCCCCCGCCCGAATTCTTTCCCTACGGGATCTATTCCGTGCCGGAGATCTCGACGGTCGGCATGAGCGAGGAAGAGGTCCAGCGCCGCGGCATCCCCTACGAATGCGGCATCGCGCGCTTCCGCGAGACCTCGCGCGGCCACATCATGGGCGTCCAGAGCGGCATGATGAAGCTGATCTTCTCGCGCAAGACGCGCCGGCTTCTCGGCGCCCACATCATCGGCGAGGGCGCGACGGAGCTCGTCCACATCGGCCAGGCGGTGCTGAACCTCAAGGGCACCATCGACTACTTCATGGAGAACACCTTCAACTATCCGACGCTCGCCGAGGCCTACAAGGTCGCGAGCCTCGACGCCTGGAACCGCGCCTTCGCTTCGCCCGTCACGGCGAAGATCTGAAGCGCAGCCGGCGCACGGGTTGACGCGGCGCAGCAAAGCGCCGATATGGGGCGAGTCACGCCGCGAATGCGCTGCGCCCGCTTCTTCGTTCCGACAGTTCGGGACCTTTTGACGAGCGCCAGCCGGGTTGTTCTTCGTCCCGGCCGCGGCCCGTGCCGTTCCGCTCCCGCGCAAGGGGCGGCCGGCCGCTTGAGCGGGCGACAGGGATCGCCTGCCCATCCCGAAAGTCCAGTTTGACCCAGACCGATTTCCAGGCGTTCGGCCTCGCCGACACGCTTCTCAAGGCGCTCGCGCTCCTCGACATCACGACCCCTACCCCGATCCAGGCCCGGGCGATCCAGCCCCAGATGGAAGGGCGCGACGTCCTCGGCATCGCCCAGACCGGTACCGGCAAGACCGCCGCCTTCTCGCTGCCGCTGCTGCACGGGCTGCTCACACGCCATGTCGGGCGCCCGGTTCCCAAGACCCCGAAGGCCCTGATCCTCGCCCCGACGCGCGAGCTCGCCTCGCAGATCGCCGACTCGGTGAAGGACTACACCGTCGGCACCAAGCTCACCCACACCGTCGTCTTCGGCGGCGTGTCGATCCGCCCGCAGATCGACACCATGCGCCGCGGCGTCGACATCGTCATCGCGACGCCGGGCCGGCTCCTCGACCTCGTCAACCAGCGCGCCATCAGCCTGTCCGGCGTTCGCTTCGTCGTTCTCGACGAGGCCGACCGCATGCTGGACATGGGCTTCGTGCGCGACGTGATGCGCATCGTCGACGAGCTGCCCGAGGAGCGGCAGTCGCTGCTCTTCTCGGCCACCATGCCGAGAAGCGTCGAGGACCTGTCGCGTCGCATCCTGACCAACCCGGTCCGCGTCGAGGTGACGCCCGAGGTGGTCACGGTGGAGAAGATCGCCCAGAGCGTCTACTCCGTGCCGCAGAAGGCCAAGAAGCTCTGGCTGATCGAGGCCCTGCCGGGCTTCGAGAAGACCGTGATCTTCACGCGCACCAAGCACGGCGCCAACCGCCTGTCCGAGGACCTGGCCAAGGCGGGCATCGAAGCCCTCGCCATCCACGGCAACAAGAGCCAGGGCGCTCGCCAGAAGGCGCTCGCCGCCTTCCATTCCGGCACGGTGCCGGTGCTGGTGGCGACCGACATCGTGGCGCGCGGCATCCACGTCGACGACATCAGCCACGTCGTCAATTTCGATCTGCCGGAAGAGCCGGAGTCCTACGTCCACCGCATCGGCCGCACGGCTCGCGCGGGCAAGTCCGGCATCGCCGTGACGCTGCTCGACCCGTCCGAGCGCGCCAAGCTGCGCCAGGTCGAGAAGCTGACGGGCCTGCGCTTCGACGTCCAGCCGACGAGCTTCGCGACCGCGATGCCCGCCGGCGCGGCCGATGAGGAGCGCGAGGATCGTCGCCCCCGGCGCGGTCGTGGCCCCGGTCAGGGACGCCCGAACACCGGTGGCGGCAACGCCAATGCCAATAACAAGGGCAACAATCGTCGCCGTTCGGGCCATGGCGGTCATGGCGGTCATCCCGGCGCGGGCGAGAGCCAGGGCGCCAAGGGTGGACGCCCGCAGCGTCGCGCCGGCAATCAGGGCGGCGGTCGCCGGTCGGACCGGCCGAGCTCGGCCGGGCGCACCGTCAACGGCTGAGCTGCTTCGGCCGCGGCAAAACGATCAAGGGCGGCGCGGCTTCGGTCGCGCCGCCCTTTTTCACGGCCGTTGCGGGGGGCGCTCCGGCCCTCCATATCCGGTGTCCGACCCGTTCACAGGACGCGACATGGCCGAGACGATCAGCATCGACATCCCGCACAAGCTCACGCGCGCCGAGGCGCGCCAGCGCATCTCCGACAGTTTCGGCCGGATGCGGCAGGAGGTGATGGGCGGGATGATCAAGTGGGAGGACACGTGGACGGACGACCACCTGGACTTCCGCGCCCGCGTCATGGGTCAGTCGGTGACCGGCCGTCTCGACGTGCTGGACACCGCCGTCCACGTCGAGGTGGACCTGCCGATGTTCCTCGCCGCGCTCGCCGAGAAGGTGAAGGGCAGGCTCGCCCGCGAAGGCCAGATCCTCCTGGAAAAGAAGTGAGCCGACTCAGCGCGAAGCGCTGAGCACCGCTTTCTCCGTCCGCACGCGGCCCGTGCCGCCCGCTTCCGTCTCGATCGCGAGCACGGCGCCGAGACCCGGCAGCGTCGAGCCGACCTTGACGCGCCACAGTTCGTCGCCGGCGGCGACGACCGCCTCGGACTCGAACAGCGCGACGATCGAATAGTCGGACGGGTCGACCTCGCCGTTCCGCACCACCGCCGGCACGGGAATCGCCGGTCCCGTCTCGTCGGCCGGCGCGGCGGCGGTCGACCCGGTGGTGATCGGGTCGACGTTGGAGGAGCGCATCCCCGCGATCAGCTGGCGCTCGAAGAAGGTCGGATCCTTGGCGGCGGTCGAGACGACCCAGGCAAAGAACCCGCACGACAGGAGCAGGACGCTCCCCGCGAGGATGGCGTTGGCGCCCTCGTCGCTCGAAATGGTTTGGGACGCGATGCGGCGGAACGCGCGAAGCCGCGCGGCCGCGGACTGCTGCCGGAACTCGGACATGGCATACTCGAAACAGGAAACCCATGCGGGCCGCGCGGCTGGCGTCCGGCCCGTCATCATGGTCACCGATCGAGGTTAAGAAGCCGTCGCCGTCCAGCCTGGGGAAAGGCCGG
>CANJKV010000073.1 GCA_947474855.1 Aurantimonadaceae bacterium | reverse complement strand
GCGTCCAGGAGGTCGTCATCTCCGAGGACGTCATCGACGGCAAGGCCCGCCCGCTCTACATCTATTCGGAGCGGACCGAGGACAAGGCGAACGCCAGTGCCTGATCACGGCCGGTCCTCGACGGTTGTTTGAACCCGACCCGTTCCGGCGCCCTGCCGGGACGGGTTTTTTCATGGTGCGGACAACGTTGAACGATTGGTGAACAATACGGCGGAGACCCGGCGACGCGCTTGAATCGCAGGGCCTTCGGGACCAAATTGGAAGAGTCAAAGGCGGTGTTTCCGGGTGCTTCTTGCAAGGCCCGGTCTGGCCGGCCTCCGACGGCCCTGAGGCCGTAGAAAGGACATCACATGCCCAATATGCCGACCCATCCCGACGAGGGCGCGACGCTCTTCGCGGTGCTGCCCCTGCGCGATATCGTCGTCTTCCCGCACATGATCGTGCCGCTCTTCGTCGGCCGCGAGAAGTCGATCAAGGCGCTCGAGGAGGTCATGGGCGCCGATAAGCAGATCCTGCTGGCGACGCAGAAGAACGCCGGCGACGAGGATCCCGCGCCCGACGCGATCTATGATCTCGGCACGGTGGCCAACGTCCTGCAGCTGCTCAAGCTTCCCGACGGCACGGTGAAGGTGCTCGTGGAGGGCGTTTCCCGCGCCCGCGTCGAGGGTTTCACCGACCGCACCGAGTGGCACGAGGCGCGTGCCTCGATCGTCGAGGACGTGGAAGAGGACGAAGTCGAGATCGAGGCGCTCGCGCGCTCGGTGGTCTCGGAGTTCGAGAACTACGTCAAGCTGAACAAGAAGATCTCCCCGGACGTCGTCGGCGCCGCCGGCCAGATCGAGGACTACTCCAAGCTCGCCGACACGATCGCCTCGCACCTGGCGATCAAGATTCCCGAGAAGCAGGAGATGCTCGGGCTGATCTCCGTGCGTGAGCGCCTGGAGAAGGCCCTCGGCTTCATGGAGGCCGAGATTTCGGTCCTTCAGGTGGAGAAGCGCATCCGCTCGCGCGTCAAGCGCCAGATGGAGAAGACCCAGCGCGAGTACTACCTGAACGAGCAGATGAAGGCGATCCAGAAGGAACTCGGCGACGGCGAGGAAGGCCGCGACGAGGTTGCCGAGATTGAGGAGCGCATCAAGAACACCAAGCTCTCCAAGGAAGCCCGTGAAAAGGCTCAGGGCGAGGTGAAGAAGCTCAGGACGATGTCGCCGATGTCGGCCGAGGCCACCGTCGTGCGCAACTACCTCGATTGGCTGCTCGGCCTGCCATGGGGCGTGCGCTCCAAGGTGAAGATCGACCTGAAGAAGGCCGAGGAAATCCTTGATTCCGATCACTATGGCCTCGAAAAGGTCAAGGAGCGGATCGTCGAGTACCTCGCCGTCCAGAGCCGTCAGTCGAAGCTGAAGGGCCCGATCCTTTGCCTCGTCGGACCTCCGGGCGTCGGCAAGACCTCGCTCGCCAAGTCGATCGCCAAGGCCACCGGCCGCGAATACGTCCGCATGGCGCTCGGCGGCGTGCGCGACGAGGCCGAGATCCGCGGTCACCGCCGCACCTATATCGGCTCGATGCCCGGCAAGGTCATCCAGTCGATGAAGAAGGCGAAGAAGGCCAACCCGCTCTTCCTGCTCGACGAGATCGACAAGATGGGCATGGACTTCCGCGGCGACCCGTCCTCGGCGCTCCTCGAGGTGCTCGATCCGGAGCAGAACTCCACCTTCATGGACCACTACCTGGAGGTCGAATACGACCTGTCGGGCGTGATGTTCGTGACGACGGCGAACACGCTGAACATCCCCGGGCCGCTCATGGACCGCATGGAGATCATCCGGATCGCGGGCTACACCGAGGACGAGAAGGTCGAGATCGCCAAGAAGCACCTCTTGCCCAAGGCCATCCGCGATCACGCCCTCAAGGCCGAGGAGTTCTCGGTCTCCGAGGACGCGTTGCGCGAGATCGCCCGTCGCTATACCCGCGAGGCCGGCGTGCGGTCCTACGAGCGCGAGCTGATGACGCTCGCCCGCAAGGCCGTGACGAAGATCCTCAAGGGCGAGGCGACCAAGGTCGACGTGACGGCGGAGAACATCTCCGACTACCTCGGCGTTCCGCGCTACCGCTACGGCGAGGCGGAGAGCGTCGATCAGGTCGGCGTCGTGACGGGCCTCGCCTGGACCGAGGTCGGCGGCGAGCTGCTGACGATCGAAGGCGTCATGATGCCCGGCAAGGGCAAGATGACGGTGACGGGCAACCTCAAGGACGTGATGAAGGAGTCGATCTCGGCTGCTGCGTCCTACGTCCGCTCGCGGGCGCTCGATTACGGGGTGAAGCCGCCGATCTTCGAGAAGCGGGACATCCACGTCCACGTGCCCGAGGGCGCGACTCCGAAGGACGGCCCGTCCGCGGGCACCGCGATGGCCACCGCCATCGTGTCCGTCCTGACCGGCATCCCGGTCCGCCGCGACATCGCCATGACCGGCGAGATCACGCTGCGCGGCAGGGTCCTGCCGATCGGCGGCCTGAAGGAGAAGCTGCTCGCGGCCCTGCGGGGCGGGATCAAGACCGTTCTCATTCCCGAGGAGAACGCCAAGGATCTGGCGGACATCCCGGACAACGTGAAGAACGCGCTCGAGATCATCCCGGTGACCCGCATGGGCGAGGTGATCAAGTACGCGCTGACCCGCGAACCGGTGCCGGTCGAGTGGTCGGAGGAGGAGGAGCCGCTGCGCGGCACCGCCGCTTCCCAGCCCGAGGAAGGGCCCACGGCGATCGCGCATTGACGCCTCGTTCAGTATGACGACCTGAAATGCCGCCTCCGGGCGGCATTTTTTGTAAAAATCGAGGAAAAGCCGGCGCCGCCCGGTTGCAATCCCTGTCGGGTCGGTAACTTTGTCTCATCGCGGCAAGTCGGACGTAGCGACTCGCATCTCAGGAGGACACTGATGAACAAGAATGAACTCGTCGCCGCCGTCGCGGAGAAGAGCAAGCTGTCCAAGCAGGACGCGACCACGGCGGTCGATTCCCTCTTCGACGTGCTCCAGGAAGCCATGGCGAAGGGCGACGACGTTCGCCTCGTCGGCTTCGGCACGTTCTCCGTTTCGCGGCGCGAGGCTTCGAAGGGCCGCAACCCTTCGACGGGCGCCGAGGTCGACATTCCGGCTCGCAACGTCGCGCGCTTCTCGCCCGGCAAGGGCCTGAAGGACGCGCTGAACAAGTAAGCGCTTCTCGGTTCCCAGAGGGCCGCTCCCGAGGAGCGGCCTCGTCATTTCGGCCGGACGCGACGAGCGTTCGGCTTTTTTCGTCTTGAGGCCGTCGCATCGGCCAGGATTGCGCGGCGAACGCCCGGCGGATGCGCCAATGCCGTTCCGCCGTACGCTTTGCGACAATTTGAGCGGTTAAGGCTGGATCGCGAAGCTCCCGGCGTCGGCGGGACAGCCATGCTAGAGGTCGCACGTCCTCATAGTCTGCATGCCGGGGAGTCGCGATGCTGCAACGATTCGAACGCCGCTTCGTGATCAACCTTCCGCATCGTGTGGACCGCCGGCGGGATACCGAGGCGGAGCTCGCGCGCGTCGGCTGCTCGGCAACGTTCGTGTCGGCCATCCGCCCCGCTGAAGCCGGCGAATTCGGATCCGTCGGCGAGCGCGGTGCCTATGAGAGCCATCTGCGCACATGGACCGGCGCGATCGGGGCCGGGAGCATTCTCGTCATGGAGGACGACGTCAGCTTCGCGCCCGACCTCCGCGACCGGATCGCACTGCTGGACGCGCTGCCGGCGGAATGGGACGTCCTTTATCTCGGCCACGGTCAGCTCCCGGACGTGCCGCGCTATAGAGCCGGGCCGGGCCTCGGCCCGGTCGAGCCGGAAACCGAGTTCATCGGCCTCCACTGCTACGCGATCAATGGCCGCGCCCTGCCTCGGCTGGTCGCGGCAGCGGAGCGGTTCCTGATGCGCGAGCGCGGGCATCCGGACGGCGGGATCATGCCGATCGATGGTGCGCTCAACATCGCGCGTCGGCAGGAGGGCTTTGTCACCTTCGCGGCCGTGCCGCCGCTCGCCGAACAGCGCGCCTCGCGCACCGACATCGGAACGCTGAAATGGTTCGACCGCGTTCCGGCACTGGAGGGGGCGGTTCGTCTCGCGCGCCGGGCCAAGAACGCCGCTCGCTCCGCCCGGCGCGCCAGGCCGGAGAAGCCCGCGTGAGCGCTGTCGGGCCTCAGGTCCTCGCGCCGCCGCACATGCCTCGGGAGTTCGTCTCGATCCAGGCGCTGCGCTTCCTCGCGGCCTTCGTGGTCGTCGTCTACCACGCCGGCGTCGCGGGCGCCCATTACGGCTTCCTCGGCGCCGAATGGGCGAGCGTGCTCCGGCTCTCCGAGGTCGGGAGGGCCGGCGTCCACGTCTTCTTCGTGATGAGCGGCTTCATCATGGTCTACGCGACCGCCGGCCAGCGCCGCGACCTCGCGGGCGCCGTGACCTTCCTGCGGCGGCGCTTCCTGCGCATCTACCCCATCTACTGGCTCTATGCCGCGATCTACCTCGTCTTCCACGCGCTCGTCCTTCAGACGCACACCCACGGCCTCGGTGACACCGCGCTCGCGCTGCTTCTATGGCCGGGCTATTCGGAAGGGATCATCGGGCCGGGCTGGACGCTGTCCTACGAGGTCTACTTCTACGCCGCCTTCGCCCTCTGCTTCTGCCTGCCGCCGTTCGTCTCGCTGGCGACGCTGAGCGGCCTTCTCGTCGGGATGATCGGGCTCGGGATCGTGCTGGATCTGCCCGAGACTCCATGGAGCGTCCTGACCAATCCGCTTCTGCTGGAATTTCTCGCCGGGGCGTGGGCGGCGAAGCTGATCATGGTCCGGCGGCTGCCGGCCTGGATCGGCGACGTCGCCTTGCTCCTCGGCATCGGCGGCTTCGCGGCGGGACTGGTGGCCGGTTTGCCGGACATGCCGACCGTCGTGCTCTGGGGCGTGACGAGCCTGCTGCTCGTCGTCGGGCTGGTGGTGCGTGAAACGACGGGCCGACTGCCGCGATCGTTCCGGCATTTGCGCCCGCTCGGCGACGGGTCCTATTCGGTCTACCTGCTGCACACGCTCGTCCTGGATCTCGTTCTCCTGGGAGCGCTCCTTCTCGGTGCAGGCGAGGCGGGCTTCGTGCCCGTCCTGGTTGCCGTCCTCGTGTCCTGCATTCTCGGTCAAGCGGCCTTCGCGACGATGGAGAGGCCCTTCCTGGAAGCCGTGCGCCGCCGGCGCGTCCGTGCGGCTCCGCCGGTGGCGGCGTGAGTCCGCCACGCGACGCGCGGCGGCCGCGCGTCCTGGTGATCGCCGAGGCGGCCAATCCCGAATGGGTCAGCGTTCCGCTCGTCGGCTGGTCGTTGGCGCAAGCGCTGCGAGAGGTTGCCGACGTCCATCTCGTCACGCAGGTCCGCAATCGCGAGGCCATCCTGCGCGCCGGGCTCGTCGAAGGCCGCGACTTCACCGCCATCGATTCCGAAGCGATCGCCCGGCCGCTCTGGAGGATCGGCGACGTGCTGCGGATGGGGCAGGGCAAGGGATGGACCGTGCTCTCCGCTCTGGCAGCGCTCAGCTACCCCTATTTCGAGCACCTCGTCTGGAAGCGGTTCGGCGCGCAGATCGCGGGCGGAGCCTTCGACGTCGTTCACCGGGTGACGCCGCTCAGCCCGACCACGCCGAGCCCGATCGCGGCTCGCTGCCGCAGGGCCGGAGTGCCATTCGTTCTCGGCCCCCTGAACGGCGGCGTTCCCTGGCCGAAGGGCTTCGACGCTGAGCGTCGGCGCGAGCGCGAATGGCTCTCCTATGTCCGCGGGGCCTACCGGCTGCTGCCGGGGCGGCGATCGACGCTGCGCGCCGACGCCGTCATCGTCGGGTCGCGGCACACAATGAGCGAGATGCCGGCCGAGGCTCGGCCGCGCTGCGTTTATCTCCCGGAAAACGCGGTGGATCCGCGCCGCTTCGCGCGATCGAGCGTCCCCATTCGCGCCGGCGAGCCGCTGCGCGCATGCTTCATCGGGCGCTTCGTTGCCTACAAGGGACCGGACATGCTGCTGGAAGCGGCGGCGCCCTTGTTGCGGCAGGGCCGCATGACCCTCGATCTCGTCGGCGACGGGCCGCTGATGCCGGCGCTTCGGGCGCGGGCCCGGGAGGAGGGGCTCGGTGACGCCGTGCGCTTCCACGGCTGGCTTCCGCACGAGGCGGTGCAGGACGTCGCGGCCTCGACCTCGCTCCTCGCCTTTCCGTCCATTCGTGAGTTCGGCGGCGGCGTCGTCCTGGAAGCGATGGCGCTCGGGTTGGTGCCGCTGGTCGTCGACTATGCCGGACCGGGCGAGCTCGTGAGCGACGAGATCGGCTTCAAGGTGGCGCTCGGCAGCCGCGCGGAGATCGTCGCCGCCTTTCGCAGCCGGCTGGCGGCGATCGCGGCCGATCCGGGCGTTCTGGAGCCCATGGCGCGCCGAGGCCGCGAGCACGTGGCGGATCACTTCACCTGGGCGCGCAAGGCCGAGCAGGTCGGCCGCGTCTATGATTGGGTGCTCGAACGCCGGTCGACCCGGCCCGACCTCTTCGGCGTCGAGGCGGCGCACGATCGGGAACGCGCGGCATGAACCTGTCCGGCAAGTTCGTCCTGCGCGGCACGGCCTGGACCATCGGTACCTACGGCATCTCGACCGCGTTGCGCTTCGGCTCGAACGTCGTCCTGTCGCGTCTCGTCGTGCCGGAAATCTTCGGCATCATGCTTGTCATCAACACGCTGCGCGCCGGCATCGACCTCCTGTCCGACGTCGGCATCGGCCAGAACATCGTCCACAGCCCGAACGGCGACGACCGGCGGTTCCGGAATACCGCCTGGACCGTCCAGGTCCTGCGCGGCGTGCTCCTGTTCGTGGTGTTCGTCCTCGCGGCGCCGTTCCTCGGCGGCGTGTACGGCCTGCCGTCCGAGGCCATTCAGCTCTCGGCCTTCAGCCTCCTGATCCTCGGCTTCTGCTCGGTGTCGGTTCACCTCCTGCAGCGCCGCCTGAGAATCGTCACGTCGAACCTCTTCGATCTGTCGATGGACGTCGTCGGCATCGGGTTGACGATCGGGCTGGCTTATTGGTGGCCGAGCTTCTGGTCGCTGATCATCGCCGGGCTGGTCGCGAGCATCATCCGCACGGCGGCGACGTACCTTCTGCCGGAAGCGCCGGTTCGCCTCGACTGGAAATCGGAGGACGCGCGCCAGATCCTTTCCTTCGGCAAGTGGATCTATTTCGCATCGATGCTGGCCTTTCTGTGCGCCAGCATCGACAAGCTCTACCTCGGCTCGATCGTGCCGCTGGCGGTGCTCGGCATCTACGGCATCGCCCGCAACATCGCGGACCTGCCCGTCGCGTTGGCGGGGCGCATCGGCTACTCGATCGTCTTCCCGCTGATCGCGGCGGAGCGCGACCTGCCGCGCGAGATCTTGCGCGGCCACCTCGCGCCGATTCGCCTGAAGCTCCTTCTCGCTTGCGCCCTGTGCATCGGCCTCGCCGCGGGTCTCGCCGACTACGCGGTGCAGCTCGTCTACGATTCGCGCTACCACGACGCAGCCTGGATGCTGCCCATCCTGCTCCTGGGCGCCTGGGGATCGGTCATGTGCAGCGTCAACGAGTACCTGCTGCTCGGGCTCGGCAAGCCGCTCTACGGCGCGGCGGCCAACGTCGCGAAGCTCGCTTATCTCGGCATCGGCATGGCCGTCGCCTGGAGCGTCCTCGGCCTCGTCGGCGCCGTCGCCGTGATCGCGCTGGCGGATGTCAGCCGTTACCTCATCATAGCCTTCGGTCAGCGCCGGGAGCGCGTGGTGTTCCTGCGTCAGGACATGGTCGCGACGGTTCTGCTCGTCGCCGTGATCGCGGCGATCTCGCTCGCCCGGGTTGAGGCAGGCTTCGGTACGACCTTCGACGGGATCCCGCTGTGAGCGTCGACGCCATCGGGATCGTGGTGATCGGCCGGAACGAGGGCGCTCGGCTCGTCGCCTGCATGGAGTCGCTCGGCCCGCTCGCACGGGCCGCAGTCTACGTCGATTCCGGGTCGAGCGACGGCAGCGTGGATGCGGCGCGAGACCGGGGGCTGACCGTCGTCGAACTCGACCTCGGCACGCCCTTCACGGCGGCCCGCGCCCGCAATGCCGGCTTCGAAACGCTTTGCGCCGCTCGGCCGGACATCCGCTTCGTGCAGTTCGTCGACGGCGACTGCCGCATCGTGCCGGGCTGGATCGAGACGGCGGCGACCTTCCTGGTACGACATGAGGGTGTCGCGGTCGTCGCCGGCCGGCGGCGCGAGGTGCTGCCGGAGGCGTCACCCTACAACGCGCTCTGCGACGAGGAGTGGGATACGCCGGTCGGCGAGGCGCTGGCGGTCGGCGGCGACTGCATGATGCGGGCCGAGGCGTTTCGCGCGGTCGGCGGCTACGCGCCGGATCTCATCGCCGGGGAAGAGCCCGAACTCTGCGCGCGCCTGCGCGCGAAGCGCTGGCGGATCCGGCGCCTCGACGCGGATATGACGCTGCACGACGCGGCGATGACGCGCTTCGCGCAGTGGTGGCGCCGGACCGAGCGGGGCGGGCACGCCTTTGCTGAGGTCGCGGCGCGTCTCAGGGGCTCGCCGGTCGCAATCTGGCAGCGGGAAGAGCGCCGCGCGCTCGTCTGGGCCGTCGGGCTACCGGCGCTGGCGTTGGCGGGACCTGTCTTCGCGCACCCGCTCTTCGCGATCGTGCTGGCCGCTTATCCGCTCCAGGTGGCGCGCCTCTGGCACCGCGGCACGGGTAACGCGCGGGCGCGCCTGCGGCGCGCGGTGTTCATGACGCTGGCCAAGTTTCCGGAGGCTCAGGGTGCACTTCGGTACCGCGTCGGCCGGCTCGTCCGGCGCCGAGTGGGACTGATCGAATACAAGTAGGTTCCCTCTCCGCCGCCGGTCAGGAGAGGCGGAGGGGCCGCCGGGCCGGCTCCGTGGCGGTCTCGCCGTCGCGTGCGAGCGGGCCTACGAACAGGCGAGAAAGCGCTTCGGCCTGACGGCGGCGGTCGTGGCAGAGTTCCACGCGGCGGCGGCCCTCCCGACCCATCCGCTGCAGGTCAGACGGGTCGGCCGCCAGCACCGCCGCCATCGCCGACGTCAGAGCGGACACGTCGCCGGGTCTCACCAGCCATCCGCATTCCTCGTCCACGAGTTCGGGAATGCCGGCGATCGTCGTCGACAGAACGGGTCGGCCGAGGGCGAAAGCCTCCATGATCACGATCGGCAGGCCTTCCGCGTAGCTCGGCAGGAGCAGGGCGCGCGCCTCGCTCAGAAAGCCGCGCACCTCCTCGTTGGTCGCCCAGCCGTGCAGGACCACCTCGTTCGTCACGCCGTGGCGGGCGATCTCGGCCTCGATGGCCGGGCGGCTCTCGCCATCGCCGACGAGGACGACCTTGAGGCCGGGGAACCTGACCTTGAGCGCAGCAACGGCGGCCGGGATGTGCACTTGGCCCTTGGCGGGGCAGAGCCGGCCCACGCAAACCAGGGTTCGGTTGCCCGCCTCGACCGGCGGTGCGGGCGCGAAGCGTGGAAGATCGAGCCCGCAACGCACCACCGTGACACGCGCGCCATCGTCGGGAGATGCCAGGCGGACGAGCAGGCCGCGCGCGTAATCCGTGATCGCGACGACGAACGCCGCTCGACCGATCTTATCGCCGAATCCTTGAGCCGCCGGCTTGGCGAACTCGTCGGGCCCGTGGGCGGTGAAGCTGTAGGTCGGACCGCCGAGGGCGCGGCAGAGCATGACGACGGCCGCGGGATTGTTGCTGTAATGGGCGTGGACGTGGGCGATGCCGCGTCGCGCGGCCTCCTGGCGCAGGCGCGCGCCTTGTAGCAGGTAGGCAGCGTGACGCGCGATGCCGCCGCGCGCCTGAAGAAGCAGGCGTCCGGCCGCCACGGTCGCCCGGGCGATGCCCAGCGGGTTGGTGAGGATTTCGCGAAGGCCGGCTCTGAGGAGGCCCGGCACGTCGCCTTGGAGGAGGTAGGTGGTGCGGCCCGCTTCCCGCTGATCGGCCCGATCCACGAGCGATCCCGCGAAGCGCCGCACCGCGAAGCGCTCCACGATATGGCCGCGCTCCTCCAGCGCTTCGATCTCGTTGCGGATGAAGGTGCCGCTCGGCGCGGGATAGGTGTTGAGGAGGTAGCCGATCCGGCGTCGATCCGCCGGCACGTCGCTGCGGCGAGGCGTCATGGGTTCGTCGCTCCGACGGGCCGGGGCGCGGCGATGGCCGGCGCTGCGCGCCCGCCGATGGTGGCCCGCGCCTTCAGCGACAGGCCGAATACCATGCCCATGGTGATGAACAGGACGTAGAGCACCTCGCGCGAATAGATGATCCATTCGAAGAGCGAGTGGACATAGACGATCAAGAGGGCGACGCCGAGGCCCAGCAGAAGATGCCCGCCGAGGGTGCCACGCGCGCGCCAGCCGTTCCGGAACGCCACGCCGAGCGGCGTTGCGAGCATCAGGAGATAGGTCATCAGGCCGGGCCAGCCGCTTTCGGCCGCCGTCAGGAGATAGGCATTATGGACGAGGCTGTTGCGGTTACCCTCGCTGCGGGCGACCCCGGCGCGCTCGGAATAGCCCTGGTCGCGGGCGACGGGAACGTAGTGGTTGGTGCCGACGCCCAGCGGATGATCGGCGAAGATGGCGCTCGCGGCGCGATCGAACGCCGCCCGCTCGTCGTAGACGTCCTCGCGGATCGGGTTGTGGGCGATGCGGTTCTGGATCGTCGAGGCGACCAGCGGCGCGATCGCCGCGAGCGCGAGGCATGCGGCGAGCGCCACGTAGACCTTTCGCTGCGTCAGGCGCGCCAGCGCCAGCACGCCATAGGTGGTCGCCATGCCGAGGAAGCTGAGGCCGATGGTGGCGCGCGAGGCGGTGAGAACGACGACGATCATGGTCACGCCCATGATCGCGAGGTTGCGCAGAGTGCCGCTGTGGCGGGTATGGCCGTAGAGCAGCAGGGCGAGGTGCGGCAGGAGCACCATGTGGGTGATGATGCCCAGCGTGTTCTGATGCACGAAGAGGCCAGGCGTCTGCGGATAGCCGAGCAGGAAGCGCTGTTCGAGCACCGCGACGAACTGGACGGCCATGCCGAGACCGAGACCGAGAAGGATGTTGGACGCGATGTCGGGGTCGCTGCGGCAGGCGCGGGCGACCACCGTCATGACGAGAACCATCCGGGCGTATTGCCAGACGCCGAAGGAGGCTGCGAGGGGGTTGGCGGCCTGCAGCATCGACAGCAGCAGCGCGCCGACGAAGAGGAGCAACGGCACCTTGAAGGCCCAGGGCACGCCTTCTCCCGGAACGGCGAGCAGGGCCGCCAGGATCATGATGTCGAGAAGGGTGACTTCGAGGCTGTAGACGTAGCCGACCCAGCTGTCCGCCAGCGTGACGACGCCGATGTCGGCGACGGGGAGGGCCGGGGCGAGAAGCGGCATCGCACCGACGAGAACCCAGAAGGCGCGGTAGATCTGCGCGTTGCTGTGCAGGATCACGCCGAGCGGGATAGCCGCGGACAGGGCGACGAGGAGGGCGACGAACTTCAAGCCTCGCCGCCCCGCGCGGGACCGCTCCGCCGGCAGACCTCATCGCTTCGGCGCAGGCGGCCTCGACGCGTCATGATCCGTCCCCATGGCCCCAGGCGATCGCGCCGTCGGGCCGCTCTGATCGGTCCTGGCCGGCGCGGCGCGGTCGACGCCATCGCGAGGAGACCGGGCCGGAGCCTCGATATTTTAAGAACAGCAATCTAGCATGCCACCACCGCGCGAACGCTCGCCGGCCGAGGCTTTTCGATTGGAAGGTTAATGCTGGCGACGCGATTCCGACCGGCCCGCCGCTCCGTCATCATCCTGTGCGCCGCGCTGTTGTTCGGTATCCCGACGCAGGCGGCGGAGCCCGCCATCCGCGTCGCCGAGGTGGCGATGGCCGCGCCCGACATCGTCGTTCTCGACCTACGCGACCCGCCGTTCCAGCGCGGCAGGCTCGTCGCGCTGGACGAGCCGCGCGTCGAGCCGCAGGGCACGTGGGTTTTCGTCCAGGGCGGCGAGGGCCTCGTGGTCGGCCCGAACAAGGACCATCTGCGCATGGCGGACGTTCCGCCTGCCACGTTCCTCGACCGCACGGCCATCGACGACCCCGACGGCTACGGCCCCATCGGCGGGCGCCGGGTGGTCGCGGTCTTTCGCAAGTCGATGCCGGTGGATGCGGGCCTCTTCGCGGCCGCCAACGGCGATACGCGATCGGGAGCGAGCTTCCGCCACCTCGTTTATCTGCAGCTCGACGGTCCGCTGCCGGAGGGCGATCACGCGATCGACGGCCCTTCCGACCTGCCCGACGACCTGCGGCTGCGTTTCGACGACCACCAGACGCGGGCGAGCGCGATCCACGCGACGCAGCTCGGGCACCGCGCCGACGACACCGCCAAGATCGCCTTCCTGTCGCTGTGGCTTCCCGGCGGACCGGAGCGGGGCGCGGTCGACTTCCGCCGCTACGGCATCGATCGGTTCGAGGTGATCGCGGCGGACGGCCGTGCGGTCTTCGAAGGCGACGTGCGGTTACGCGCCGGTCCCGGCGATCCCGAACCCGGCAACGGTCTGCCGGGCGAGCTGGTGGAAACGGCGGATGCGCCGGTCGAGCCCGTGCCGCTCGACGGCATCGTCGGCGACCGCGTGATGACCGCCGTTCCGCACGGCTTCGTCGAGGGCCAGCGCGTGATCTTCGAGCGCCTCGGCGGCGACCAGGACGCCGCGGCGCACTTCGCCACCGTGTCCGACCCCGACCCGTCGGGCTTCCGCCTCACCCAAGCGGACGGCGCGCTGCCTGCCGAGGCGCTGCCGGGCGCGACGGTTGCGGCGGCGCATCGCGCGAACCGCGCGGGCACCTTTGTCTTCGAGCTCGACTACTCCGCCTGGCAAGCGGCCGCGCCGGGGGACTATCGCCTGCGCGTGACGGGGTTGGGCGTTTCCGACCCGTTCGA
The DNA here is from genome assembly GCA_947474855.1 of Aurantimonadaceae bacterium. Taxonomy (GTDB): domain Bacteria; phylum Pseudomonadota; class Alphaproteobacteria; order Rhizobiales; family Rhizobiaceae; genus Antarcticirhabdus. Next base: position 6,933 of record CANJKV010000073.1, on the reverse strand, counting down.
GATCGCCGAGGACATCTGGTTTCGCTCGGCCAAGCTGTCGCTCGGCGGCCTCTACAACCACCGCAGCGGAGTTGCGCTCGACGGGCGCTTCGGCTTCGAGCGGCCCGAGGCGTTGCGACCGGGGCCCGACAGGCCGATCCTTCGCAGCCGCCTGCCGCTGTCCTGGCTGTCCGACCGTCCCGGCGGCTTCGTATCCTTCGAGGACGGCGCCCGGTCGCCCTGGCTGATTGAGGGAGAGCTGGCCTCGGACGAAGCCTGGGGCGGCTATATGGACGCGGGCGACTGGGATCGACGCATCCTGCACCTCGACGTCGCCGCGCTCCTGCTTCTGGCCGAGGAAACGCTGTTTGAGACGGGGCTCGACCCCCCGCTCGGCGTCCCGCCGTCCGGTGCCGTCCTTTCGCCGACGATCTATGCCGACACGGACGATCTGCCGGACGCGGTTCACGAAGCCATCTGGGTCCTCGACTTCTTCCGGCGCCTCCAGGAGCCGGACGGCGGCGTCCCCGGCGGTATCGAGAGCGCTGGGCACCCGCTGAAGGGCGAGCCGAGCTTCCTCGAGCACCTGCCCGTCTACGTCTTCGCGCCCGACATGTCGTCGAGCTACCGCTATGCGGGCGTCGCCGCGGCACTGGCGCGCACGCTGCGCGAGCGCGACGAGCCCGCGCTGGCCGATCTCTTCGAGGAGAGCGCTCGTCGCGCCTGGTCCGCCGCCGAACGTGGATACGCCGAGCCCGAAACCGCCCATGCCGAAGCGATCGAAGCGGCAAAGGCGGCCGGGATCCTCGACGATGCTTCATGGCCCGAGCATCGCGCGGCCATTCACGCGGAGACTTCGGATCAGCGAGCCGCCGCCGCTGCAGCCCTCTACCGTCTGACGGGCGAGCGCAGCTACGCCACCATCTTCGAGCGAGCTTGGCGCGGCGGGTGGGACCTCTTCGCACAGAAGGGCGAAGCGGCCTGGGACTACCTCATGTCCGACCGCAACGACCCGGAGATCGCGTCGGAGATCCGGCGCATGATCGAGGGCGAGGCGGAGCTCGTGGTCTCGACGCAGGACGGGCTCAGCTATCCGTCGCTGAAGCATCCCTTCGCCCCGGCGGGCTGGGGGCAGGGCGGACCGCCGGATTACACGACGACGGGGCTCCTCATCCGCGCGCACCGGCTGACGAAGGATCCGGCCATCATCGAGGCGATGCAGCGGGCTCACCACGTCCTTCTCGGCGCGAATCAGCTGGGGCTCAGCCTGATGACGGGCGCCGGCGTGCGGACCGTGTCCGGCGTGCTGCACGAGGATAGTTTGGCGATGGGCGTTCCGCCGCCGGCCGGAATTACCGTCTATGCCTGGGCGCCGCAGGCCGCCTCCGCCTACGGCTGGGTGTTCGGGCCATCCTGGTCGGCGCTGCCCGAGGTCGGCACGGCCGAGGACGCGCAGGCACGCCGCATCGAGCCGTCGCGCTTCGCGCTGCCCTATTTCGAATATCTGGTGGAGCACCCGGCCGTGATCATCCAGATGGAATACACGGTGCATCAGACCATCGGGCCGATGGCGGCGCTCGCCCTCTACCTTGCCGCGCAATAGGCCGCGTCAGCGGGCCGGGGCGACGCGGCGATGTCTCGCTTCCGCCGCCAGAAGGGCGGCGAGGCGCGGAACCGCGAAGAGGTAGCGGCGCCAGAGCCTGACCGGGTCCGTCGCCAGGCGATGCAGCCATTCCAGGCAGATCCGTCGCATCCAGAGAGGCGCGCGCGGCTTGCGCCCTGTGACGAATTCGAGAGCGGCCCCGACACAGAAGCCGGTGCCCCGTGCCTGTGGATCCAGGGAGGCGAGATAGGCGATCCGCTCCGAGCGCGGGCAGCCGATGGCGATGAAGACGTAGCGGGCCCCGGCCTGCGCGATGAAGCGCACGCACTGCGCCATCGCCTCCGGCTTGCCGTCGATGCCGGGCGGAGGCACGTGGCCGACGATCTCGAATGCAGGAAACTGGCCCGCGAGCGCGTCGAGTACCTCATGCGTCGGCGCGATCACGGCGATGCGCGATCCGTCGGGAATGACGTGGTGGAACAACGTCGCCGTGAGGTCCGAGCCGGTGACGAGGGGCAGGCGCACCGAGAACAACCGAGCCGCGGCGCGCAGCGGACGGCTGTCGCAAAGCGTCAGCCAGGCCGCGTCGCAAGCCCTGGCGAAATCCGGCTGATCGGCGCGGCGCACGACGTGATCGACGTTCGGTGTGACGACGTAGCGGAACCCAGGGCTGTCCGGCTCCTGCTGCAGGAGGGCGAGCACGTCCGTGAATTCAAGGCGATCGAACGCGTAACCGAGGAAGGACCGACTACGCTCAGTTGCGTCGGCAATATGGACGGTCCGCATTCCGTTTGTTCCCGTCGCTGTCCGCAGATGCCGATATTCATCGCCCGTTAAACATCTCCGGCTGAGCAAGATCAATGACGAGTTGTGTTTGTGCAGGACTCGCAAGCGATAGGGTTAACATCGCGATGTTCGTGGGTTGCGCTGCTTTCGGTTGCGCCGTCTGCTATGTCGGACGAGGCCGATTTGGGCTGAACCAGGAGGCCGCGTGACGATCTTGTTAGCCATCGTGGCGGCGGTCAACGTCGCTCTGTTCCTACTGGTGCTTCTGCTCCTCGCGGAGGTCCTCGGTGCCGTTACGAAGCGGAGCCCGAAGCGACCGCTCGCAGGCCGCCCGACCATGCCGAGCTTCGCCCTCCTCGTGCCCGCTCATGACGAGGCATCGGGGATCGAGGCCATGCTCGCCACGGTTCGACCTCAGCTGGGGTCGACCGGCCGCCTTCTCGTCGTCGCCGACAACTGCTCCGACGCGACGGCGCTGCTGGCCCGCAGGGTCGGAGCCGAGGCAATCGAGCGGGTCGATCCCGCCCGCCGCGGCAAAGGCTACGCGCTCGATTTGGGCGTGCGACATCTGTCGGCGGATCCGCCCGACATCGTCATCATCGTCGATGCCGACTGCCGCGTCGCGCCGGGCGCGGTCGAGCAGCTTGCGCGGGAGGCGCACCTGTCGGGCGTTCCGGTTCAGGGCTGCTACCTGATGCGGGCGCCTGCCGGATCGGGCCTCGGATTGCGCGTCGCTGAACTGGCCTTTCTGGTGAAGAACCGGGTTCGACCGGCCGGCCTCGGCGCCTTCGGCCTTCCATGCCAGTTGACGGGAGCGGGCATGGCGCTTCCCTGGCGGCTCGTCAGCCAAGCCCATCTGGGCCATGCCGCCCTCGTGGAGGACATGCGTCTCGGGCTGGAACTCGCCTTGGACGGAGCGTCGCCGCGCTTTTGCGAGACCGCTCTGATCGAGAGCGACTTCCCGACATCCGCTGCCGGTGCGGTGACGCAGCGCCAGCGTTGGGAGGAAGGCCACCTCGGCATGATCGTCTTTGCGCTCGGGCTTCTGCCGCGAGCGCTGGTGCGCGGTCGGCTGAAGGCCGTCGCGCAGATCCTCGACGTCCTGATTCCGCCATTGACCCTGCTTGTCGCGACGGTCTCGGCTGTATCGCTCGCGACGCTCGTTGCGGCAGTGGTCCTTGGTTGGCCGGCCTGGCTCTCGGTGCTGGCCGCCGCGACGCCGGTTCTTCTCGTCGCTGCACTGGTGCTCGCTTGGTGGCGGTTCGGGCGCGCAGCCCTGCCGCCGCGGCTCGCCCTGCACGTAATTCCCTATGCCTTGCGGAAGATGGGGCTCTACCTGCGCGTCGCGCTCGGAGCGCGCAGCCGCGCCTGGATCCGCACCGACCGCGGCGGGTGAGTCAGAGGTAGAGCTGCCGGAACAGCCGGAACGACTGACGCAGGCTCTCGAGCTGCCGGCGCGCGAGGCCGGCGTCCGGGCCTTGCGCGACCTTCGCGGCATAGCCGGCATAGGCGAGGGCGAGAGCGGGTCCGATGCGCTGCGAACAGGTCTCGGCCCGCATGCTCGTCTCGCGCCAGGCGGCGACGAAACGCAGGGCGAAGTCGCGAAGGCTCTCGGCCCTCGCGGCGTCCAGGCCGGCAGGAACGGGGGCATTCGCCGAGCCATCGCCGAAGATCGTCGCGTCGGTCACGACGGCGACGAAGTAGCCGCCGAGCGGCGTCAGATGAACATCGTCGCTGAACAGCGCGGCTCCGACCTCTCGCGGGCTCATTCCGGCAAAGCCCGGGAAGTCGTCCGGTGTCCGGTTCAACGCTTCGGTGAGGTCCGCGAGGGCCAGGGCTGCCGGAACGAGGTGGATCTGCCGGGAGCCGGCCCGCGCAGGAGAATCGCTGGCCCGCCGGGCGAGGCACGCCCAGAGCGGAGCGACCATGCGCTCGTGGCGGATCCAGTCATCCGGCGCCGCCGTGTTCGCGAGGGTGGCCCAGGGCACGTAGAAGAAGGTCTCGCCAGTCGGATTGTCGGCCCGGAAGCGCTGGTCAAGGGTTCGCAGCTCGCCGACCGTGCCCTCCCGGCTCATCGTGTCGAGGATCCAGTGACGCTCCGTCACGAGCAGAATGTCGGTGCCGGGCGGGGGGATGGCCGCCGGACCGGCGGCGAGCCGTTGCCGGATCGACGATCCGTCCGCGAGGTGAGCCTCGACGCTCAGGGTGCGACCGGCGCCGTGCGCCAAGTCCTCGAGGAGCGGCGGAAGGTGAGCGGTCAGGCTGTGCCCCGAGACGAAGAGCGTTCGGGCGTCGGCGAGAACCGGCGCGGCGACACCCTGCTCGGGCGTCGCCGCCTGCTTGGCGGACAGGACGAGGACGCCGGCCAAGGCGGCACCGAGCGTGACGGAGAGCAGCCTAGCCACGGGACGCGACCGAACGGAAACCGAGGGCGTGGCCGCATGCCGGATGCAGGTCTTGCGCGGTTCTCATAGCGATCGTTCTCCTCAGTCCCGGATGGCCAAAGCGCAGACGATGTGGCGGCCGTCGGCCGCGATCCGCCCGTCCAGAGCGTCGCCCGCGCCGAACGGGGCTACCTCGCGGCGGAAGCGCGCGGTGAAGGTGCCGTCCGGGCCGAAGGAGACAGTCAGGTCCTGGAAGTCGAGGAGGGTGCGCGTCAGCGCGTACTGCGCCTTGTAAGCGCATTCCTTGGCCGAGAAGATCATGCGGCCCTGCCGCAAGGCCGCGGCGGCCGGCGACGTCCCGAGACGGACGCGCTCCTCTGGGGTCGCGATCAGGGGAAGAAGGTCGACGTCGAGCGGCTCGTCGGGTTCGACGTCGAGGCCGAGCCCGCGAAAGCCGTCCGCCCGTCGCGCCACGGCCGCCATACACCGGTCGGCGCAATGGCTGATCGTGCCGCAAACGGCAGCGGGCCAGATCGGCGCGCGATCCGCCCCGGCCGGGATCGCGGCGGGCGGCAGACCGGTCTGGATCATGGCGCGGCGCGCGAGCGCGCGCCCGGCGGCGAACTCGCCCGCTCGGCGCGGCACGGCGCGGGCGACGGCCGCTCGCTCGTCCGGCAACGGCAGCGGCCAGGAGGCGCGAGGATCGCCCTCGGCGACCGAGACGCCGAAGGGAAAGAGGGCGGCGAGCCCCAAGGTGGCACCAGGCTGCACCGCGCCGGCCGGCGGCATCAGCCCGTGCCTCGGACGCGATCCAGGCCGAGCCGGCGGTCGCCGAGCGCCGCGCGGCGCATGGCGGCGCGATCCGCGACGCGGCTCAGCCGATCGTCGGCGCGGCCGCGCTTCGACAGGTGGGCGGCGAGGGTGCGAACCGTCGGGTGGCGGAAAAGGTCGGTGATCGCCATGTTGGGCGCCGCGCCGGCCTTCAGCTCGCGATGCGCCTGGACGGCGAGCAGCGAATGACCGCCGAGCGCGAAGAAGCTGTCGGTCGGCGAGACGCGCTCGAGACCGAGCACCCGCGCGAAGGTTTCGGCGACCGCCCGCTCCATCTCCGCGTCGGGCACGCCCGAAACGGGCTCGGCGGCCGTCGGCGAGACAGCGGGCGCTCTCGCTTCCGCCGGCGCCGGGCGGCGCGCGCCGGGCTTCGGCAGCGCCTTGCGGTCCACCTTGGCGTTCGGCGTCAGCGGAAAGGCGTCGAGCGTCACCACGTGGGCCGGCACCATGTAGTAGGGCAGCGTCTCGCCGAGCGTGCCGCGGACGGCCGCCTCGTCGGCCGGGCCGGCGGCGGAGCGGACATAGGCGACGAGGCGGACGTCGCCGGGCTGGTCCTCCCGGGCGACGACGACAGCCTGGAGGATGCCGGGAAGCGCCTCGATCCGGGCCTCGATCTCGCCGAGTTCGATGCGATAGCCGCGCAGCTTCACCTGATGGTCGGTGCGTCCCAGGAACTGCAGCGAGCCGTCGAGGCCTCGGGCGACGAGGTCGCCGGTGCGATAGAGGCGGCCGGGAGCGAATGGGTTCGCCACGAAGCGCTCGGCCGTCAGCTCGGGGCGGCCGTGATAGCCGCGCGCGACGCCCAGGCCGCCGATGCAAAGCTCGCCGGGCGTGCCGGGCGGCAACAAGCGAAGCGCATCGTCGAGAACGTAGAGCTGGGTGTTGGCGATGGGCGTTCCGAGCGGCACGACGCCCTCCGTGACGTCGGCGCGGGTCGTGGCCGACCAGATCGTCGTTTCGGTCGGGCCGTACATGCTCTCGATCGTGGCGCCCGTGGCGGCGCGCAGATCCGCGAGGAGCGCTGCTGGGAAGGCTTCGCCGCCGACGAAGATGTGCCGGAGCCGACCGAGCGCGCGGCGATCCTCCTCGTCCATCAGGAACATGCGCATCATCGAGGGCGTCGCCTGGATGTGGGTGACGCCGTGGGCGCGGATGTCCTCGGCGAGCGAGCGCCGCACTGGCGCCTCGTCCACGGCGGAACCGCGGAAGGCGGCGACGACCTCGGCGAGGGGCGCGAGACGCTCCAGCGCCAGCTCGGTCGGCACGCCGAAGTCGATGAGGCAGCCGATCTCGTCGACGCCGATCGCCTTCGCGGCGCGCGCGCGGGCCTTCGCGTCCTCCACCGTGCCG
>CANJKV010000072.1 GCA_947474855.1 Aurantimonadaceae bacterium | reverse complement strand
TCCTCGTCCGACACCTGGACGTTGTTCTTGGCGCCGATCTCGGACAGGACGAGGCCGAGGCGGACGCGGCGCTCGGCGAGGCGGCGATACTCCTCGCGCGCCTTCTCCTCCGTGGTGCCCTCGTCCTCGAAGCTCTTGCCCGAGCGCTGCAGCTCGGACTCGACCTGGTTCCAGATGTTGGTGAACTCGGCCTCGACGAGGCGCTCCGGAAGGACGAAGTCGTAGGACTCGTCGAGCTGGTCGAGAAGCTGGCGCTTCACCTTCTGGCGGGTGGCCTGGCCGTACTGGCTCTCGATCTGGCCGCGCACGATCTCGCGCAGGCGCTCGATCGACTCCAGGCCCAGCTTCTTGGCGACCTCGTCGTCGAGCTCCTGGCTCGTCGGCGCGGCGACTTCCTTCACCGTCACGTCGAACACGGCTTCCTTGCCGGCGAGATGCGCGGCGCCGTAGTCCTCGGGGAAGATCACGTTGACCTTGCGCTCCTCGCCGGCCTTCGCGCCGACCAGCTGGTCCTCGAAGCCGGGGATGAACTGCTTGGAGCCGAGAACGAGGTTGGAGTCGGTCGCCGAGCCGCCCTCGAAGGCTTCGCCGTCGATCTTGCCGACGAAGTCCATGGTGACGCGGTCGCCGTCGGCGGCCTCGCCGTCCTTCGGCTCGTAGGTGCGGGCGCTGTCGGCGATCCGCTTGACCTGCTCCTCGACCTCCTCGTCGGCGATCTCGACCACCGGGCGCTCGATCTTGATGCCCGAGGTCTCCTTCAGCTCGAACTCCGGCAGCGTCTCGTAGGACAGCGTGAACTTGAAGTCGGACTGGCCGTTCAGAACCTTGTCCGCCTCGCCCGCATCCTCGGTCATGGCGATCTCGGGCTGCATGGCCGAGCGCTCCTTGCGATCGGCGATCACCGAGCGAGGCGTCTCGTTCACGATCTCCTGCACGATCTCGGCCATGAAGGACTTGCCGTACATCTTGCGCAGGTGCGCCATCGGCACCTTGCCCGGACGGAAGCCCTTGAGCTTCACCTGGTCCTTGGCCTGATAGAGACGGGTCTGAAGGCGGGCTTCGAGATCCGACGCAGGTACGACGACCTGGATCTCGCGCTTCAGGCCCTCGGCCTTCATTTCCGTAACCTGCATCGTCAGTCCTTCGATCCTATGTCGGGTGCGCTTCGCCGGCGCACGCCATTGTTCTTGATGAAACCCCGGAAACCGCGGCCTTGGTGCGGGTGGAGGGACTTGAACCCCCATGCCTCTCGGCGCTTGGACCTAAACCAAGTGCGTCTGCCAATTCCGCCACACCCGCAACGCGCGCGCGGGCGCAGAGCGTCGCGAGGCGCGCGCGCTCTATAACAAAGCGTCATATGGGGCGAAAGGGGCATCTTGCGACGCGCGGGATGGGCATCGGCGTCGCCGGACCGCACCGATGGGCAGGATCGGAGCCGTCGCCCCACCCGGTGAACTCGACCACTGAATGGATAACGAACCGTTAACGTGTGATTTATTGTGCGATGCACAATCCGCATGGCTGGTCTGCGGATCGGCACCTACCGAACACGCCTCCCGACGGCTACCTTCCAATCAACGAAGCGAGCCGGATCCTTCCAGCCACTTCAATCGATTAGTAGACCTTACGAAGTGGGGATCACGATGAACCTCCGTCAGTCCTTCAGCAATTGGCGCCGCTACCGCGAGACGGTCAACGAGCTGGGCCGTCTTTCGCACCGCGAACTCGCCGACCTCGGCATCGCGCGCTCGGACATCCCGACGCTCGCCCGCCGCGCCGTCCGCTAAGACACCGAATATCGTCGCGGCTCACCTCCTCCCAGAGCTGCGACGACCGGAACCTGCAACGATCCTCCCATCAGCAGGTTTCCTCCCCGGCGCCCGTCGGCCTCCCACGGCGGGCGCCACACGAGATCGAAGTTTCGCAGCGGCCATCCTCCTCCCAGGCCCGCTGCGGATCGAAGCCCGCAACCTCCTCCCAAATGCGCGGGTTTCATCTTCGGCGCCCGTCGGTCCTCCCCCGGCGGGCGCTCCAGAGATCATAGAGTTCGCGAAGGGCCATCCTCCTCCCAGGCCCGAGCGGAGCAGAGCCTGCGAATCCTCCTCCCATCGCAGGACTCCCAATGCGAAGCCCGCCGGTCCTCCCCCGGCGGGCTTCGTCGTTTCGAAACTGCGCCAACCGCTTGTTTCCTCGCGCGGCGCGAGGGCGTAGAAGGGCGGCATGGCACAGACACCCATCCACGTCGTCGGCGGCGGGCTCGCCGGCTCCGAAGCCGCCTGGCAGATCGCGCAAGGCGGCATTCCCGTGATCCTCCACGAGATGCGTCCGGTGCGCGGCACCGAGGCGCACAAGACGGACTCGCTCGCCGAGCTCGTCTGCTCCAACTCCTTCCGGTCCGACGATGCGCAGACCAACGCGGTCGGGGTCCTCCACGCCGAGATGCGCCTCGCCGGATCGCTGATCCTGCGCTCCGCCGACGCCAACCAGGTGCCGGCCGGCGGCGCGCTCGCCGTGGACCGCGAAGGCTTCGCCGTCGCGGTCAGCCGCGCGCTCGACGCGCATCCGCTGATCGAGATCCGCCGCGAGGAGGTCGCAGGCCTGCCGCCTGAGGAATGGGGTCCGACGATCGTCGCGACCGGCCCGCTGACCGCGCCCGACCTCGCCGCGGGCATCCGCGCGGCGACGGGCGCGGATGCCCTCGCCTTCTTCGACGCCATCGCTCCGATCGTCCATTTCGACACGATCGACCTCGACAAGGCTTGGTTCCAGTCGCGCTACGACAAGGTCGGGCCGGGCGGCACAGGCAAGGACTACATCAACTGCCCGCTCGACAAGGAAACCTACGAGCGCTTCGTCGCGGCCCTCGTCGCCGGCGACACGGTGGGCTTCCGCGAATGGGAGGGCACGCCCTACTTCGACGGCTGCCTGCCGATCGAGGTCATGGCCGAGCGCGGCGCCGAGACGCTGCGCCATGGGCCGATGAAGCCGATGGGCCTCACCAACGCGCACCAGCCGGACATCAAGCCCTACGCCGTCGTCCAGCTCCGCCAGGACAACGCGCTCGGCACGCTCTACAACATGGTGGGCTTCCAGACGAAGCTGAAGTACGGCGCGCAGGCCGAGATCTTCCGGATGATCCCGGGCCTTGAGAACGCCGAGTTCGCGCGCCTCGGCGGCCTCCACCGCAACACCTATCTCGACTCGCCCCGCCTCCTCGACCCGCACCTTCGGCTGAAGAGCCTGCCGCGCCTGCGCTTCGCCGGCCAGATCACCGGCTGCGAGGGCTATGTCGAATCGGCGGCCGTGGGCCTCCTGGCCGGCCGCTTCGCCGCGGCCGAGGCGCGCGGTCAGGAAGCGGCGCCGCCCCCGGCGACCACCGCGATGGGCGCGCTCCTCGCCCATATCACCGGCGGCCACCTGTCCCACGAGGAAGACGGCGGCAAGCGCTCCTTCCAGCCGATGAACGTCAATTTCGGCCTCTTCCCGCCGATCACCGTGCCCAAGCCGGAAGGCGGCGGGCGCTTTCGCGGCAAGGAAAAGACCATCGCCAAGAAGAAGGCGATCTCGGCCCGCGCGCTCGCGGACTGCGCCTCCTGGCTCGGGCTCGCCGATCAGGCCCACGTGGCGGCGGCCGCCGAGTAGTTCAGCGCCACTCCGCTGCCCGGTAGAGTACCGTCGCCGTCAGCTGGTGGACCGCGCTGCGGTCCGCGGGCATCATGAGGTAGGTGACGACCAGACGGAGCTGCCGGCGTCCGTCGCGGCTGGCGATGTCGACGATCCCCGCCTCCATCCCCGAGAAGGCGGCATCGGGCAGGTTCCGCAGAGCGGCGCCGAGGTCGAAGCGATCGGAGGCGGCTCCGATCCTCACGACGAGATCCGTTCGGTCCAGGATCAGGAGCACCGGCTCCCGCCCGACTTGTGGTGGTTCGCCCGGTGTCGGGCGCGGCGCCGGATCGATCGACGTGGCGTAGAGACTGATCGCCAGTCGGTCGAAGCCGTTCGTGTCGATCACCGCTGGGATGCTGGCGCTCAAGGTCAGGTCCGCCGGCACGACGGGACCGCCGTAGCCGAGGCCGAGCGCATCCGTCAGCAATTCGAGGGCATCGTCCTCGCTCGTCCAGGAGGAGCGATCGAGCGCCGCGGCGAGTTCGGGCGCGTCGGCATAGCCCGCGAGCGCGTCGAGCCCGCCGACCTCATCCAGGGCGCGCAACCGCGAGCGGAACTCCTCCGCGGCCTCGGGCGCCAAGCGGCTCCCCGCCATCAGGCGCCCGTTTTCGGCGAAGCGCTCGGCGATGATGCCGCTTTGGCTGCGCGCCACCACAGCCTCGACGCCGAGTGGGCCGGCGGACGACAGCAGCAGCAGCAGCGCCGGTACCAGCCCGATCGCGACGATCGAGCCGCGCAAGCGCCGAACCGCCTGGAGCAGGATCGCCACGCCCGCAGCCAAGCCGCCGAGCGCGAGATAGTAGCGTTCCGCCGTCCAACCCTCGGCGCCGACCCGCAGCGAAACGGCCAGCGCGAGCAATGCCAGCGGCACGATCAGGAGCGCCCACCAGGATCGCGCCAGGAACCGCGTCGCCCAGGCGCCGAGCGGCACATAGGGCGCGATGGCCATACGCAAGCCGAGGAGCAGGAAGGCGTAGAAGGTGACGATCCATCCGATCTCGTTGTTCGGAAGCGCGCCCTGCAGCGCGATCTTGGCGGCGTAGAGGTGGAGCACCAGGGCCGTCGCCAGCGCCAGAGGCGTCGCCACCCAGTCGAAGAGCACGCGCACGCCGACCAGCAGGCGGTCGTTCGTCGCGACGACGTCCTCGTGGTCGGACAGCCGCGGGATCTGTCCGAGCGCGAAAAGCGGACCGACGAGCGTGAAGGCCGTCACGAAGATGTGCTCGTAGGCGTCGCCCGAAAGGCCGACCTCCAGAAGGAAACGAACCATCTCGAGGATCGCCGAGACGCCGAGAACGAAGAGCAGCACCGACACGAAGGCGAGCGCCGCCCCCGTGAGAGACCAGAGGGTGAAGCTCCAGAAGGCGAGGTCCGCCCGGCCTGCGCGCTGCGCGAAGGGCGCGAGCGGCACGAGAATGACGAGACCGGCGACGAAGGCGGGCGCGAAGATGCCGAGCGCGTTTCCCAACCAGATGGCGAGGCCGACGCCGGCGCCCGCCGCCACGGAGGCGCCCTGCGTCACAGTCGCGGAGGCGTTCCGGCTCTCGGCGACGAGCGCCGCGCAGACCGAAGCCGCCGCCCCGCTGAAGAGGGCCGCGATGAGCCAGGCGAGATCCGACTCGTCGAGCCCCGTCGCGTTCTCGACCGCGAGGTTGCTGAGGACCGAGATGGCGACGATCGCAACCGCGGCGGCGGGAAAACGCGAGGCCGCGATGCGGGCCCCGCGGCCGAGCCATCGGCCGACGCCGCCGATCCGGTCAAAGAACGCCATGACGCATCCCGCTCATCCCCGCATCGCCCGCCAGTATCGGGCGAGTCGCGTCAATGCGCCGACCTCGACCGGCCGCTCCAGGCATGCGGCGGGGTCGGCGCGCACCTTGCGCAGGAGCGACGGCGCGAGCGATACCGGCAGCAAGGCGGATCGAAGGCTCGGCGGCTTTGGGGCGGCCTCGAAGGCGCGCCAATGCTCCTCGGCGAAGTCTGCCATGGCGAGCACCGCCCGCCTCCCCGCCTGCGCATCGCCGCCCTGCAGCGCTTCCGCCGAGCACCCGGCTGCGGCGAGCAGGTCGCCCGGAAAAACGATCGGTCCGCGGCGCCGCGCCATCGGCAACCGACGGATCGCCTGGACGGCCGCGAGAGCGACCCCGCCATGGCCTGCAGCCTCCGCCGCGCCGGGCGCAGCTTCGCGGTCGAGGACCATCGCCGCCATCATCAGGATCGCAGACTGCGTTTCGCCGGCATAGGCCTCGAAGGCGGCGCGGTCGGGCATCGGATCGTCGTAAAGGTCGAAGATGCGGGCTTCGACATACCGGTCGAGCGCGTCGACCGGCAGGGCATGGGCGCGGATCGTCGCGAGGAGCGCGTCGGCGACGGGATGTCCGACCGCCTCACCCGACGCCGCCGCGGCGATGCGGTCGCGCCACCATTGCAGCCGGATCTCGCCCGGCAGCGGCTGGCTGACATGATCGCGCACCCGCCCCGCCTCGATGTCGAAGGCATAGAGCGCGAGAAGACCCGGCTGCTTCTCGCGCGGCGCGAAGCCGAGCGAGACGGCGCGATCCGGATCCGCTTCGCGCACGATGCGATCGCACTCGGCGACGGCAGCTTGCGGAATGTCCATGCCGTCCGCCATCGCCGCGCCGTCAGTCGACGGCGATCAGGGCGGCGGCGACGGGGCGGCGCTCCGACAGCATGACGTTGTAGGTCCGGACCGCGGCGCCCGTCGACATGGCGTCGCAGGAGATCCCGGCCTGTCGCATCCGCTCAGCCAGCGCCGGCGGCAGGCGGCGGATGTCGCGTCCGGTACCGTAGAGCAGGAACTTGATCTCCTCGGCCTCCTCGAAGACCTTCAGGAGGCGCTCGCCGCCGAACGGCGCCTCGGCCGTCGCATCCCACCCGTAGATGCCCGACGGGAGGCACAGGATCGAGCCGCGATGCGACATCTCGGCGAAGCGGAAGCCCCCATTGCCGTAGGTGGCGATGGGCGCCCGTCCCGGGAAATGCGCCGGCCGGATCTCGATCCCCCCCGCCATGCGTCAGGCCTTACCGGCGCTCGTGGGCGGCGTTGCAGCGGCCGCGTCGCCGGGCTTGCGATCCTTGTTCCGGCCGGCCGTCTCGTCGGCCAACTGGTCGCCGCGCAGCTTGAAGAAGATCAGGAGCGGCGCCGCGATGTAGATCGACGAGTAGATGCCGACCACCACGCCGACGATCATCGGGGCCACGAAACCGCGGATCACCTCGCCGCCGAAGAAGTAGAGCGCGGCGAGCGCGAGAAGTGCCGTCGAGGCCGTCAGGATGGTGCGCGACAGGGTCTCGTTGAGCGAGAGGTCGATCACGTCGGCGATCGGCATCTTCTTGTATTTGCGAAGGTTCTCTCGCATGCGGTCGAACACGACGACGGTGTCGTTCAGCGAGTAGCCGATGACGGTCAGAACCGCCGCGATGCTCGACAGGTTGAATTCGAGACCCGTCACCACGTAGAGGCCGAGCGTCATGATCGCGTCGTGCGCGGTCGCCACCAGCGCGCCTATGGCGAACTGCCACTCGAAGCGGAACCAGACGTAGATCGCGATGCCGATCAAGGCCGCAACCAGGCCGCCGAAGGCGGCGTAAGCGAGTTCGCCCGAAACCGTCGGGCCGACGACCTCCACGCCCGGGAATTCGTACTCATCGCCGAGAGCCTGCTGAGCGGCCTGCACGCTCGCCTGGTTCGACGCCGCGTCACCCGGCTGGACGCCGTAGCGGATCAGCACCTCGCCGTCGCTGCCGAGTTCCTGCACCTGGACGTCGCCCTCGATCACGGACGACAGATCCTCGCGGATCTGCGCGACGTCGGCCTCGCCGTTCTTGGCGTGGGCCTGGATCACCGTGCCGCCGGTGAAGTCGATGCCGTAGTTGACGAAGCCGGAGAAGAAGCCGACGAGCGCGAGGATGGACACGGCGCCTGTGACGGTGAAGGCGAAGTTGCGCACCTTCATGAAGCCGATCTTCGTGCCGTGGGGGATCGGCGTCCACCAACCGTGCGGCACCTCCTTCGGGCGGCGGCGCTTGTACCAGAAGGCGACGAGCCAGCGGGTCAGCGTCGTGGCGGTGAAGATGGTCGTGATGATGCCGAGCGCGAGCGTAACGGCGAAGCCGCGGACAGGCCCGGAGCCCAGATAGAACAGGATGCCCGCCGCGATCAGCGACGTGATGTTGGCATCCATGATCGTGCCGATCGCCTTGTTGAAGCCGGCGTCAAGCGCCTGCACCACGGGCCGGCCGTTGCGCCGCTCCTCGTAGATGCGCTCGTAGATCAGGACGTTCGAATCGACCGCCATGCCCATCGTGAGCACGATGCCGGCGATGCCGGGCAGCGTCAGCGTCGCCCCGAGCATTGTCAGTAGCGCGATCAGGAGCACGATGTTCACGATCAGCGCGATGTTGGCGAGAAGGCCGAGGAAGCCGTAGGTCAGCAGCATGAAGCCGATGACGAAGAGGCCGCCGATGATGCCGGCCATCTCGCCCGCTTCGACCGCGTCGGCTCCGAGGCCCGGTCCGACGGTGCGCTCTTCTTCGATGTCGAGGTTCGCCGGCAGCGCGCCCGCCCGCAGCAGAACGGCGAGATCGTTGGCGGACTGCGTCGTGAAGTTGCCCGAGATCTGGGCCGAGCCGCCGAGGATCGGCTCGTTGATGTTGGGCGCCGAAAGGACCTGGTCGTCGAGAACGATGGCGAAGGGCTTGTTGACGTTCGCCTGGGTGACCGCGCCGAAGCGCTGGCCGCCCTGCGAATCGAAGCGGATGTTCACCACCGGCATGTTGCCGTTCGGCGAGAAGCCGGGCTGGGCGTCGGTCAGGTTGTTGCCCGACACCATCACCTGCCGCTGAACAAGGATCGGGCGGTTGGTGTCCTTCTCGTAGAGCAGTTCGGATCCGGCCGGAGCGCGGGCCGCGCCGCTCGCGACAGCGGCCGGGTCGGCGGTGAGGTCGACCAGCCGGAAGGAGAGCTGCGCCGTCTGGTTGAGAAGGTTCTTCAGCCGGTTCGGATCGTCGAGGCCCGGCACCTGCACCATGATGCGGTCGGTGCCCTGGCGCTGGATGCTCGGCTCCGTCGTGCCGAGCTCGTCGACGCGCCGGCGCACCACCTCGATCGACTGCGCAACGGCCGTCGACAGGCGGTAGTTGATGCCCTGGTCGGTCAGGTTGACCTGGAAGATCCCGGGCTGCGGCTCGTTCAGCGAAAGCTCGGTGACGGTTCCGCCGAGAAGGCCGGCGGAGACCGGCTGGAGAAGCGGCTGCAGCGCCTCGCGTGCCGCCGCGGCCTGAGCCGGATCGCGAAGGCGCACCGACACGCCGGTTCCGCTCTCGGACACCGCGGTGTAGCCGACGCGAGCGGTCCGCAGCGTGTTGCGCACGTCCTCGGCGATGGACTGGACGCGGGCCTGGACCAGCGAGTCGCGGTCGACCTGAAGCAGGATGTAGGAGCCGCCCTGCAGGTCGAGACCGAGCGTCATCGTCCGATGCGGCAGCCAGGACGGAAGCTGATCGCGCACCGACTGCGGAAGCACGTTCGGCAGCGCCACGAGGAGGCCGACGAGGATCGTGGCCCAGATCAGAAGCGTCTTCCAGCGCGCGAAATAGAGCATCGTCTTCCCGATTGGGTGGTCGGGCCGGCGCGCCGGAGCCATCGAAGCTCCGTCACGCCCGATACCCAAGATTCACGGCCGCCGGCGGCGATCGCGCGGCGGATAGCAAGATAGGCGCACCGCCGTCCGTCGGACGGTCGGGCGAGAAGCGGCTTTCCGAGGACGAGCCGCTACTTGGTGTTGGCGGCCTGCGGCTCGCCCTTCACGCGGACGTCGGCGACCATGGCCTGCACGAGACGCACGCGGGTCTGCTCGGAGATCTGCACCTCGAGCTCGCCATTGTCCAACACCTTGGTGACCTTGGCGATGATGCCGCCACCCGTCACGACCGTATCGCCGCGCCGGATGTTGCGCAGCATCTCCTCGCGCTTCTTCACCTGGCTCCGCTGCGGGCGGATGATGAGGAAGTACATGATCGCGAAGACCGCAACGAAGGGCAGGATGCTGATCAAGAGCTCGGTCGTACCGCCCCCGCCAGCCGGCGCGGGAGTCTGGGCGAGAGCCTCGGTCACGAACATCGATGGGAACCTTTCGGAAGAAGGGGCAATTGGTTCGCCCTTTACGCGGTGCGCGGAATATACGAACGGTCCTTCCGAATGCAACACGCCCGGTTTCGCGGCACTCATCGGCCGCGTGGGACGAGAAGGACTTGACGCGCATGACGCAGGATCGGGATCGCGAGCTGGCGGCCGTGCTGGAGCGGATCGCCGCGAGCCTCGAGCGCATCGCGCCGGCTCCCCTGCCCGCCCCGGACCTCGAAGCCGCCGACTGCTTCGTCTTCGAGCCGCCGCTGCGGCTCGTGCCGGTCGCGCGGGTCAACCGCGTCGACATCGCGCTCCTCAAGGGAATCGACCGCGCCCGCGATATTCTGGTGGAGAACACCGAGCGGTTCGCCGCCGGCCTGCCGGCCAATAACGCCCTTCTCTGGGGCGCCCGCGGCATGGGCAAGTCGTCGCTGGTCAAGGCCGCCCACGCCGCCATCAACGCGGCCAGGGCGCCGGGCGAGCCGCGGCTGAAGCTCGTCGAGATCCACCGCGAGGACATCGAGCACCTGCCGGCGCTGATGAGCCTCGCGCGCGACAGCCGGCACGCCTTCCTGCTGTTCTGCGACGACCTGTCCTTCGATGCCGGCGAGGCCGCATACAAGTCGCTGAAGACGGTGCTCGAGGGCGGCGTCGAGGGGCGCCCGACAAACGTCCTCTTCTACGCCACCTCGAACCGGCGCCATCTCCTGTCGCGCGACATGATCGAGAACGAGCGGGACACGGCGATCAATCCGAGCGAGGCAGTGGAGGAGAAGGTCTCGCTCTCCGACCGCTTCGGCCTCTGGCTCGGCTTTCACAAGTGCGGCCAGGACGAGTACCTCGCCATGGTCTTCGGCTATCTCGACGCCTACGGCATCGAGGCGGATCCGGAGGTGGTGCGGCGCGACGCCTTGGAATGGGCGACCACCCGCGGCAGCCGCTCGGGCCGGGTCGCCTTCCAGTTCATCCAGGATATCGCCGGACGCAAGGGCGTCCGGCTGGGCTGAGCCCGCCGGACGCCTCTCATCGCTCGAAGACCCGCGCTATCAGCGCAGGAAGGTCATCGGATCGACCGGCGAGGAGTCCTTGCGAACCTCGAAATGGACCTTCGGCACGTCCGTGTCGCCCGACATGCCGGCCGTCGCGATCGACTCGCCGCGCTTGACGCTGGCGCCGCGTTTCACGTTGATTTGATCCGCATGGCCGTACACCGTGACGAGGCCGTTGTCGTGACGCACGAGAACGGTGTTGCCGAACTCCTTCAGCCCGTCGCCCGCATAGATGACGACGCCGTTGTCGGCGGCCTTGATCGGCGTGCCCTGGGGCACGGAGATGTCGAGACCGTCGTTGCGGCGGTTGCCGACCTTGTCGCCGAAGCCCTTCACGACGCGACCCTGCACCGGCCAGCGGAACTTGGACGAACCGCCGGCGGCGGAAGTCTCCGGCTCGGGCTTGGGATCGATGGCCGCGACCTGCGTTTCCTTCGCCGGCTCGTTGGCGACGGGTGCCGGAGCGCTCGCGACTGCCGCCGGAGCGGGAGCCACGGCGGCCGGCGCCGGCTTCGGCGCTTCCGCGACGGCTGCCGGAGTCGCGGCGACCCGGCCACCGCGACCGGTGTCGGGGGCGGCAGCCGCGGGCATCGCGGCGGCGGCCGGCGCGTCGGACATGGTGGGCGCTGGCATCGTCGGGGCCCGCGTCTGCTCGGGCAGCGCCGCCATCTGGGTGCCGCCCATCGGCACGCGCAGCGTTTGTCCGGCACGGATGCTGTCGCCGGTGATGTTGTTGGCCTGGCGCAGGGCCGCGACGGATACGCCGGCCCGGCGCGCGATGGCGTTCAGCGAATCGCCGGCGGCGACCGTGACCGTCGGGCCGGGCACGCTGCGGGCGGCGGAGGCGGCGGACGCCGAGGCGGTCGCGGCGGGACGGGCGCCGGCCGACCGCGGCACGGCGAGCGCACTCGCCTGCTCGCCGAGCGTCGAGGGGGGCGCACCGCGTCCGGTCGGAGCCGCCGAAGCGACCGTCGTCGTGGGGGAAGCCGGCGTGCGGCGACCGTAATCGTAGTTCGGGATCAGGATCGACTGGCCGGGCCGAACCTGGGAGGGATCGCTGATGTTGTTGGCCGCGAGGATCGACTCGACCGGCACGTTGAAGCGTTGGGCGACCGCCTGAACGGTCTCGCCGGGCTGCAGCGTCAGGCTGGCGGACGAGCCGCTCCAGCCGGAGCGCGCGCCGGAGGACGGCGTCGTCGCAGCGGCGACGGCCGGCTGGGCCGGCGGCGGCGCGGAGGCGGCGGCCGACGGCATGCCGCCCGCGGCGGGCGCCGGCGGCGGAAGGGTGGAGCGGCTGACGCTCTGCGTCGGCGCGCTGGAATAGGTCGGCTGCATCTCGCGCGGCGACACCGAACCGGTGTTCATCTGGTCGACCGAGCCCGGATAAGGCTGGGCCGCGGGCCCGCGGGCCGCCTGCATCTGCGGCTGCTGCTGGGGAACGGCGCCGGTGTAGAAGCCGTCGTCGAACCGCGAGACATCCGCGCTGCACCCGGCGGCGAAGGCGGACAGCGTCAGCGCCGCCGCGCTGCGGCAAAGCTTCCGCCGCGTTGAAGACAGCACCAGATCACGCATCACAGCCCCTCGAGAACTCGGTCTCACCACCTGGGGCTATTGGACAATCTTAATGTTACCAAGCCTTTAAAACGACCGCGAAAAACGACGGACACGGCAAGGATTTGGTGTCCATGCCGCGGTCAGAGAACCGCGGCCGTGCCGAAGGCGATGGGCTGGTAGCGCACCGTTCCCACCTCCTCCCGCTCGAAGCGGCTGCCGATCTTCTGGAGGCGCAGCAGGGTCTGCGGCCCGTCGCCGGGACCGACGGCGCACAGTACCATGCCTTGCGCGTTCAGCTGCTCCAGAAACGGCCGCGGCTGCGCCTGCAGCGCGGCGTGGACGACGATCCGGTCGTACGGCCCGCCCGCCACGTAGCCGTTGCGGCCGTCCTCCTTGAGGAGGTGGACGTTGGCGATCTTGGCGTCCTTCAACCGCGCCTCGGCGGCGACGAGCAGGCGCTTGTAGCGATCGAGGCTGACGACCCGCACCGCCAACCGCGACATCAAGGCCGCGACGTAGCCGCTCCCCGTCCCGATCTCCAGCACGCGGTGGTGGGGCTTGAGGTCGAGGAGATGCACGAGCCGCGCCGCCTTCAGGGCGCTCGGCATGGTCTCCCCGCAATCGATCGGAAAGGCGTGGTCGACGTAGGGGTCGGGCACGTCCGGCGGCAGGAAGGCGCGGCGCGGCACCGCTTCCAGCGCCTCGAACAGCCGCGGGTCGGCGATGCCGCCCGAGCGCAGCCGAAGAAGGAAGGCTGCCAGGGCCTCCCGCTCGCGCGCCGCCCCGATCACGCGAAAACCGACCTCAGCTCCTCGCGCACCTCGTGGGCGGTGAGGTCGAGCTTCAAGGGCGTGACGGAGATCCGCCCCGCGGTCAGCGCGCCGATGTCGGACTGCTCGATCTCGGGGCCGACCTGCCGGCCGAACTTCAGCCAGAAGTAGGGAAAGCCGCGCCCGTCGCGCCGTTCCTCGATGCCGAGATTGTAGTCGAGCTTGCCCTGCCGCGTGACCTCGATGCCTTTCACGGCGCCGGGCGCGATCGGCGGGAAGTTGACGTTGACGAGGACGTCCTTCGGCAGATCCGCCGCCGCGACGCGGCGCACGATGTCCGGCCCGAAGGTTTCGGCCGTTTCCCACAGCGTCTCGCGGTCTGTGTCCGGCGTGAAGGCCTGGCTGAAGGCCACTGCCTTGAAGCCGAGCATCATGCCCTCGATGGCGCCCGCCACCGTCCCGGAATAGCTGACGTCGTCGCAGATGTTCTGCCCGGCGTTCACGCCCGACAGCACCATGTCCGGCGGCTCGGGCATCACGCTCTTGGCCGCCATGATCACGCAGTCCGTCGGCGTGCCGCGCAGAGCGAAACGCTTCTCGTCGAGCTGGCGCAGCCGCAGCGGCGAGGACAGCGTCAGCGAGTGCGACAACCCGCTCTGATCCGTCTCGGGCGCGACGATCCAGACGTCGTCTGTGATCTGGCGGGCGATCCGCTCCAGCACCGCCAGCCCTTCGGCGTGGATGCCGTCGTCGTTCGTCAGGAGGAGGCGCATCGCGGGGTCAGCCTTGGGCTTGGATGGTGGCGAGACCGCCCATATAGGGCCGCAACGCCTCCGGGATCGTGACGGAGCCATCCCCGTTCTGATAATTCTCCAGGACCGCGATGAGGCAGCGCCCGACCGCCACGCCCGAACCGTTCAGCGTGTGGACGTAGCGCGCCAGCTTCTCCCCCGCCGCCTTGTATCGCGCGCCCATGCGCCGCGCTTGGAAGTCGCCGCAGACCGAGCAGCTCGAGATCTCGCGATAAGCGTTCTGTCCGGGCAACCAGACCTCGATGTCGTAGGTCTTGCGCGCGCCGAAGCCCATGTCGCCGGTCGACAGGACCACGGTCCGGAACGGCAGGTCGAGCCGCTTCAGCACTTCTTCCGCGCAAGCCGTCATCCGCTCGTGCTCGGCGATCGAGGCGTCCTCGGCGGTGATCGAGACCATCTCGACCTTGTAGAACTGGTGCTGGCGCAGCATGCCCCGCGTGTCGCGGCCTGCCGAGCCGGCTTCCGAGCGGAAGCAGGGCGTCAGCGCCGTGAAGCGCCAGGGCAGCGTCGCGCCGTCGATCACCTGTTCGCGGGCGAGGTTGGTCAGCGGCACTTCCGAGGTCGGGATCAGCCAGCGCCCGTCCGTCGTGTGGAAGGAGTCCTCGGCGAACTTCGGCAACTGGTTCGTGCCGAACATCGCCTCGCCGCGCACCAGGATCGGCGCGACGACCTCCTGGTAGCCGTGCTCGCCCGTGTGGAGGTCGAGCATGAACTGGCCGAGCGCGCGCTCCAGCCGCGCCAGCGCGCCCTTGAGGATGGTGAAGCGAGCGCCCGCGATCTTGCCGGCCGCCTCGAAATCCATGAGGCCGAGCGCCTCGCCGATCTCGAAGTGTTCCTTCGGCTTGAACTCGAACCGGCGCGGCTCGCCGACGCGGCGGACCTCGACGTTGGCGCTCTCGTCCGGGCCGACCGGCACGTCGTCTAGCGGAAGATTGGGGATGCGCGCGAGCGCGTCCTCCAGCGCCTGGTCAATGCGCCGCTCGGTCTCCTCGCCTTCCTGGATGGCGGCCTTGATCTCGGCGACTTCGGCGATCAGCGCGTCGGCGCGTGCCGCGTCTCCGCTACCCTTGGCCTTGCCGATCTCCTTCGAGGCGTCGTTGCGGCGACCCTGCAGCTCCTGCAGCCGCACGAGGTGGCTGCGCCGCTGCTCGTCGAGGCGGACCAGCTCGGCCGCGGCGGGCGCCGCCCCGCGGGAGGCGAGAGCCGCGTCCAGCTTGTCCGGATTGTCGCGGATCCAACGGATATCGAGCATCGCCAGTCGCCTTGTGAGCGGGGCCGGCGGTGCGGCGAACGGCGCGTCAGCCGTCCTGCTGAGCCTGCGCCTCGGCAGCGGCCTGCTGCCGCGCCCTGTTCCGCTCGATCCACCGCCCCGTGAGGATCGAGACCTCGTAGAGAAGGATGGTGGGTATCGCAAGACCGATCTGGGACATCGGGTCGGGCGGCGTCAGCACCGCCGCGACCACGAAGGCGATGACGATCATGTACTTGCGCTTCTCGGCGAGCCCCTGCGCCGTGACGATGCCGGCGCGCACCAGCAGCGTCGCCACCACCGGCAGCTGGAACACCAGGCCGAAGGCGAAGATCAGCGTCATGATCAGCGACAGGTATTCCGACACGCGCGGCAGGAGCTGGATCGCCGCCTGCCCGCCGGTGCCCGACTGCTCCATGGACAGGAAGAACCACATCACCATGGGCGTGAAGAAGTAGTAGACCAGGGCCGCGCCCAGCAGGAACAGAACCGGCGTGGCCACCAGGAACGGCAGAAAGGCCGAGCGCTCGTCGCGGTAGAGGCCGGGCGCGACGAACTTGTAGATCTGCGTCGCGATGATCGGGAAGGCCAGGAACAGGCCGCCGAAAGCCGCGATCTTGATCTGGGTGAAGAAGAACTCCTGCGGTGCCGTGTAGATCAGCTCGACCTGCCGGTCGGTGATTCCCGCCCAGAGGGTCGCCGTCTGGTACGGGACAACAAGGAAATTGAAGATCCCCTTGGCGAAGAAGAAGCACACGAGGAAGGCGCAGAAGAAGCCGGCGATCGACCAGATCAGCCGGCGGCGCAGCTCGATCAGGTGCTCGATCAGCGGTGCGGAGGAGGATTCGATGTCGGCCTCGGAACGGGTCACGCCGCATCCTCCGCCTTGACGCGCGCCTCGGCCGGCGTCGAGGCCACGGATGCCGGCTGCTGCGCCGGTTCCGGCAGCGCCGGCGCGGGCGCGGTGGCCGGATGCATCGCGGGCGTCGGCGGTGGCGCAGCGGGCGCCGCTGCCGATGTCTCGGAAACGGCCCCGGTCTTGGCCGGCTCGACCGGCTGCGCCGGCGCATCGGGCGTCGGCACCTTGGGCTCGGGCGCGCGGGTCGCCGCGGCCAGCGAGGAGCGGATCTCGTCGCCCACCGCCTTCATCGGGTTCAAGGCCTTCCGCACGTCGGCGGCCGGGTTGAGCTTCTTCACGTCCGCGATCGTGTCGCGCACGTCCTCCATCTCGGCCTCGCGCAGCGCCTCGTCGAACTGCCGCCGGAAGTCGCCCGCCATGCGCCGCATCTGCGACGTCGCGCGCCCGAACGTGCGCAGCATCCGCGGCAGATCCTTCGGCCCGACCACGACGATCAGGACGATGGCGATCACGAGAAGTTCGGACCAGCCGATTTCAAGCATGGAGGCGTTCCGGAAGGCCGGCCGACGGACCGACGCGCGGCGCGCCCGGCCCGATCAGGCGAAAGGGCGAGGTCAGTGCGTGGTGTTCTCGGCCTTGACGTCGCGCGCGACGATCTCCGCCTCGCGGCGCTCCAGGGCGCGCTGCTCGGGCGTCTTTTCCGCCTCGTCGTCGCTCATGCCGCGCTTGAAGTTCTTGATGCCCTTGGCGACGTCGCCCATCAGCTCGGGAATCTTGCCCCGCCCGAACAGCAGGAGAACGACGGCCAGCACGATGAGCCAGTGCCAGATGCTGAAGCTACCCATACCCTAGTCTCCTTTGGCTGCGATCCGGCTCGCAGCGTCGAACCCGGACGGGCGCCGGCTCGGATGCCGGACCATGTTTCAGGATCGGCGCGTGCCCGTCGCCTTCCGTCCAGGCAAGGCTCGGGCGTCGAGCCGGACCGGGGACGGATGGAGCCCTTCTAGCGCAGCGCAACCGGGATGGGAACGGGGGATCCGTAAATGCCGACAGGCATTTGGCGCGGCTTCCATCAATTCGCGGTGCGTGACGCGCGACCTCGTCAGGCGACCTGCGCGAGGAGTTCGGCGAACTCGTCGCGCAGCTCCCCCTCGTCGACCTGTTCGGGCGCGCGAGCGCCGAAGGCCTCGGCGGCAGCGGCCCGCCGGGCGGCGTCGCCGGAAAGCGGCCGAGCGGCGGCCGCGACGCGGCGCATCTCGGCCATGTCGCCGTTGCAGTGAAGAACGAGGTCGCAGCCTGCCGCCAGCGCCGCCGCCGAAAGGTCGTAGAAGTCCCCGCGCAGCGCCTTCATCGACACGTCGTCGGTCATCAGGAGGCCATCGAAGCCGATCGATTCGCGGATGATCGACTGGATCACGATCGGTGAAAGGGTCGCCGGGCGCTTCGGGTCGATCGCCTCGAAGAGGAGGTGCGCGCTCATCGCCGCCGGCAGATCGCGTAGCGCCCGGAACGGCACGAAGTCGCTGTTCTCCAGCTCCGACCGGGTCGCCGTCACGACCGGCAGGTCGAGATGGCTGTCGGCGTTGCCGCGCCCGTGGCCCGGCATGTGCTTGATCACCGGCAGGCCGCCCCCGGCCGCGAAGCCGTCCGCCATGGCCTTGCCGTAGCGGGCGACAAGGTCCGGATCGGTCGAGAAGGCCCGGTCGCCGATCACCGAGTGCGAGCCCTCGACCGGCACGTCGATGCAGGGGATGCAGTCGGCCTTGATACCGTAGCGGGCGAGGTCGACCGCGTGGAGGCGTCCCTGGATCCAGGCGGCCCGCTCCGCGAGAGAGGGGTCGCGCTCCGTCAGATCGCCGAGGGTTCGGGCCGGCGGGTAGCGCGGCGCGAGCGGCGGGCGCAGGCGCTGCACGCGCCCGCCCTCCTGGTCGATGAAGACCGGCGTCGAATCGCGTCCGCCGACGTCCTTCAGTTCGGCGACGAGGTCCGACACTTGGTTCGGCTCGGAGATGTTGCGTCCGAAGAGAATGAAGCCCCAGGGCGCCTCGCCGCCGAAGAAGGCCCGCTCTTCGCGGCTGACGCTCTTGCCGAGGGGGGCCGCGATCCAGGACTTGGAACCGCTCATGGATGTCTCCGATGACAGGGAACGGCCGCCCTCGCCCGCCGGCCCGAACGGCGGCGGCGCGAGAGAAGCGGAAGCGCGGAGCGTCGCGGCGGCCCCGAGGCCTAGCGCGACACGAAGCAGCTGCCGCCGGCGGACTTCAGGGCCTCGCACAGGCTGGACGCCTCGTTCTGGCTGCCGGCGAGCACCCGGACGCGATGATAGGTGCCCTTGCCCGGGATGTCGGCGGACTGGATCACCACGTTCCGCCCGTTGAGGACGCTCGCGAACTTGCCGCGCAGCGAATCGGAAGACTTCTGGGCAGCCTCCGCCGAGGGCTGCGACGAAATCTGGACGTAGTAGCCGGCATAGTTGGCGGAATCGATCGCGGGCGCCGCCGCTGCCGCAGGCTCCGTCGGAGCCTCGGCCGACATGGCCGCGGGCGGCTGCGCCGCGAGCGCCGCGACCTCGTCGGCGGCCAGTTCGGCGCGGGGCGCCGTCGAGGCCGTGATCATGTCGGCGACGGGCGAGGAGGCGGGAACCGGCTCGCTCGGATCGGCGGACGCGATCTCGACGGGGCGTGCCGCCGTCTCGACCAAAGCGCCGCCGCCCTGGAGAGTCTCGAGCGACGGCGCGGACGGATCCGCTTCCGCGACGAGCGTGCCGTCCGGGCGAACGGTGAGAGCCCGCACGCGCCGCGGCTGCAGCACGGGGTCGGCCTCGGTCGTCGATGCCGGCGCGTCGGCGACGGCGGCCACGGCCTCGCCCGGTCCGTCGTCGTAGAAGCTGACGCCCGGCAGCTCCTCGGAGATCGAGGGCCCCTCGCTTTCCGGCGCGAGCTCCATCGGCTCCTCCGCCTCGACGCGCAGCTCCTGCTGGGTCGGCGCTTCGGCCGGACCCCCGCTCTGGACGCGCGTGTAGACCGCCTTGTTCTGGTTCGGGATCGACCTGCCGCCCGGGTTCTCGGGGGCGATCTTCACCGGCTCCGCGTCCGCCTTCAAAAGAACAGGCCCGCCGCCCGCGACCGACGATCCGCCGGCCGCCAGGTAGCCCGACAGGAAGACGCCGCCCGCCATCATGGCAGCGAGGCCCGTGCCGATGGTCAGCCCCTTGGCGATGGCGCGGCCGTAGTTCCGGCGCGGCCGGCGCGCCGGCGCGGCCATGTCGGCCGTCGCGACGAAGATCGGCGCGGCGCCCGGCGAGACCGGCATGACATCGTCGCTCTGCGCGCCCGACGCCCCTTCGCCCGAGCCGCGGTTGAAGCCGCGCTCTTGGTTGAGAATGGCGAGCTCGCTGGCGATCAGCGCGTCGAAGTCGTCGATCGCCGCCGTGTGGCGGGCGACCGGCTCATCGTGGAAGGGACGGCGCTCGGGCGCGTAGGACTCGGCTCGGTTCGGGCCGTTGCCGCGCGGGTTGGCCGGGGCGCTGAGGCCGCGGATCGCGTCCTCGATCTCCTGCTCGATCGCGGCGTCGAGGGCGCTGGCGGGTCCCTTCTTGGCGGAAGGCTTCGCCCCCTGAACCGGCGCCGGCGCGGCAGGCTTCGCCAGCTTCGGCGCTTCCGGAAGCTTCGTGCCGACCCAGCCGGCATAGCTCGACTGGACCGACGATGCGGGCGTCGCGCGCTTGTCCGGCGTCACCGACGAGACGAAGTCGTCCGCGGTCTCTAAGCCGCGCGTGGCGCCAAGCGACGCCGCATCGACGGCCGGACGGCGACCCGGCGCGATCTTGGCGAATTCGGCGGCAAAGGCGGCCTCGAAGGCGTCGTCCACGACGGGCGTCGCAGACTTCGCCGCGGCAGGCGCCTTGGTGCCGATCGGGAAGGCGTCCGACCAGGGCTCGTCGAGCAGGCGCGCGAGGTCGTCGAATGGATCGACGTCCTCTCCCGCCGGCCCGGTTCCGATGGCGCCTCCGCCGCGCCGCGCGTTGCCCATCGAGCCCATTTGCCTGCTTCCCGCCTCTCAAAGCCGGCGGACGGAAGGCTCCGGTCCGCAACGACGATCGCTAGGAAGGGATGT
>CANJKV010000071.1 GCA_947474855.1 Aurantimonadaceae bacterium | reverse complement strand
GGCGGTCGGCGATTTCGTCGAGCCTGCGGAGGACCGCCCTTCGATCCAGCGAAGGCACGATCAGGATCGCGATGGCTTGTCCCGACAGGGGGCGCTGGAACGGCATGTTGCGATCCTGCGTGACAAGGATCGTGAAGCCGGCCTGCATAGCGGCATCGATGAGATTGCGATCCGACAAGCTCCTCCATTCGTCGGGAAAGGCATGCGCGTCGACGCCGCGGTCCCGAAGGAGGCGGCTCAATCGTTGCGGCACCCCCTCGTCGAGGAGGACGCGCCTCACGCGGCGTCGCGATGCAGCGATTGCTGCGCCAGCCTGATGGCCGCTTCGGCGCGATCACGACCGATCGAGGGAAAGTCTTCGAGGATCTCATCCAAGGTCGAGCCCCCGAGCAGGCTCTCGAACAAGACGTCCACCGGCACCCGCGTTCCCTTGAACACCAAGGCGCCGCTGACGACCTCCGGGTTCCGGTCGAAGAGTTCGCTCTCGTTCATCGATCGTCTCCCTTCCGCTTCGCTATCCTACCCCATCCGCCCTGGATTGAGGATGCCGGCCGGATCGAACTGGTCCTTCAGGCGCTTCGACAGGCGGGCGAGGGCGTCCGGCTGGGGCTCGAAGACGGGAGCGCTCGTGCGCGCAGCCTCGCTCGCGCGCATCAGCGTCGCGTGGCCGCCGCCGTGGCGGCGCACGGCTTGGCGGACGAGATCGGCCTCCGGCTCGCCGGCCTCCATGCGCAGCCAGACGAGGCCGCCCTGCCAGTCGTAGAAGGCATCGATGGCGGCGGCCATGCGCAGGCTCATCACCAGCTCATGGCCGCGGGTCGGCGCGACCGAGATGCGCCAAACCGGCTTGTCCGTGCCGTCGGCGAAGGGGCGCACGTCGCGCACGTCGCGCCAGAGCGCGCGCGATGCCTCGCCCTCCAGCCGCTCCAGCCGGCCGACGCGCGAGAGGCCGGCGGAAAGATGGGCCGCACGCGCCTCGACGGAAGGCTCGACGCCTTCGATGCGGATCAGCGTCGCCGCCTCGCGCCCGAGCGCGCCCTCGGCGACGCGGCCAGCCACGGCATAGGGCAGGTGCGCCGCGCCCGAGACCTCGGCCGAGGAGCCCATGGCCGCGGCCATTGCGCCTGCCGCCGCGTCGTCGGCAAGGCCGCGCAGCACCAGCGTCGCTTCCGTCTCCACGTCCGGCATGACCTTCATCGTCACGCTCGTCATCACGGCGAGCGTGCCGAAGGAGCCGGCGAGCCCCTTGGACAGGTCGTAGCCCGTGACGTTCTTGACCACCCGCCCGCCGGCGCGGAACACCTCGCCCCGGCCGGACACGGCGGTGAGCCCGAGGACGTGGTCGCGCGCCGAGCCGCGGGCGATCCGGCGCGGGCCGGCGAGGTTGCAGGCCAGCACCCCGCCGATCGTGCCGAGGCCGGAAGCGAGGCCGTGGAGGGGCCCGAGGTCCATCGGCTCGAATTCCAGGCGCTGGCGGTGCGCGGCGAGGAGGGCTTCGATCTCGGCGATCGGGGTGCCGGCGCGGGCGGACAGCACCAGCTCCTCCGGCTCGTAGAGCGTGACGCCCCGGCACTCGGCGAGCGACAGGCGGCGTGCGTTGGCGAGGCCCGTCTCCGGCTTGCCGAGCCCGCGCTTGGAGCCCGTGCCCTCGACGAGGAGCGGGGCATCCTCGGCGATGGCCGCCCGGACGATCTCGCGCACGCCCTCCTCGTCGGCAGGCCGGAGGGTCTGCGCGACGGAATCTCGAACGAGCGCGCTCAAGCGAGATCCGTCCCGCGGTCAAGATCGGACAGCCAGCAGGAAAAACCGAACTCCGGCAGATCGACGCGGTCGGCCGCCGACCGGTAGACGCGGCCCTGCCAGTCGTGCGAGCGCGACCAGACTTCCGCCACACGCTCGTCCTGGCCGAGTATCAGGACATGGATGCATTCCGGCGCCGAGGCATAGAACTCCTTCTTGGCGTTGACCTGCTCGGGCGTATCGGACGGCGAAAGCACCTCGCCCACGAGGTAGAAGGGCGCCGCGTAGGACCCACGGGTCGCATCGGCGTCGATGACGGCGAGATCGGCGATCGGGCGAAAGTCGGCGCGGCCCTCGATCATCGGCCCGATCTCCAGGAGGGTGAAGAGGTCGGGCCTCGCCGCCTCGAGGGCGGAGTTCAACCGGGCGGCTAGGTTATAGGCGATCCTCTGGTGGGTGATGGTCGGCGGCGTCATCATGACGAAGGGTCTCCCCTCCACGAGCTGCCGGCGCTCCTCGCGGGGCTTGTCGCGGATCATCTCCGGAAAGGCGGCCGCGTCGATCGGCAGGCCCTGTTCCGCAGCCTCGTGCTTTCGCAGCGAACTCATCGCTTGGCCTCCCTCAGAAGCGCGGCAGGTCGGGGAACGGGACCTGACCCCGGTGGACGTGCATGCGGCCGAGCTCGGCGCAGCGGTGGAGGACGGGGAACATCTTGCCGGGGTTGAGGAGGTGCTTGTCGTCGAAGGCGCACTTCACCCGCTGCTGGTGGCGAAGATCGTCCTCCGAGAACATCTCCGGCATCAGGTCGCGCTTCTCGACGCCCACCCCGTGCTCGCCGGTGAGCACCCCGCCGACCTCCACGCAGAGGCGCAGGATGTCGTTGCCGAAGGCTTCGGCTCGGCTCAGCTCGTCGTCCCGCGACGCGTCGTAGAGGATCAGCGGGTGGAGGTTGCCGTCGCCGGCGTGGAAGACGTTGGCGACCGCCAAGCCGTGCTTCTCCGACAGCGCGCGCATGCCGGCGAGCACCCGCGGCAGCTCCTTGCGCGGGATCGTCCCGTCCATGCAGAGATAGTCCGGGGAGATACGCCCGACCGCCGGAAAGGCCGCCTTGCGCCCGGCCCAGAAGCGCGCGCGCTCATCCTCCGACTGCGACACCTTGGCCGTCACCGCGCCTTCCGCGGTCGCGATTCCCTCGACCACGGCGAGGAGGTGGTCGACCTCCGCCTGCGGCCCGTCGAGCTCGACGATCAGCAGCGCCTCGACGTCGAGGGGGTAGCCGGCATGGACGAAGGCCTCGGCCGCGTGGATCGCCGGCCGGTCCATCATCTCCATGCCGCCGGGGATGATGCCCTGTCCGATGATCGCGGCGACGCAGGCGCCGGCCTGCTCGGATGTGGGGAAGCCGAGAAGCAGCGCGCGCGCCGTTTCCGGCTTCTGGAGGATACGCACCGTCACCTCGGTGACGACGCCCAGAAGCCCCTCCGAGCCGGTCATCAGCCCGAGGAGGTCGTAGCCTTCCGCGTCGAGGTGCTTGCCGCCGAGTCGGATCACCTCGCCCTCGATGGTCACGAACTCGATGCCGAGGACGTTGTTGGCGGTGAGGCCGTATTTCAGGCAGTGGACGCCGCCGGAATTCTCCGCGACGTTGCCGCCGATCGAGCAGGCGATCTGAGAGGAGGGATCGGGGGCGTAGTAGAAACCCCGATGCTCCACGGCCTTGGTGATGCCGAGGTTGGTCACGCCCGGCTGCACCACGGCGCAGCGGTTGTCGAAGTCGATCTCGAGAATCCGGTTGAAGCGCGAGAGCACGAGGAGCACGCCGTCGGCGAGCGGCAGCGCCCCGCCCGACAGCGACGTGCCCGAGCCGCGCGGCACGACGGGGATCTCGTTGGCGTGGCAGTAGCTGAGAATCGCGGCGACCTCAGCCGTGGTTTCCGGCAGGACGGCGGCGAGCGGCACCTGCCGGTAGGCGGTGAGCCCGTCGGTTTCGAAGGGTTTCAGCTCCGTCGCCTCGGCGACCACCCCTTCGCCCGGCACGATGCGACGCAGAGCCTCGACGATCTCGCGGCGGCGCGCGAGAATCGTCCCGTTCGGCGCGGGCATCCGGACGCTCATGGCGACGCTCCCTTGAAAACAACCACTTGGCCCGGATGGTAAGCGGTCCATCTGCCATCGTCCACCGGAGGCGCGAACGGGCCTCCTCCTTCTTTCCGCCGAAACGAGGCGACGGCCATGGCGCAGGACAGGAACCCGATCGAGGTCGCGCAAGCAGACATCACGACCTTGGCTCTCGACGCGATCGTCAACGCGGCCAATTCGAGCCTCCTGGGCGGAGGCGGGGTCGATGGAGCGATCCACCGCGCGGCGGGACCGGAGCTCGTCGCGGAGTGTCGCACCCTCGGCGGCTGCCGCACGGGCGAGGCGAAGATCACCAAGGGCTACCGACTGCCCGCCTCCCACGTCATCCATACGGTCGGTCCGGTCTGGCGGGAGGGCGAGGCCGGCGAGGATGAGGCGCTTGCCGCCTGCTACCGCAATTCGTTGGCGCTCGCGCAAGCGCACGGCCTTCGCACCATCGCGTTCCCCGCCATCTCCACCGGCATATACGGCTTCCCCAAGGAGCGCGCGGCCCGGATCGCCGTCGCGGAGGTGAGCCGCGCGGCGGCGGGCGGCGCCTTCGAGCGCGTCGTGTTCTGCTGTTTCGGCGAGGCCGACGCCGTCCTTTATCGGCGCGTCCTGGCGGAGGGGCCGGCGTTCTCGGACGGCTGGCCCGCCCGCACGGGGCGCGGAACGGCCCCGTCCGGCGCTCGTTGACCTCTTCGAACCGGCACTTTCCGGCAAGGAGACGATCACCCCATGTCCGACGTTTCAAAGGCCCGCCTCGCCCCCGACGCCGCCGCGTCCCAGCGCCCCGACGAGGCCGAGCGCACCGCCGGCTTCATCGCCGAGGACCGCCGCACGCCCGGCGACCAGGAGCGGCCGCTGACCGACGAGGAGCGCCTCGACGAAGCCGTGGACGAGACCTTCCCGGCTTCCGATCCGATCGCGGCGAGCCGCATCGACGGCCCGAACAACTGACGAGACGACGGGGCGCTCGGTGAAGCGCCCCGTTCCGGCCAGCCGGCCGCCTAGTTGCCCACCGCCTGCACCGAGCCGCCGTCGACGCGGTAGTTGGCGCCGTTGGTGAAGGAAGCGCGCTCGGAGACGAGAAGGGCGATGACGGCGGCGACCTCGTCGGCGCGCCCGCGCCGCTTCTGGACGATGCCGGGTCGCTCCTCGTCAAGGAAGCTGTCGATCGCTTCCTCGAAGGAGACGCCCTTCTCCTTCGCCCGCTTCTTCATCATCTCGTCGGTCATGTCGGTGGCGATGAAGGCGGGCGCCACCGTGTTGCACAGGATGCCGTCGGCCGCCGCCTTGTAGGACAGGCCCTTCACGAAGGCGGCGAGCGCGGCCTTGGCGGTGTTGTATGTCGCCTCCTCCCAATAAGGCTGGACGGCGTTCTCCGAGGTGACGCAGACGAAGCGGCCCCAGCCGCCGCGCTTCATGTGCGGGAAGGCCGCGCGGGCGAAGCGCACGGCCGACAGGAAGTCGTTCTCGTAGGCCTCGTGGTAGTCGTCGTCGGTCATCTCCAGCGGGTGGCCCTTGGCCCCCGTGATGCCGGAGGTGTGGACGAGGATGTCGAGCGTGCCGAATCGCTTCACGGCTTCCGCAACGACCGCATCGACCTCGGCCTGCTTCGTCGCGTCGGCGCCGAGCGCGATCGCCGCGCTGCCGAGCTCGGCAGCCTCGGCCTCGATGCCGGACACGTCCTTGTCGGTGAGAACGAGGCGGCAGCCCTCGGCCGCCAGAATCTTCGCCGTTTCCCATCCCATGCCGCCGGACGCGCCGGTGATCAGCGCGACGCGCCCCTTGATGCCCAGATCCATGGATGCTTTCCGTTCCTTGCCAAGCGATCGTTCGCGTGGGAACGACGCGGCGGCCGATCCGGTTCGGCCGCAGAAGCGAGACACATGACGCGCCGCCCATGCCCGACTACGAGTTCCGCATGAACCGCCTCTTCGTCGAAGGCCCGATCGAGGCGGGACGGCCGATCGAGGCCGACCCCGTCCAGACGAACTATCTCGGCAATGTCCTGCGCCTCGACGCGGGCGCCATGGTGCTCGTCTTCGACGGGCGGAGCGGCGAGTGGCGGGCGCGGGTGGAACGGCATTCCAAGCGCCGCATCGAACTCGTGCCGCAGGAGCGGCTGCGCGAGCAGACGCAGGCGTCCGATCTCCACTACCTCTTCGCCCCGCTCAAGCACGCCCGCCTCGACTACATGGTGCAGAAGGCCGTGGAGATGGGCGCCGGCGTCCTGCGCCCGGTGATGACGCAGCACACCCAGGCGAGCCGGGTGAACGTCGAGCGCATGCGCGCCAACGCCGTCGAGGCGGCCGAACAGTGCGGCATCCTGTCCGTGCCCGAGGCGCGCGAGCCCGAGCCGCTCGGGAAGGTGCTGGCGAACTGGGACCCCGCCCGCCGCCTCGTCTTCTGCGACGAGCGGGCAGCGGGCGAGAATCCGGTGGATGCGCTGCGCGCCCTCCCCCCGGCTCCGCTCGCGCTCCTGATCGGACCGGAGGGCGGCTTCTCGGCCGACGAGCGGGATACGCTTCTCGGCCGCCCCTTCGTCATGCCCTTGTCGCTCGGCCCGCGCATTCTCAGGGCCGATACGGCGGCCGTCGCCGCGCTCGCGGTGCTCCAGGCCGCGGCCGGCGACTGGCGCTGACGGGACGGGGGGCGCGTCGTTCGGCGCGCTGGCCGGATCGTTCACCGATCATATCTTGCAGGATCGCCCGGTTTCGTCGGAAACAGCGGCGATCGATCCAACGCCGCGCGCCCGCTCGTTCGAGGGCGCCGCGGCCTTTCGCATGCGGAACAGGTGCTATGGCGCGCGACACGTCCGACTCCACGCCCCTCGCCTCGGTCGAGGACATGGTCGCCCATATCCGGGCGGGCGAGAAGCCGCCCGAGCACTTCCGCATCGGCACCGAGCACGAAAAGTTCCCCTTCTACGTCGAGGACCTGTCGCCGGTGCCCTATGCAGGTCCGCGCGGCATCGAGCAGCTCCTGGAGGGCATGCGCAAGCTGTCGGGCTGGGAGGCGATCCTCGACGACGGGCGCATCATCGGCCTCTTCGGCGAGGAGGGGCAGGGCGCGATCTCGCTGGAACCGGGCGGCCAGTTCGAGCTGTCGGGCGCGCCGCTGGAGACGATCCACGACACCTGCCGCGAATCGAACCGCCACCTCGCCGACGTGCGCTCGGTCGCCAAGGATCTCGGCATCGGCTTTCTCGGCATGGGATCGAGCCCGCTCTGGCGCCTCGACGAA
Source organism: Aurantimonadaceae bacterium (assembly GCA_947474855.1). Taxonomy (GTDB): domain Bacteria; phylum Pseudomonadota; class Alphaproteobacteria; order Rhizobiales; family Rhizobiaceae; genus Antarcticirhabdus. The sequence continues at coordinate 13,204 of CANJKV010000071.1, read as the reverse complement.
ACGCCGCGCATGCCCAAGTCGCGCTACGAGATCATGGCCCGCTACATGCCCAAGGTCGGCACGCGCGGGCTCGACATGATGTTCCGCACCTGCACCATCCAGGTGAACCTCGACTTCTCCTCGGAAGCCGACATGGCGCGCAAGATGCGGATCGGGCAGTGCCTGCAGCCGGTCGCCTCCGCGCTCTTCGCCAACTCGCCCTTCACCGACGGCGCGCCCAACGGCGAGCAGTCCTGGCGCTCCGGCGTCTGGCTCGACGTCGACAACAACCGCTCGGGGCTTCTGCCCGCCGCCTTCGAGCCGGGCTACACCTATCGCGACTACGTCGAATGGGCGCTCGACGTTCCGATGTACTTCGTCACCCGCGAAGGGCGCTATCACGACGCCACCACCGTCACCTTCCGCCAGTTCTGCGACGGCGCGCTGGAAGGCCGCCTGCCGGACGCCCGTCCGAACCTCGGCGATTGGACCAACCACCTCTCGACGCTCTTTCCGGACGTCCGCCTCAAGCGCTTCCTCGAGATGCGCGGCGCGGACGGCGGCCCCTGGCGGGGCATCTGCGCCCTGCCGGCCTACTGGGTCGGCCTCCTTTACGACGAGACCGCGCTCGGGGAAGCCGACGCGCTCACCGCCGGCTGGGCCTTCGAAGAGGTCGACGCCTTGCGCTCCGCCGTGCCGAAGCTCGGCCTCGACGCGCCGTTCCGCGGCGGGCGCATCCTCGACGTCGCGCGCGCGACCCTCGACATCTCGCGCGGCGGCCTGAAGCGGCGCGCGCGCCTCAACGAGGACGGCGACGACGAGACCCATTTCCTCGCGCCTTTGGAAGAGGTTGCGGCCCGCGGCACCACCGCGGCGAGCACGCTCCTGCGCCTCTACGAGGAGCAGTGGAACCGCTCGATGGAACGCGTGTTCAAGCACCTGACCTATTGAGCGCGGACGGATCGGTGAATGCCACCGGCCGGATTAACCGCGCGACACGGGTTGGCAGAGGCGGCCGAACGGGTCATTCTGGCGCCGGAGCGGGTCCGCCGACCGTTTCCAACTCGCCGGGCGGACCGGATGGGGTGATGACTGATTTCTACGATTGGCTGACGGCCGCGGACACAGGGCTGACGGCAGACCGCCTCGCCGAGAGCTTCCGCCTCAGCCACGAGGAACTGCGGCGCGCGACGGAAGCGCTGGCCCCGGCCTTCACGGAGGCGCTGCGCCGCGCCATGACCGATCCCGGCGCGATGACCGCCCTTGCCGCGAGCTTCGCCCCCTTCGCCGATCCCCGCGCCTTCGGCCTCGGCGAGAGCCGGCCGGGCGACGCCGCCTGGTCGCTGGCCGCCCAGCTCCTCGGCCCTCCCGAGCGGACCGCCTCGCTGGCTCGTCGCGCATCGCTCGCCAGCGGCATCGCGCCCGACACGATGCAGCGGCTCATGGCGAGCCTGTCCGTGCTCACCATGGAAACGGTGACGCGCATGCTCCTCGCCAACATCGCGCGTCACCAGCCGGCCCTGCCCGACATGTCGGGCTACGGCGCGGCCATGGCCGAGTCGCTGCGACGCGGAGCCAACGCCGTCGAGGCGCTCAACCGTCCGTCGCAGGATTTCGGCACCCGCAAGCCCCCTGCGCCGATGGGGGGCATCGACCTTCAGGCCCTGTTCCGCGACGCGCTGACCGGGCGTCTGCCCTGGCTGCCGCCGATGGCCGAGCCCTCCGCGCCCGCGCAGAGGCCGGCGTCAGCCGCCGCTCCAGGCGGAGCCGTGCCCGGGTCCGGCACGGGCCAGACGGGCGCCGGCTTCGATCCCTTCCTGCCGTTCGCCGCCATGATGGCGGCCTTCGCCCGCGGAATGGGCGCGGCCGCCGCGCAGCTTCCGGCATCCCAGACGCCGCCCATGGCTCCAGCGCCCGACGTTTCCGAGGCTCCGCCCGCGCCGCGCGCGGAGCCCACGAACGGCGGCACGCCGGCCGGATCCGCGGATCACGGCTTTTCCGCGCTGTGGGAAAGCGGGCGCCGCATGCAGGACGACTACATCAGCGAGATGACGGCCTTGTTCAGCCGCTACCATCCGGTCCCTCGCGAGGGTGGAGAGGGCGGCGGGCAGGCTTCATGACTCGTTTGAAGCGGCGGCGCCGCCGCCGCGCGCGCCTCGCGGCCGCGGCATCGCCCGCCGGCCATCCTCCCGCCTCGCCCGGTCTCCGAGGGGCGCCGCCCCGCCGGCGGCCTCCGCATCGACCCTTCGACCTCGTGCCCGCCGCCGCGCCCCATCCGGGCCGGCGGAACGGGCTTCCCTGCCCTTCTCCTTCGGTGATCCCGTGCTTCTGACGAACGCCCTGATCGTCTTCTTCCTGATCCTCGTGAACGGCTACTTCGCCATGTCGGAGCTGGCGCTGGTGTCCTCCCGCCGCTCCCGCCTCGCGCAGATGCAGAAGGAAGGCCGGCGCGGCGCGACAAGCGCCCTCAACCTTCTCGAAGATCCCACGACCTTCCTGTCCACCGTCCAGGTCGGCATCACCCTCGTCGGCATCTTCTCCGGTGCCTACGGCGGCCAGGCCTTCGCCGGCCCGCTCGCCGACGTCATCGAGAATGCCGGTTTCGCGCCGGTCGGCACCGCCGACACCTTCGCCTTCATCGTCATCGTCATCGTCATCACCTACCTCTCGCTCATCTTCGGCGAATTGGTTCCCAAGCGCTTCGCCATGCGGCGGGCCGAGGCCATCGCCTGCTTCGTGGCGCCGGTGATGACGGTGATCGCCAAGGTCGGCGCCCCGATCGTCTGGCTCCTGCGCGTGTCCACCGAGGCGGTGTCGACGCTCGTCGGCGTCGGCGGAAAAGGCGAGGAAGGCGTGACCGAAGAGGACGTCAAGGCCATGATCGCGGAAGGCACGGAGAGCGGCGTCTTCGAGCCCAAGGAGCGGCAGATGCTGGAAGGCGTGCTGCGCATCGCCGACCGCACGGTGCGCTCGATCATGGTGCCGCGCCCCGACACCGTCTGGCTCGACCTCGGCGATCCGGCGTCCGAAACGCTGGAGGAGATCGTGACGACGGGCCATTCGCGCTTTCCGGTGATCGACCGGGAAACCGACGACGTCGTCGGCGTCGTCCAGGTGAAGGATCTCCTGGAGCAGCAGCGCCGCACCGGCGCGATCGACCTCGCGGCGGCCATGCGCGAGCCGCTCTACGTCCATGAGACCCTGCCGATCCTGAAGCTCCTGGAGCGCTTCCGCACCTCCAACATCCACATGGCCGTGGTGCTCGACGAGTACGGCTCCTTCGAGGGCGTCGCAACGCCCACCGACATCCTCATCGCCATCGCCGGCTCGCTGCCGGAGGGCCATGCCGACGACGAGGTCGACGCCCATCGCCGCGAGGACGGCTCCTGGCTGGTCGACGCCGCCCTGCCGGTGGACGACGTCGCCCACCTCGTGCCCGGCATCGAGTTCCCCTTGAAACGCGACTACACGACGCTCGCCGGCTACGTCCTGGAGCGGCTCGGCCACATTCCGGAGGTCGGCGAGAGCTTCCATTCGGGGGATTGGAAGATCGAAGTCATCGACCTCGACGGCCGGCGCATCGACAAGCTGCTCCTGATCCCGCCGCGCACCGAGGCGTCGGATCCCGCCGAGCAGAAGGAAGAAAGCGGCACGGGGATCTGAGGATCCTCGAGCCGGTCATCGACGGCCCAAAAGGAAACGGGGGCCGATCGAGCCCCCGTTTCACGTTCGCTGATTCAAGATGAGCGCTCCGTCACGCGTTGATCCGGCGGCGGCGCCGCGCGGCGGCGACCGAAACGGCGACGCTGGGATCCTCCCGCCAGTCGGCGGCGAGCGCGGAATGGACGTCGTCGCGGGTCAGGCCCACGTCCTTCAGGAGGTAGTCGGGCATCTCGTCGAGCTGGTACACGGCGCGTCGGTTCATCACGGAGCGCACCAGCATCAGCACGGACTGGACGGCGAGGCCGGTGATGCCGGCGGCGACGGGCTCGGGCCTGCGGGCCGGGGGAAAGCGGGTTGCGATGGTCATGGCCGGTTCTCCATGTCTGGCCGTTCGACGGACAAGCCTCCGGCGTTCGCCCGAAGACCCGCCATCGGGCGGTCTCGGGCGTCGCAACGACGCGGGCTTGTTCTGACGAGGAGGAAGGTAGCGGACCTCTATCAATCAGACCAACGAATGTTTATGATGTCGTCCATCAACGCGAGTGATGGATGGATCGCATGACCGCGCCGCTCGACCTCGACCAGCTCCGCACCTTCGTCGCCATCGTCGACACGGGCTCCTTCACCCGCGCGGCGGAGGAGGTGTTCAAGACGCAATCGGCCGTCTCGATGCAGATGCGGCGCCTGGAAGAGCGGCTCGGCGCCTGCTTGTTCGAGCGCAACGGCCGGGCGATGCGGCTTACCGACGAGGGCGGCCGCCTCCTCGCCTATGCGCGGCGCATGATGGCGCTCTCCCAGGAAACCCTGCTCGCCTTCGACGAGGGCGCCATGCAGGGGCACCTGCGGATCGGCCTGCCGGACGATTATGCCGAGCGCTTCCTGCCCGAGATCCTCGCCCGCTTCGCGCGCTCCAACCCGCTCGTCGAGCTGCACGTCGTCTGCGAGCCGACGGCCAATCTCCTGGAGCACATCGAGAAGAACCGCCTCGATGTCTCGCTCGTCACCGACTGCGCCGAAACGGCGGCGATGACGAAGGAGATCGTGCGCACCGAGCCGCTGCACTTCGTCACCTCCGCCGCCCACGACATCCACAACGAGGAGGTCCTGCCCCTCGCCCTCGGCCGGGCCGACTGCGCCTGGCGCGTCGAAGGCCTGAAGGCGCTCGACCGGATCGGCCGGCGCCACCGCGTGCTCTTCACCTCCTGGGCGGCGCAGACCGTGATCTCGGCCGTGCTGGCGGGTCTCGCGGTCGGGGTTCTCGCCGAATGCTCGCTGAGGCGCGGCATGCGCGTGCTCGGCGAGGCCGACGGCTTTCCCAAGCTCGACGACGCCCGCATCGGCATCGTCAAGAACCGCAACGCCGAGGGGCCGATCGTATCGGCCCTCGTCGAGCATATGCGCGAAAGCCTTCACAATCTGCCGCCGGCCGAGGCCCAGGCCAAGCCTTCGCACCTGCCCGAGACCCGCGCGATCCGCTCGCAGCGCCTGCGCCCGAGCATGACCGCCGCCGGCTGGTAGGACCCGCAAAGCGCGATTTCGCGGTGGAGTGCGGCCTTTCGGGCCTTGCGTTTCCCTGTTTGTTCTCGTGAGATGTGCCGATGAGCCAAGCCATCGACCTCGACCTCCTGCCGGACGCCGCGACAAACGTCGCGGAATATTCCGTGTCGGAGATTTCCGGCGCGCTGAAGCGCACGGTGGAGGAAACCTTCGGCCACGTGCGGGTGCGCGGCGAGATCTCCGGCTATCGCGGGCCCCACTCCTCCGGCCACGCCTATTTCGCGCTGAAGGACGACAAGGCGCGCATCGACGCCGTGGTCTGGCGCACCTCCTTCGCCAAGCTCGCCTTCCGCCCGGAGGAAGGGCTGGAGGTCGTCGCGACCGGCCGCCTCACCACCTTTCCCGGCTCGTCCAAGTATCAGATCGTCATCGAGGACCTGAAGCCGGCCGGCGCCGGCGCGCTGATGGCGCTCCTCAACGAGCGGCGCGTGCGGCTGGAGGCGGAAGGGCTCTTTTCGGCCGAGCGCAAGAAGCCCCTGCCCTTCCTGCCGCAGGTGATCGGCATCGTCACCTCGCCGACCGGCGCTGTCATCCGCGACATCTGCCACCGCATCGCCGATCGGTTCCCGCTGCGCCTGCTGGTCTGGCCGGTGCGCGTCCAGGGCGACACCTGTCCGGCTGAGGTCGCGGCCGCCATCCACGGGTTCAACGCGCTGGAGCCGGGCGGCGCCGTGCCCCGGCCGGACCTCATCATCGTCGCGCGCGGCGGCGGAAGCCTCGAAGACCTCTGGGGCTTCAACGACGAGGCGGTGGTGCGCGCCGCGGCCGGGAGCCTCATTCCGCTGATCTCCGCCGTCGGCCACGAGACCGACTGGACGCTGATCGACCACGCCGCCGACCGCCGCGCCCCGACGCCGACGGGCGCGGCCGAGATGGCGGTGCCGGTGCGCGCCGAGCTCCATGCCGCCCTCGCCTCGCTTCATGCCCGCCACGGCCAGTCGGTCACGCGCCGGATCGACGCGGAAAAGCGGCACGTCACCTCGCTCGCCCGCGCCCTTCCATCCGTCGACATGCTGCTCGCGCTTCCGCGACGCCGCGTCGACGAGGCCGAGACGGGCCTCGTCCGGGCGCTTCGGCTGAGCCTGTCCAAGAACCGCCGCCGCTTCGGCGAGGCGGCCGCGCCCTTGTCGCCGAACGCCCTCGACGGCCTCGTGCGCGACAAGCGCGCAGACCTGCGCCACGCCGAAGGCGTTCTCGGCCACGCGCTCTCGCGCGGCCTCGCCGCCAAGCGCCAGCGCTTCGACCGCGCTTCCCTCAGCCTGCAGCCGCGGGCCATGTCGGCCCGCTCGGACGCACATCGCCAGCGACTCGTCGATCTCGGCCGGCGCCTGCCGCGCGCCCAGCGCTTCGGCCTGGAGCGCCTGCGAACCGGGCTCGATGCGCGATGGCGCGTCGCGCTCAGCCTGAACCCGGACAACGTCCTGTCGCGCGGCTACGCGATCCTGCGCCGGCCGGGCGCGGGGCCCAACGGGCAGCCGATCACCAGCGCGAGCGAATTGTCGATGGGCGCGGAGTTCGTGGTGCAGCTCGCCGACGGCCTGCGCGGCGCCGTGTCGACCGGCACCGAGAATGCCGGCGCCGCCCGGACGAAGCGCGTGCGCCGGGCAGCCGCGCACGAGGCGACGACCCCGGCGAAGCAGGGTCTTCTGTTCGAGTGATGGACGGCACCGGTCCCCTGTCGCCTGACGACGCGATCCATGCCGCAAGGCGAGCCACCTTCCGCTGGGACCTGCCGGCGCGCTGCAACATCGCCGAGACCTGCCTCGGCCCGTGGCTCGCCGCCGAGCCGGAGCGTGTCTGCCTGATCGAGGACCGCGGCGCAGGGTCGAGCCCGGTCGAGACCAGCTACGCCGCGCTGGCGGATCGCGCGGCGCGCTTCGCCGCCGTCCTGTCGGATCTCGGCGTTTCGCGCGGCGACTTCGTCGGCATCGTCCTGCCTCAGAGCGTCGAGACGGCCGCCGCCCACCTCGCGGCCTACCGGCTGGGCGCGGTCGCCGTGCCTCTGGCGCTCCGGTTCGGGCCGGAAGCGCTCGGCTTCCGCCTCGCCCGCGCCGGCGTTTCGGCGCTCGTCACCAACCCGGAAGGGCTGGGCACGCTGAGCGCGCTCGCCGAGCCGCTGCCGGCGCTGCGGCGCGTGCTTTCGGTGTCAGGTCCCGCGGAAGGCGCGCTCGACCTCGCACGCCTCGCCGCCGAAGCCGATCCGGCGCGAGCGCCCGCGGCCGAGACCGGTCCGGACGATCCGGCCCTCCTGATCTTCACCTCCGGCACCACGGGCAATCCGAAGGGCGCCCTTCACGGCCACCGCGTCCTTGCCGGTCACCTGCCCGGCTTCGTGATGGCGCACGAGGATCTGCCGCAACCGGGCGACGCGATGTGGACGCCGGCCGACTGGGCGTGGGCGGGCGGCCTCCTCAACGCGCTCCTGCCGTCGCTGCACTTCGGCGTGCCTGTGGTCTTCTCGAGCGCCCGCTTCTCGGGCGCGGAAGCCCTGGCGCTGATGACGCGGCGGGGCGTCCGCAACGCCTTCCTGCCGGCGACGGCGCTGCGTCTGATGCAGAGCGCCGCGTCGGGCCTGGAGCGCCCGCCCGTCGGCCTGTCGCTGCGCACGATCCTGTCGGCCGGCGAAACCCTGCCGGCGGCGACGCATGCCTGGGCGCGCGCCTTCTTCGGGTGCCCCGTCAACGAGGCCTTCGGCCAGACCGAATGCAACCTCGTTCTCGCCTCGGCGGAAGGCTGGGGCGTCTCGAAGCCGGGCTCGATCGGCAAGGCGGTTCCCGGCCACCGCGTCGCGATCCTCGATCCGGAGGGGCGCGAGGTGGCGCCGGGAACGCCCGGCGAGATCGCAGTCGCAGCGCCCGATCCCGTGATGTTTCTCGGCTATCTCGGCGACCCCGGGGCGACGCGGGCGAAGATACGGGGCGACTGGCTGATGACCGGCGACCAGGGCGTGACGGACACCGAGGGCTACGTGTCCTTCGTGGGACGCGACGACGACATCATCACCTCGGCCGGCTACAGGATCGGGCCGGGAGAGGTCGAGAACTGCCTTCTAACCCACCCCGCCTGCGCGCTCGTGGCCGTGGTCGGCAAGCCCGATCCCGTGCGCACCGAGATCGTGAAGGCTTACGTCGTGCCGGCGGACGGGATCAGGGCCGACGAAGCGCTCGCCGAAGCGCTGAAGCGCCACGTGCGCGAGCGCCTCTCACCGCACGAATATCCGCGCGAGATCGGCTTCGTCGACGAGATGCCTCTGACGACCTCCGGCAAGATCATGCGCCGCGTCTTCCGCGACATGGCCAGGACCGAGGCCGAAGCGGAGTCCGAGCCTCGTCCGCTCAGCGCCGGAGAAGACCCGCCAGCCGCTCGCGCATGAGGCGCACGGCATTGCGCGAGCGCGACGCGGTCTTGAGCGCGCGCGCGACCTGCGCGACCCGTGCCTCGCCGCCGGGCCGCAGCGACAGGACGATGGTGCCGATGCTCGTGCGCTCCGGCCAGAGCCGGTTGACGAGAAGGCTGTCGGGCATGGCACAGGAATCGACGCGGGCGATGGCGGGATCGGCGAGGAACCGGCGCGTCGCCTCGGCCACCACCTGGAAGCCGGGGGAGGCCTTCGCGAAGGCCTCGTCATAGGCGATCTTCCACAGGACCGCTTCGCCGTCGATCACGAAGCAGACGAGGCTCGCGGCGAGCCGGCCGCCGGCGCGAAGCTCCAGGATGCGCGCACGGCCCTTCTCAGCCATGAGGTTCACCGCCTCGCGCGCGAAGGCCGAGCGGTAGCGATCCATCACGAGGGCCGAGCGCTCGCGCCCCTTCCAGCCGCTGGCCTCGAGGACGAGGAACTCCTCGAAAGCGAGGCGGACGGTCTCCGGCTCCGCCGCGGTGACGCTTCGCACCGGCCCGCCGAGCCGTTCAAGGACGCGCACCATCCTTGCGAGTTCGCGCCGGCGCTTGGGCGTCGTGGCCGGCGGCCGGTCGCCGCTCAGCACCGCGCGCTCGAAGACGTTGGTCGTCTCGGCGGCGAGCCCTCGCCGGCCCGCGACGCCGCGGATCCAGCCGGCGGCGGGACCGTCGAGGCGGACCTCCGGCAGGACGAGGACGTCGGGAAGGCCGAGATCGGGCTTGGCGAGCCCCACCACGAGATCGGCGAGCGTGCCGGCGGGATCGTCGCTGTCGAGGAGGGGCGTGCCGAGGCGGCCGAAGGGATGAGCGAAGGCGCGGATCACCGGCGCGCCGCCGAACAGGCCGGGCTTCTCCACCGTGAAGGGGAGAAGGACGCGCAGGCGCGAGCGGGCGGCGGTCTCGTCGCGCACCAGCATCAGCCGCACCCGGCGATCATCGAGCCGGGGCATCGCGGGCACGAGGAATTGCGGGGCGAAGAAGACGTTCTGGTCGACGGCGCGGGCGGTGAGGAAGTCGAGCTCGTCGATGAGGCCGAAGGCTGCCATCGGCTCGTGGACGGTCAGGCGCCGCCGCGTGCCGCTTTCGGGCGCGCGCAGGAAGACGTCGAGGACGGGCCGGGTCGGGATGGCGGGCGCGTCGAAGGTCGGCTGAAGCGGGGGAACCGCCGATCCCGAGATCGTGTGATCGTCCCGCAGCAACCTCGCGCTCATGGTCATCCGTCTCCCTCGCCGCCGGGCCGGCAGCGCGCGGGCCGCTCGGCCGTCGGCGGAAACCTATCGGCGCCGCGTTAAGAAAGTCGCGCCGGCCGCTCGCCGACGATCACCCGGCGAAGCCGCCGGACTCCAGAAAGGCCGCCTCCTCCGGCGTCGTCGGCCGATCCAGGATGGCATTGCGGTGGGGAAAGCGGCCGAAGCGGGCGACGATCTCGCGGTGCTCCTCGGCAAAGGGCACGTTGTCGGGACCGATCCGCGTCATCCAGAGGCAGCAGGCCTCCTGGTCGGCCAATTCCTCCGAATGCATCAGCGGCATGGCGAGGAACTGGTTGAGGTCCTCGCCCACCGTTTCGTGGTCGCCCCGCTCCAGCGCCATCCGGCCGATCCGCAGGGCTTCGGCATCGGTGGCGTACATGCGCGGGCTGTCGCGGAACATGTTGCGCGGGAACTGGTCGAAGAGGAGGACGAGCGCGAGCGCCCCGGTCGGGTCGTCCTCCCAGGCGACGAACTCGCCGAGCGCGGCGCGCTCGTAGATGTCCTGGAAGCGCGCGCGGACCGTTTCGTCGAAGGCTTCGTCCTTCGTGAACCACTTCTCGGGTCCCGCCTCGCGCCAAAAGTCGACGATGGTCTGGGGATCGACGGAGTAATCGCTCATCGGTCTCTCGCGGGTCTCGAACGGGCCGTGTCCGCCGCGGGGTGCGGCGCAGCATTTCGCAGATAGGAGCCCGGAGGCGGCAAATGAAGTGCGCCGCGCCCTCGCGCGTCAGCGGAAGGTGAAGTTCGGCACCGCGAGGGGATTGTGCTCGACGGCCGCCCGGTCGGGCGCATCGACGCGCGGCACCCCGACGAAGGCGGCGAAGAGGTCGCGGATCACCCGCTCGTCGAGCCCCTCGCCGATCGCGACGAAGCGCGACCCGGCGCCGCCGAGGGAGCCTTCGAGGCGCTGCGGCCCGTCCAGGCGCCCGGCGACGGCATGGAGCACGAGCGGCCGCTCCGATTCGCCCTGAAGATCCACCACCGCCTTGAAGCGCAGGAGCCGGGGCCCGAGCAGGGCGACGAGGCTTTCCGCGAAACCATAGGCCGCGCCGGGGGCGAGCGGCACGTCCCAACGGATCGAGACGGAGGACAGCGACGAACCGCCATGAGCATGGGAGTGATCGTGGGAATGGCCGTGGTGATGAGCGTGATCGTGATGGTGGCCCGGTTCCACGGCGGCGAGATGCCGGGCGAAGGTCGGCCCGCGCCGGCCGGGCGCCGGGATCAGCACCGCCGCGCCTGCTTCTCCGGCCGCGGCGTCGAGAACCGGCGCCTCGGGATTGAGCGCGCGCAGGGCGGCGAGGCTGGCGGCGCGCGCCTCGGGTTCGGCGGCGTCGCCCTTGGTCAGGACCACGAGGTCGGCGAGCGCCGCCTGGCGGCGCGACTCCTCGTGCGCGGCGAGCGAGGCGGAACCGTTCACGGCATCGAGGACGCAGATCACGCTGTCCAGGCGATAGGCCGCGGCGAGCCGCGCGTCCGCCATCAGCGCGGCGACGACGGGCGCGGGGTCCGCGAGGCCCGAGGTCTCGATCACGAGGCGTTCGAGCCGGCGCGTGCTGCCGGCCTCCATGGCCGCGGCGAGGTCGACGAGGGTGTCCACCAGTTCGCCGCGCACCGCGCAGCAGAGGCAGCCGCCGGCGAGCTCGATGACGCCGCTGCCGGCGGTCGCGGCGATCAGGGCGGCGTCGATGCCGACGTCGCCGAACTCGTTGACGACGACGCCCGTGCCCGACAGGGCCGGCTCTGCGAGCATCCGGTTGAGAAGCGTCGTCTTGCCCGCTCCGAGAAAGCCGGTGAGGACCGAGACAGGGATCGGTTCGGACGGGCTCACGGCTGGGCGGCCGGGGCGGGCTCGGCGGAGACGACCCGCCCCTGCGCCGGCGCGTCGCCGATGGCGCCCTCGTCCGCGGCGGCGGCGGGCGAAACCGCGGTCGGCACCGGCGGCCAGGTCGGGCGCGGCGTCGGCAGCGGAATGCCATATGCGGGGATCAGCGTGACGCCCGGCTTGATGTCGCCGAAGCCGGCCGCGCCGCCGAGCCCGACCTGCACGACCTGGGGCGCGCGCGTCGTCTTGCGCACGAGTGGCGTGAGATAGGGGGTGTCGGGCGTCTTGTCGGCGAGCTTCTGCTCGTTGGCGCGGGCGGTGCGCGCTTCCTTCGAGCAGATCTCCTTCGACACGTCGGCCGGCGGCCCGCTGGAGGCCGGCAGCGAGGCGAGAAGCTGCGCTTCCTCCGGGACGGACTGGGCGAAGCCTTTTTCCAGGAGCTCGGCCGTTTCCTTGGCGCGCTGGATGACGCTGTTGGCGCCCAGCACCACGGCCACCAGGGTGCGTCCGTCGCGCGTCGCCGTCGTCACGACGTTGAAGCCCGAGGCGCAGATATAGCCCGTCTTCATCCCGTCCGTGCCGGGATAGCGCCCGAGGAGGTCGTTGTGGTTGGGGATGGTGTCGGTGCCGGTGAAGAGGGCCTCGATCCGGAACAGGTCGCTCTCGCTCGGGAAGTCGCGGCGGAGCGCGACGGCGAGGATGGCGAGATCCTTGGCGCTGGAGAACTGGCCCGGGGCCGGCAGTCCGTGCGGATTGACGAAGTGGCTGTCCTTCATGCCGAGCCGCGCGGCGGTGTCGTTCATGCGCTCGATGTAGCGGCCGAACGCTTCGCGGTCGCGCCCGCCCAGCGCCTGCGCGATGGCGACGGACACGTCGTTGGCCGATTTGACCATGATCATGCGCAGCGCGTTGTCGAGGCGCATCACAGAGCCCGGCTCGTAGCCCATCTTGCTCGGCGGCTCGTCGGCGGCGCGACGCGTCATCACGACCGGCGTGTCGGCGGCGGCCTCGCCGTTGCGGATCATCTCCAGCGCGACGTAGGTCGTCATCAGCTTGGTGGTGGAGGCCGGGTACCAGCGCTGGGTCGCGTCCTTCTGCGCCAGCACCGCGCCGGTGCCGGCGTCGACGAGAATCGCCGTTTCCGCGCGGGCGGAGAGCGCCGTGCCGGCCAGTGCGAGGCCGAGAAGGAGGGATGCGGTGCGGGTGAGCAGGCCTGCGGTCAAAGTCCGTCTCCTCGGAAGGGCGATGATGGCGGCGCCCTCCCCTCGTATTCGCGCGATCGCGCGCGATCGTGACATCAAGGAATCCAGCGGCCCTAGCTCGCGCCTGTGTCGCTGTCGTGGCATGGTCCGGGCAAAATGCAAACTGCTCCCGTTGCGTGTCCGGAAAACAACATGCCCGTCAACCCAAGTCTCGCCGAAACAAGCCACGAGATCGCCGAGTGGCGCCGCCACCTCCACGCCCATCCCGAACTGCTCTACGACGTCGAGAACACCGCCGCCTTCGTGGCGGAGAAGCTCGCCGCCTTCGG